>JBIIFS010000112.1:0-5530 GCA_044237185.1 Luteolibacter sp.
GTCTGAAAGGACAATCCGTCGGCAACGCCGCCGTCTCGGAAGTCCACGGAAACTTTATCGTCAACAACGGCAAAGCCACCGCCAAAGACATCCTTACCCTCATCGATTCCATCCGCAAAACCGCCAAGGAAAAATACAACATCGACCTCGAAACCGAAGTCAAAATCATCGGAGACGATGAGACGTTGTTTTAAATTTCAAATTCCAATTTTCAAATTTCAAGTAAGACATAATCCTTTTCAAAGAATCCCCTTTGACTGCGCTTCGCTCCGTCCAAACAGTTAGTGCTTCGCCATTGTAAAAAATTCGCTAGTGCTCATGCTGCTTTGCGAAACTTCGCGCTCTTTGCGGCTTTGCGTTGAACTTTTCCCTCTTATCCCATGTCACTCTCTAACATCAAAATCGCTGTCCTCATGGGCGGACCTGGTTCGGAACGCCAGGTCTCGCTGGCTTCCGGAAACGCTGTTCTCAAAGCCCTGCTCTCGCTCGGGCTCGATGCGGTTCCCGTCGATGTAACCTCCACCAAAATCGATTTACCCGAAGGCACCGGTCTGTGCTTCAACTTGATCCACGGCACTTTTGGCGAAGACGGGCAGCTTCAGGACATTCTCGACAAAAAAGGCATCCCCTACACCGGAGCCCGCGCGAAATCTTCCCGTATCGCGTTTGACAAAAGCCTCGCCAAACAAGCCTTCCTAGCTGCAGGGGTGCCAACTCCCAAATCGGAAATCATCGATTGCACGAATGGTCCGGTGCTGCCCTCCTTTTCCGCACCCTTTGTCGTCAAGCCCCCGCGCGAAGGCTCATCGGTCGGCATCGAAATTGTCAAAAATCAAGAAGACGCCGCAGGTGCCATCGCCAAAGCCTCGCAACATTCCAAGGATCTTCTGATTGAGGAATACATCTCCGGATACGAGCTCACGGTTCCCGTGATCGACGGCATTCCCTACCCCGTCATCCACATCATCCCCCCGGAAGGCGTTTATGACATGGCGGCAAAATACCCATGGCTGACCGGCCTGAGCAAAGGTTCACAATATATCTGCCCGGCCGATCTCGATTTGGAAACCACGATAAAAGTCCAAACCGCAGCTGTCGCCGCTCACAAAGCTCTCGGCCTCGAAGTCTATTCCCGCATCGATGTCATGTTGGATTCTAACAACAACCCCTACGTCCTCGAAGCCAACACCATTCCCGGCATGACGGAAACCTCCCTCCTGCCGAAATCCGCCGCTGCCGATGGCCTACCTTTCCCAGAGCTCTGCAGAAAAATCGCAGAGTTATCGTTGAAACTTTGAGAATTTGATTCTTAATCCTGCCCACCGGCCTTGATCCTCGCAGGGACTTCCTTGATCTTAATCCCTGCTTTGCTCAGCGCATCCCAGACCTGCAGCAAGCGCTCCAGTGGCAGGCGCCGATCCGCTTCCAGTTCGAGCTTGCGTCCGGGATTTTGTTTTTGAAAGGCGCTCAGATAGGACCCCAACAATCCTTCCGGCACAGATATGCCATCCAGCGTCACGTTTCCCAGCGCATCCACCGCAATCACCGAACGCGAATCAGACACTTTGCCAAAAGCAATTTCTTTCACGGTAGGCAGCTCGATTTCCAGAACCTCACGTGGTTTTTTGAATGTCATGGTGACAATGAAAAATACCAGCAAAATGAAGAGAATATCGATCAGCGAAACGATCGGTACCTGTGCGGCTTGACGTTGAATGCGGTAAAACTTCATGGATTCAGCTTCACTTGGAATTTGAACAGGTCTCGGTGAAACTTGTCAGGATGGATTCCATACGTGCGGTGAGCCGCTCAATGCGACGCATGAAATAGCTGTGCGCTACCACACAAGGAACAGTGATCGCCAAACCGAAAATCGTGGTGCTGAGCGCTTCCGCAATCCCTCGCGCAATGGCGAGGTAATCGGTGGTTTCTCCAAGTCCTTGGAAAATCGTCACCAGTCCCGATGCTGTTCCGAGCAAGCCCAAAAGGGGTGATACGGTGATCACCACGTCCAGCACACCGATTCCGGAATGCATTCTCACCACTTCTTCACGCGCTATCGCTTCAACAGCTTGGCTGATTTGCGTGGAATCCTTTCCCGTGTTTTTCAGTGCTACCGCCGCCAACCGGGAAAGCGCACTTTCATGTTTGGAAATTTCACCTGCCACATCCTTCGCATTGCCGGCGCTTTCAAGCACATGGGCGAGCTCGGCGGGTATGACGCGGCCGCGAGCGAGCGCAAAAAGCTTGAAGCCGATCGCAGTCAACCCGGCAACCGAGCAAGCCAGCAAGGGATAGATAAAGATACCGCCATCTTCAAGAAATTTGAATGTGGCTTCGGTGACGGAGATAGCGAGATAATCCATAGGTAGGTTGGTGTTTAAAAATAAAAGTTATAAATCAGTTCGAGAGGATCGCCTTTCATTTCTTTTTTGATTTCGGGCGGCATGGACGGAATTGGAGATTCGCGAATGGAATCAATCGTAAATCCTTTCTGGACTTCACCACCTTCGATTTCTCCCATCAGACTGAGGCTTGTGACACGGCCTTTGCTGTCGATAAAAAATCGCACTGTGATATAACCGGGAACGATGAAGTCACGGCGTTTGACGCAATTCCGCTGGAATTCCAATTCAACTGCGCGGCTGATCTGCGCCTGATAGCGACCCATCGGAGTATCAACCACATCCAAGGCACTGCGGCCCGTGCGTGATATGCTGCCACGTATCGCGGTTTTAGTCTGGTTGCCGCTGAATGCAGGGTCACTCGTTGCGGAAGGAGATGGCTTTGCGGTTGCCTTCGGCAGCCCCGGAGATTGGTTCACTGCCAAACCCTGTGGATCGCCATCACGGGCCTTTCGCTCCTCGCTGGGACGGGCGCTTTCTTTTACCTCGGCTTTGGAAACTTCTTTTACAATCGGATTCGGGCCATCTAACAGATTTTCACGGATCGCTGGCTGCGCAATGTCAACATCGCCGGGATCTGGCTGCTTCTCACCTTTTGTTTTTTTCACGGATGGAGTCGGCGTGGCAGGAAGATTACCTGACAGCGGAGCGGGCGGAGTCGGAACGGCGAGCTGGAGGGAAGCGTCGAGACTGCCATCTTGATAAACGCTTTCTGTGGTTTCAATCTCCTCTGTGGGCAAAGCTTCACGGCCCGCTTGTGATGGCATGGTCGCATCATCATTCGTTGCGGCTCGATCACTGGTTGCTTGAGTGTTGCGCTCACCGATATAGCGGTGGCTTTTCGGCGCCTCCCGGCTGATCTGGTCATCAGATGTGCGAACTGCTTCAGATTCTATGATAGCCGGCTTCAACTCATCAGGTGCTTGTACGAACATATCGGGAAACACCGTGATGACCGATTCCGTCTTGAACATCGGAAGGATTTTTTTGCTATGGATTTTTGAGACAATCGCTTCGTAACTCACCCAGCCCAACAGGGCGGCGTTGAGCACGATGGAGATCAAAAGCGCCGCCAACCACAGGCGGGCCTCCTCTCCGTTTTGTCGTGTTTCCGTGGAAGTCACAGCCTTAGCTAGACTTTTTCGAGGACACTTGCAACGCCTCGCTTGTCACAAAATACCGACAGAAAATCCCGCCGACCACCCCCGCTGAGAATCCGAAAACATGCCCGGGAACATCCGTTCCTGAGTCTGGCGCCGCACCACCAAGCCAGCCAAGCAATACGAACCCCGCAAGCAGTGGCGCAAAGACCCGCACCCACGGCATGCTGACTTTTTCTCGTAAATTTTCCACCAGCCCGACTCCAGACAAAATCCCCAACGCGCCGAAAACGGCAGTTGAAGCCCCGATCGACGTAAAAGACTCCGGCCAGGTGGTCGCCGCAGTGATCACGTTACCCAACGTTCCGGACAAAAGAATTAAGAACCAAGCCCTCAACGGACCAATGGATTTTGATACCAGCATGCCGAACAAAGCACCGCTTGAGAGATTACCGAGCAAATGTCCGAAATCCGCATGCAGAAAGAGCGCTGTGAAAGGTCTCCACCATTCGCCTTTTTCCATGAATCCAATGCTCGATGATGCCCCACGATCCCTCAAAATCGGGTCGACTTGCTGTAGGTTGAAAACGACGATCAGTACCAGCGCCCAGATGGCATATTGCAGCCAACCCGAAGAATACCGCGCCCAATTCGATGGAACGATTTTTGGATTTCCCACCATTTCCGACTCCACCTCGTATTGACGGATCTCTTCGGAAATTTTTTCCGCCGCCCCCGACTCCACCTGCAGATCAAACTCCCCGGGTAGATCCCCATGTTCAACCCGTATCGACTCCCCCATTGCCAAAGCTACCAACGCACGTTCGTGAGCCTCATCTAAAGTAGGATACGTCCCGACGTCGATCCAATCGTCTTCGTTTTCTGAGGATTTCATGTTGGAGAGCCGGTCTTCGACCGGCTGCATTGGTTTCATGGACGAAGGTTAGTTTCATCATGGCTTCATATAAAGCGTGAATGTATCCGAACGAACGTTCTTTGGATTTTTTCCAATATAATTTCTCACCCAAAAAAATTGCTTAGCAGAACGGATCAACCGGTCATAATAGTCCCTTTGCCACAATGAACCTTCTCGTTTGAGAATTTTATTCACTTCACGGGCACTGAAGCTCTTCATGGTTTTGACAATCTCGGCTAGTTTGTAAGGGTCCAATGGACGCAGGAGCAGATGAACGTGATTGGGCATGATCACAAAACAATCCAAGTCATAACGTTGGCCATCGAAATACAATATTGAGTCGGAAACTATTCTACGCACTTCCTTGTTCTTCAAGTGACACTCACCAATACCCCTATCCAACCACTCTTCAATTTCATCCGTGAATTGCTTTCGATATGCTTTGAAGACATCATCCGTCCAAGGTTCCGGATGATTTTTGAAAAACAGCTCCCGATCCCGCTGCCATTCTCGGATTTTAGTCAGTGGCAAGGAATCGGCCAGACGCCAAGTAAGGAAAATCCATGCATCTCCCTGTTGCCAGTGAGGGAGATTGTGAACTTTTACATCGATTGGTAATTCTGTGTTTAGGAATTCTGGCATAGCGGGGGGGGATTGGAGAGCCGGTCGATGACCGGCTGTGGTTATGGGGGAAGAAGCCGGTCATCGGCCGGCTCTCCAAAATTTCTGTCAATGCTCATGCTTCACATGTCCGCCTAACAAATCTCTTCCGAAGTCCTTCTTCGCGTCCCGCCAAACCCCGTGGAAATGGTTGCCGTTGTTCTGAACGTTCGCGACCTCCACGAGAAATGTCGTTCCCTGGATGCGGTAATAGTATGGCTCGTCGCGTTTGATTCCACCCGACCAACCGAAACGCAAGTTTTTCAAATCCGCTTGGATCTTTTTGATGTCGTTTTCCGCCAACTCCTTGCGATGGCGGTTGGCATACACCGCGATGAGTTCTATCAGGGCCTTTTGCTGGGTCTCCGTCATTTCCGTAGCCTTGATTCCAACGGGCTCGAGCTGCTTCACCGCACGATCCTCAGCTGTTAGAATTTCCGCGGGAGTCT
>JBIIFS010000019.1:0-18901 GCA_044237185.1 Luteolibacter sp.
CAAAAGCATAGCGCCGCTCCACAACCCGCGAAATACAATGGTAAATCGAAGGCTTCTCAAACGAATCCTTCCAAGGCGATATCCAACGCGCACGTCTCATGCGCCCTTTTTAATCCCTGAATCCAATGGCGGTATGCTACTGCTGCATGGGTAGAAAATAAGATGCATCCCAGAGAAGGAATTCTAGAGTTTATGTTGTAAGCAAAAGGCATTGCAATGAGATGCGACTCGTATCAAGTTTCGTGAAGCATGACAGAAACCGTCCCAGCTGTAGAGATCTGCCATTTGGTGAAAGACTTCAAAACGTCGTTCAAGCGTTTGCCGTTGCGGGCGGTGGATGATGTGTCGATCCGTATCATGCCGGGTGAAGTGTATGGGCTGATCGGGCCGAACGGTTCCGGGAAGTCCACGACCATGAAAGCGCTGCTGGGATTGGTGGCCCCTACATCGGGTCAGTGTTCGATTTTTGGAAAAGACTCCTTGCAGGTGGATTCGCGGGATGAGGTGGGATTCCTGCCGGAGAATCCGTATTTTTACAAACACCTGAGTGGTGAGGAGACTTTGGGTTTTTATGGAAAACTTTGCGGAATACGGGGTGCGAAATTGAAAAGCAGGGTGGAGGAGTTGTTAGAATTGGTGGATTTGACCGATGCGAGACTACGGAGGATTGGCGGGTATTCGAAAGGCATGTTGCAGCGGATCGGTTTGGCGCAGGCGTTGATTCAGGAGCCGCGACTGGTGATTTTGGATGAGCCGACGGCGGGGGTGGATCCGTTGGGCTCGCGGCAGATTCGGGATTTGATTTTCAAGCTCAAAGAGCGGGGGATCACCGTGTTTTTGTGTTCGCATTTGTTAGAGCAGGTGCAGGAAGTGTGTGATCATGTGGGGATTATTTTCCGTGGAAAAATGGTGAAGGAAGGGAAATTGGATGATTTGATCGCGATCGAGGATCAGACCGAGTTGGTCTTGAAGGACGCGAGTCCGGAACTGATCGCGGAGATCGAGGCGTTGATCAAGCGGACTGGCGGGGTGGAGTTGGTTCGAAAAGGCAGGCCTCGGACGACGTTGGAGCGCTTGTTCCTGCATGAAACCCGCAAACAGGAGGAAACCCATTGATCATTTTAGCGATGAACATCATTTCAAACATACAAAGAATCCCCGCGCATTTCGGCCGCATAGGAGTCATTGCGCATCATGCATTCACACAATTGGTGAGGATGAAAGTGTTTTACTTCCTCGCGTTTTTTGCCGTGATTTTGATTGCGAGTAATTTTTTCAATCTCCCCCAACACGAGGGACCGGATGCCACCGGGACGCATGTGTTGACCTTGATCAAAAGTTGGTCGCTCGGCGCGATGACTTTGTTCTCGGTCGTGCTTTCGATTGTGGCGACCGCTTTGCTTTTGCCGAAAGATGTGGAGGACCGAACACTCTATACCATTTTGGCGAAGCCTGTTCCCCGTATTGATTATCTCGCAGGCAAGTTGTTGGGTGTGTTGTTGTTGGTGTTCGTTTCATTGCTGATCATGGATTTGCTGATGACGGGGATTTTGCAATTACGCACGAACATGGTTCTGGAGCAGCAAGTGGCCGCGGCGGTGGAGCGCGGTTGGCCGGCAGGGGATGTGGCGGCACTGAGAACGGAAATTCTCAATCAAGGGCCGACGCTATCACTGCAGGGCGCGGTGCTGGCCGTTTTTTTGCGCGCAACGGTGATCGCCTCAATGGCGATGCTGATCTCCACCTTTTCAAGCAGCACCTTGTTCACCACGATCATCAGTTTCCTGATTTACTTCATCGGACATTTTCAAGCGGATGCGCGTGAGATTTATCTGAGCCAGGGAGTGGGAACGAGCGATGGTTGGTTGGCCCATGCCATATCACTGGTCGTCGCTTTGGTATTGCCGGATTTCCAGCTCTTCAATGTGATTGATGAAGTGATTCAGGGACATGTCATGCCACTCCTGATTTTGTGCAAGTTGTCATTGATTGGGTTGTTTTACTTTATTTTTTACCTATTTGCCTCGTGGTTTATTTTTGCTGAAAAAGAATTTTGATCGGATGACTCAGAAGAAAAAATACTGGGTATTGGGGCTTGTGATTCTGGTGGCGGGAGCCGTGCGTCTTCCCTTGGAGGCGAGTCTCACCTCCGAGCTGCAGCGTGAGAATCTTTTGCCACCACGCTTGGAAATCGGCACAGGTGAGAGGCTTGGGCAGACCTTTTCTGCGGTTTCATTGGGGGGGCTTCGCACGCTGGTTGCGACCTTCTTGAACCTTAGGGCATACTCATATTTTGAAATACAGAAATGGGCGGATGTTGCGGATACTTACAATCTCATTGTCGATCTGGCGCCGCGAACGAAGTATTATTGGGATGCCGGCAGCTGGCATTTGGCGTACAATGCGGCGTCCCATTATTTGTATGAGTCGCAATTGCCGCCCTTGCGTCGGAAACTCTTATGGAAGAGCTACATCCTGGCAGGGCGGGATTTTTTGGAACGCGGGGTGAGAAATAATCCTGATCATCCGATGCTGCATGAGCGTTTGGGATTTCTTCTGGCGGATTCAAACAAAGTCATGGCATTTGGCGATCCGGAAACCGCCTACGAAGCTTCTTATGAGGCATATAAGGCGGCAGCCGATACGGGTCTTGCGCGGAGTTTTACCAAGCGTGCCGCGTTGTATTCTTTGGTCCGCGTTCCTAGGCGGGAGAACGAGGCGTTGGATCTTTTGTTGGAAATCAAAAGCGAACAAAACAAATTGCAGCCTACCGCGATGGCGATGCTTTATGTCCTTGAATATCAACGTGATCCTGAGCAGACGGTCATCGGGCTGGTGGACAAAGTTTTCCCATCTCACAAGCAGGCCTACGAAATTCTTGGGAGGCTGTGGATGAACGGGCGCGATCGTTTTCCCATGCACGGAGTCGCTCGGGCGATCAGTCACCTTGAGTTGGAGTTCGGGATCCAAGAGGAAAAAAGCCTCTTGAATCGGCCCCTGCCGCCCATGGTGGATCCGGATGATTATTTCAGATAATGAGAATCACGGTCAACTCCCTCCCTGTGGAAAAAAGCCTGAAACACGGGTGGCTCTGCTATTTCTCTCTCATTTCAAGCAGCGCCCGACCAGGCAGAATCCGCGGTTTTAGGGTCCAAATCCTTAAGATTTCCTGATTTTCATGGTATGAAAACAATCTTGCCCTTTTGAGGAGGGGAGGGAATGCTGTGCTTGTCTTCAATCCATGGCCAATCGAGAAAACAAGAAACGTGGGCAAATCGAGGAGCCCAAGCAATGGTCCAGCGAAGTTGCCGGAGTCTGTTGGATCGCGGGCGGCTTGGTATTGCTGTTATCCCAGCTTTCCTATAGTCCGGCGGATCTGCCGGATCTGGGGTTTCTAGGCAGTTTTGCTGACAAGAGCACAAAGGCTGGGGAAAACTGGCTGGGGCCGGTGGGTGGGGTTCTCGGCTTTTTGCAAATCCTTTTGATTGGTGCGGCGGGTTGGTTGCTTTCATTGGGATTCATCTGGTTCGGAGTGACAAAGCTGGCGTTTCGTTGGCTGCTCTGGCCGAGAATTTCGCTGGGCCTCATCACCCTTCTGATTTCCGGTGCGGTGTGGCTGCATGCGTCCGATTGGTTTTTTCATGATTGGGCGGCAAGATGTCGGATGCCCAGTCCGGGCGGAGTGATCGGAAATGGAATAGGTGGGCACTTGCTAGTGCCTTTTATTGGCAAGCCCGGGACCATCGGTTTGGCCAGCATAGGCTACCTGGTGGGGCTGGTCTGGCTGACGGGTCAAACGCCCATGGCTTTCGTGAAAGCTTGCTTCATGGTTTTCAAACGCAAGTTCGACGCATGGCGGATGAGTCGAACCGAAGCAGGACGCGCTGACGCCCGTGAGAAAGAACTCTTGCATGAGCGTGAGCGCCAACGTGAGCAACGCCGCCTTGAGCGAGAGATCGCAAAGCTCAAAGATGCTGAAACTGACACGCTGGGTCAGAAGGAACTGCCGATCCGTGAAACTCCGCTACCGCAGATCATTGATGCGTCGCAGCGTCGATCTTTGGAACAAATGGAGTTCGGCTCCAAGCCCTTCGAGCGGAAAAAACCGGGTCATCAATCGCTTTCCGTAACGGGTTTCGAGGACTACGAATTGCCGGGATTTGATTTACTGGATGCGGTTGAGGAAGAGGCCGAGGCGGCGGATCACGATGAGTTGATTTCCATCCAGAGCACGATAGTCGATACGCTCAAAGCGTTTGGAATTGATGTGACTCCCGGAGACATCACTCGTGGGCCGACGATCACGCGCTATGAGATTTATCCTTCCACAGGTCTCCGGGTTTCTCGCATTTCCCAGCTTGAGGCTGATCTTGCACGAGCTACTCGTGCGGAGCGGATCAATATTTTGGCACCCATTCCCGGCAAGGATACGGTGGGCATCGAGATTGCGAATTCTAACAAAGTTGCCGTGCCGTTGCATGAGTTGCTGCACGATCCGGATTTCCGTTCGGCGAAAAAGAAAATACCGCTCGCGCTTGGTAAAGACGTCTATGGCAAGACCGTGATCGGCGATCTCGCTGCCATGCCGCACCTGCTCGTGGCGGGTGCGACGGGTTCTGGAAAATCGGTTTGTATCAACTCGATCATCGCTTCCATTCTCTTCAAGTTCGGGCCCGATGAGCTGCGTTTCATCATGGTCGATCCGAAAGTCGTGGAGATGCAGATGTATAACAAGCTCCCGCATATGGTGGTGCCCGTGGTGACCGATCCGAAGAAGACCGTTGCTGCGTTGAAATGGGTGGTGAATGAAATGGAAAAACGCTACCGGATTTTCGCAAAAGAAGGGGTGAGAAACTTCGACGGTTTCAACAATCGTCCCCGTGTCGAGAAAGATCCTGTTGCAGAGGTTGAGCCAGAGCCGGAGGAAGAGGAAGAAGTGGATCAAGATGAGATCGAGGCCATTGCGTCAGCGCTTGAAGATGGCGATCTCGGGCCGGAAGCGGATTTCGAAGAGCTAGAAATCGAGGAGGATGATATCCCAGATCGCTTTCCATACATTGTGGTGTTGATTGATGAGCTTGCGGATTTGATGCAGACGGCTCCGGCGGATGTGGAAATGTGCATTGCAAGGATCGCGCAGAAAGCCCGTGCGGCGGGGATTCATCTGATCATCGCGACGCAGACACCGCGTGCGGATGTGGTGACAGGTATCATTAAAGCAAACATTCCGAGCCGTATCGCCTTCCAAGTTTCATCGGCTTTGGACTCTCGTGTGATCCTGGATACCAAAGGGGCTGATAAACTGGTGGGTAAGGGTGACATGCTGTATTTACCACCGGGTTCCGCGAAGTTGGAGCGTGCACAGGGTGCGTTTGTTTCCGATGCGGAAGTTGAGCGTATCGTCGATCACTGCGCGAAGCAGGCGAAGCCGCGCTATGAAAAAGATATCCGCGAAACCATCGACAGCGCCGGAATGGATGACGAGGAGGATGTTTCGGATGCGGATGAGGAATTGATCATCAAATGCATCGAGGTCTGCAGGCAGGAACAAAAAGCAAGCACCTCGCTTTTGCAGCGTCGCTTGCGTTTGGGCTATACCCGTGCGGCACGCATGATGGATATTCTCGAGCAACGCGGCATCATCGGTCCCGGCGATGGAGCCAAGGCTCGTGAGGTTTTTGTGAAGTGAAAATTCAAGTTTCAAAATCCAAATCTCAAAAAGAGTTGTGGCTATTATGTTCTATTTCATTTTTGAAACTTGGAATTTGGAATTTTTAAGATGAAAGACGACGTCGCATATTTCCTGGAGTTTCAGGAGACCGAAAAAGACGCCTCGCCGTTGACGATACGAAATTATGCCGCGGCGCTCAAAGAGTATGTCGGTTGGCGGGGTGGTGGTTTTGATGGTTGGCGAAATGAGCGGGCAAATCATTTTCGCGATTATTTGTTTTTCCTGATGAAAGAAGACATGAAGCGCTCGACGATTCGTTTGCGTTTCGCGGCACTTCGTTCGTTTTACAAATATCTCGTGCTGCGTCGCGGTTTGGAGAAGAGCCCGGTGGCGGAGATTCAGATGCCGAAGCTGGAGCGCAACTTGCCGGTGGTGTTGAGCCTGAAGCAAATGGTGGCTTTGTTAGAAACACCCCTGAAAGTCGAAGCCAGCGGCAAATCCCACACGTGGTTGAAATATCGGGATGTGGCGATACTCGAGCTATTTTATTCATCGGGCCTGCGTATTTCCGAGTTGCTTGGCCTGGATGTGAAGGATGTCGATTTCGTGGAGGATATCGTCAAAGTCACCGGTAAGGGCCGGAAGCAACGGATCGTGCCGATCGGTGGTGAAGCGATTCGTGCGATACAGAAATACCGGCAAGAGGCGGCAGTGACCAACGGCCCATTGTTCCGCAGCGTGCGGGGAACCAGAATCACCCAGCAAGCGGTGGATCAAATGTTGAAAAAATATTTGCAGATCAGTGGGATCCCTTTCGGGGTGAGTCCACACAAGCTCAGGCATAGTTTTGCGACGCACATGCTTGATGCCGGGGCCGATTTGCGTAGTGTGCAGGAGTTGTTAGGGCACGCTTCGTTGTCGACGACTCAAATTTACACGCACGTCACCCGGGAAAGAATGAAGCAAGTTTATGATGAAGCGCATCCGAGAGCATGAAACCCTTTGTCGAAGCTTCCTGATGTTTGCGAAAATATGGGCGTTTTTCGGTTTAACCAGCTGCTCACCGTTATTGCCCGAACCGGGTAAAAACGCTGTGAAAAACGATCATCTGCAAGTCCTGTTCATCGGCAACAGTTACAGCTTCGACGTGCCGAAAAGCTTTCAGGAAATAGCCGGCAAGAACGGCAAGCATGTTAAGATCGCAAGATCCACCTATGGTGGTTGGCATCTTGCCCAGCATCGGGAGCATGAGCCGACTTTGAAAAAATTACGCTCGAAAAAATGGGATGTCGTGGTGATTCAGGACTTCAGTCTGAATGCCGCGTATCCGGAGAGCCGTCGTGTGAAAGAGATGTATCCCGCCGTTTTGTTTTTCGCAAATGAAGCAAAAGCTATGGGTGCGCGCCCCATGCTCTACCAAACCTGGGGAAGGCGTGATGGTCAGCCGGGTTTGAGGGGTGATGATTTTTATCAGATGAATGCCCGCATCAGGGATGGATACTCCCGCGCTGCGGAATGCGCGGCTGGTGTGGAAATCGCGCCAGTGGGAGACGCTTGGGAGAGAGAGTTTCGCAAAGGTAATGGCAAAAAGCTTTTCATCGAAGACGGCAGCCATCCGAGCGACTATGGAAACCGAGTGAGCGCGGTGGTTTTCCACGAGAAGATTTTCGGATGTGAGGCTGAATTTACCAAATGAAAGGGATCGTCACGTTCCATGATAGGTTCGGAGTTTTCTCATCAGCTAAATACATGATCCAGAATTAAGGATTGAAGCTCGCAATAAAAGCGACTTCTTAACAAGGCATCGCGCCGGACGGGTCTGAAGTTTTTGGCATCCAATTCGGGATTTTGACCGAAATGATGGATTTCCTCCAACTCAAGTCGCGCTTGGTTGAGTGCACTATACCACTTCTGTGCGTCGGCGGGTGAAATCCAAATCGATATTTCATCATCCTTGGGAAATGCTGCAGCGGCTTCAATCGCAGCATAAACATGGTGAAGGTCATCCGAAAAGGATTCGCGTAAGTCTGGAACCACAATGTCCTGCCAGTCTTCGGAAATTTTCTCGTCGGATATCAGATCGCCAAGACGTGCTGCGAGATCGTGATCGGAAGCGTTTGCATCGAGTATGATGGAGCGAAGCAGATGCCAGTCGATATCGTTTTCGGGGTTGATTCTGAGACCGCCCTCAATAGTCGGAGTGACTTTCATTCAGAGGCTGCGAGTGAGGTTTTCAGTTGATGAAGTTGGAGTTGCTGGGCGTAAAACTCGGCTTTTTCAAGTTCTCCTGACCAGACAACGGAAAGTCCTTGTTCGTGAATTTCAAGCATGTGTCTTGTAGCGTGAGGCTCGTTATAGCCGAAAATTTTCATCAGAACGAAGGTGACGTAACCCATGAGATTCACGGGGTCATCATGCACAATCACGTTCCAAGGCACCTGTGTCTGCGTGACTTCCTTGGTTTGATGAATCGTTACGGTTTCGGCCATGGCTTAGTCAGAAGAGATTGCAACAGTAGGTGGGTCTATCCACTTGTCATGTTCCTTGATGAGATCCATCAAGCGCGCGACGGCTTCGTCTTCAGGTATGTTGAACTTTACTGCGGTTTTGCTGACGTAAAGATTGATTTTTCCGGGAGCTCCTCCGACGTAGCCGAAATCTGCGTCCGCCATTTCACCCGGTCCATTCACGATGCAGCCCATGACCGCGATGCGCACACCTTTGAGGTGACCCGTCGCTGCCCGGATTTTTTGGGTGGTGGATTGAAGGTTGAACAGGGTTCGTCCGCATGAAGGGCAGGCAACGTAATCGGTTTTGAAAATTCGGGTGCCGGCGGCTTGCAGGATGTTGTAAGCGATGCGCAACGATTGGCCCGGCGCGGTTTCTCCACGGATCAGGATCGCATCGCCAATGCCGTCACACAGCAAGGATCCGATGTTTTTGGATGCGTTGAGCAGGGAGTTCAGGAAATCCGAATTTCCGGCCGGTGGTTGCAGCGTGTCCTTGAGCAAGATCGGGTGACGTGGATCGGCTTGGAAGGCGAGCATGCGGAAGGCATGGATCGGGCTCATTTCCACATGATCGGCCACCGTGATCAAGGTCGGCTCGGGGCGGTCGTTGAGTGCGGAAATGGCGGATGGATCGGTGGGATCGATTTCGATGACACCGGATTTTTCATAAATGATCTCCGGTTTGAAGTCGCCCATGCCGGCTATTTTATGAGCGAGCGCGTTCCAGTTTGCTTGTGTGGTGAAAACCCTGACTGTTTTTTCTCCGCCAAGCTCGTGGCCTTGAATGGTGATGGGAGAGCTGTTGCGGCGCTCGTAGGAAAAAGGATCGTAGGAGGGGATTAAGGTAATTGTAGCTGGAACTTGTAGTTCCAGTCCGTCGTCGGGACATTCTGTCCCGATTCCAAAAACGCTACCTGTCCATGCTGGAGATGCATTTCCATTTACAGGATTTTTCAATATATACCGCACCTGATTTTTTAGATCATGACCATCTCTAACGATGTGATCGTAATATTCTTCCTGCCAGAACGTGCCGGACTTTCCAAGAATCTGGTTCGCTTGTTTGGCGGTGTGAGTTTTCCATGACTTGAGAATGCCTTCTAGTGAAAATGTTTCGTGTGGGGTAAGCAGAATATGAACGTGGTTTGGCATCACGGACCACGCGAGTAAGTTATAACGTTCGCCATCGAAAAATTTCAGAGCTTTACAAACTATATCGGCAATCTGTGGATCCGAGAGAGGTTGAGGTCCTTTGGCTACGTGTAGCGCAGGCTCGATGATGGTCTGAGTGAGTGATTGTAGCTCTGCGCGTAAAGGAAGTAATTCATCGGTGGCGTCACGAGATCCGGCGGTTTGCCGAACTTTTTCAATGCGATCTAACAGGATTTGATGCCTTTGTTTGAAGTCTTCGAGAACAGATTTCGGGAGGGAGTCCTTCGTGCGGAATGTAATGGCGTAGGTGGCTCCATGGATTCGCCAGTGAGGGAGGAAGGTTGAGGTGTGTCTTTCGAGTTTCGACCAATCGGGACGGATTGTGTGGGATAGGGCTTGGAGACTGGAAATGTTGGAATTACTGGGACTGCAAGTCCCAGCTACTGACTGGGACTGCAAGTCCCAGCTACTATTTAACACCAAGGCCTTCGCTACGGGAATCTCATGAATCGCGTCTTCGGTGAGTGAGACGCGGATGGTGTCGCCGATGCCATCGGCTAGAAGTGAACCGATGCCGATGGCGGATTTGATGCGACCGTCTTCGCCATCTCCGGCTTCGGTGACGCCGAGGTGGATGGGGTATTTCCAGTCCGGGCCTTCGGCTTCAAGTCTTGCGACGAGCAAGCGATACGCCTCGATCATCACCTTCGGGTTCGAGGCTTTCATCGAGAAAACGAAATTATGGTAATCGTGATCGCGGGCGATGCGTGCGAATTCGAGTGCGCTTTCGCACATGCCGAGCGGGGTGTCCCCGTAGCGATTCATGATGCGATCTGACAGAGAGCCATGGTTGGTGCCGATGCGCATGGCTCTGCCGAGATCTTTGCAGAGGTGAACGAGCGGAGTGAACTGCTCCCGAATGCGCTCAAGTTCAGCTTCGTATTGGCTGTCGGAATATTCGCGGATTTCGAATTTCTTCTTATCGACATAGTTGCCGGGATTGACGCGGACTTTCTCCACCCATTTCGCGGCTTCCATGGCGGCGTCGGGTTTGAAATGGATATCCGCAACAAGAGGAACCGTGCAACCGGCGGCACGAACTTCGCGGGCGATGTTTTCGAGGTTCGCGGCGTAGATTTTTGTCTGGGCGGTGATGCGGACGATTTCGCACCCAGCATTGGCGAGCGCCAAGACCTCTGCGACACATGCGGGGGTATCGCGTGTATCGGAAGTGATCATCGACTGCACACGGATCGGGTTGTTTCCGCCAATGCCAATATTTCCGACCCTGACCTCGCGGGTGATTCTTCGCGAGAAGTTCAATAGATCGGGGCAGTAGTGGAGTGCGGCGTGGTCGCTCATGAATGGATTAGTTTAGACTGGAAAATTTCCATGGGCAATGCTGCTATGCGATACAAGATTCAAGGGATGAAAATCATGCTGTCTTAGGCGAGGAGGGTTGCGGTGGTTGTGGCGTCAAACCAGAATTCTGGGGTGGGGATACTTAAGGATTAAGGAAACCGATACGGTTACGAAGCTCCAGATGCCCGTGATGGCTTATGAAAAGGACGGCAAACACGTCGAACGGAAGAGGCGATCCATTTGGCGTAACGGCGGTATTACGAGTTTCTTAACAAGTATTTTAAAAATTATGATGTTTTGCTTTTTTCAGATGGTGGGAGGGGAATGGCTGAGGGTAGAGAAAAACCGGAAATTGAAGACGATGAAGCAGTCGATGAAGAAAATCAGTTGGATGGTCTATGGAAGGTCTACGCGTTAATGGAGAAAGCGCTCGGGTTAGTTGTGCAGGGTACGGTAATTGATTACTCGGCAATTTTTTTGCATGCAGATCTGACGATGAGAGAGTTCGAGGCGTTGCAGTAAGTGCGGGGTGAGACTTGGTTGGGTTTCATGATCGAAGTGGATGACAGCTTGGCAGGTGAATAAATGAGTGGCTAGTTATTGAGTTACTGTCAGTTTGCATTTCATTGGATACCACTCCTACAGAATCACAGTTTAAATTACTAGTCGATCAGATCGGAGAGCCAGGGTGGTGTGTGTTAGCTGATTTTTTGGGAGCTGATGCTGCCCAAGGACTCTGGAAAGAGAGTATGGATTCGTGGCAGGAAGGCGAATTCAGGCGCGCGGGTGTAGGACAAGGAGAGAATTTATTGATTCGTAAAGATGTGCGGACAGATCACGTGATGTGGCTGAATGAAGATAATTCAACACCAGCCCAACAAGTGTATTTTGATTTGTTAGAAAGTATTCGAATTGTCCTAAATCAGAATTTCTTTCTGGGGTTGATAGATTTTGAGGGTCATTTTGCGGTGTATCCTGAAGGTGGATTTTACAAACCACATTTGGATAGGCATAGGGAGTCTAGAGATCGCTTGGTCACAGTGATTTTATATCTCAATCCCAATTGGCAGTCTGGTGATGGGGGAGAGTTGAAAATCTGGACCACGGTTGGGGAGAAAGAAGGTGCGCATGTGATCGTAGATCCAAGAATAGGAACCTTAGTATGCTTTCATTCTGGCGATTACTGGCACGAGGTGATGCCTGCGAATAAAACACGTGCGAGTATTACGGGTTGGTTCCGGGGGAGGAAGTGAATGGTGAAGAGTGAAGGGTCTTCTCAAATCAAAAATCAACATTCGTCATTCAACAATCGTCGATCAAACCGCATCATGATATCGCCTTAACTCAAAGTTGAATTCCGATTAATGAATGAAGAGGAATTTACTTTTCAGCCAACAAATCATCCAGCATCCCCAGCGTTACGCCGATGGAAATGTTTAGGGAATCGGGTGAAATAATGTCCACATTGTCTGCTGGGGTATGCCACCATCTGGTGCTCGAGAAGTCGCCAATGATATCGAGCGTTGGTATGCCGATCAGGTTGAGCGGGACGTGATCATCCATGATCGTGCCCGCGGCGATACCGTAATGGGACTGCACGTTTTGTTTTTTCGCGACAGAGAACATGAGTTCGGCAAGCTGTTTCGGTGAATCCGATGGAATGCGAATTTTGAGATTCTTGTGGCCGATCATGTCTAACAATATACCGAACTTTGGCTTGTCATTGCGCGTTCTCCAAGTGTTTGCGTAATGCCGACTCCCGTAGAGGCCATCGAGAATCGTCATATCGTTTGCAAAAGCCTCTTCACCATCGAAGAAAACGAGTTCCAGTTTTGCGGCTTGTTCGGGCTTATGAGTGGAGAGTTGTTTGGCGATTACTGCGATTGCAGCGCAGGCGGATGCGGCGTCATCTGCTCCGAGAAAAACTTTATCATTATAGAGCTTGGAGTCCACATGCGCACAGAGAAGGCCATCGACCTTGCGCTGCCATGGGTCTTGATCCTTGACTTGAAACCGGGCGCGGAGGTTGGCGAATTTGATTTTTCCCAGACTGGTATCGCGTTCGAATTCTTGGAGATCGGTGACCCAACCAGCGGCTGCGAGTTCCTTGCTTAGATGCGAACGGACTTGATTGAGCGGTTCGCTACCTGGCGGACGTGGGCCGAATGTTAGGATTTCACCAGTCAGAGCATGTGCGTCACTTCCGAGTTGGTTGGTGTTATCGGGTTTTCCAAGAAACCAAAACGCGACAACTGCGGCGGCAAGGAGCAGGGCTAATAGGAAGCGTTTGGATTTCACGAGGCGAAGGCTGAATGGATTGCAGAAATGTTTTGGCTGGGCGGATGAAATCCGCCGCCACGTTTAAGCCGTCACAGCCCCGCGGTCATCGCTGAGGCCGGATTTTTCGAGGAAGTAATCGTAGCCGCCGGTGTAGCGGGTCACAATGGCTCCGTTCTCAGGATCTTTCTCGTTGCGTGTGACGTGGAGAGTGGTTTCTGCGAGATTGCGGATGAAATGCACATCGTGGGAAATGAAAACCAGTGTGCCTTCGTAGGCTTTGAGCGCGTTAACCAAGGAATCGATCGAAAGGATATCGAGGTGAGTGGTCGGCTCGTCCATGAGCAGGAGGTTCGGAGGATCGACGAGAAACTTGACGAGATTGAGTCGGGATTTCTCGCCGCCGGAGAGAACACCGCACTTTTTCTCCACATCTGCGCGGCGGAAAAGGAAAGTTCCGAGAATGGCGCGGGCGTCTTCTTCGCGCAGGGTATCGCAGGCACCCATGACTTCATCGAGTACCGAGTTGAACTCGTTGAGGGCTTCCGCTCGGTGCTGGGAGTAGTAGCCGATTTTTGTCAGATAGCCGACATCCTTTTTGCCGGAATCGATTTCGAGTTCACCTGCGAGAAGTTTGAGCAAGGTTGTTTTACCTGCGCCGTTTGGACCGACGAGGACGATTTTATCGCCGCGCTCAATAGTGAGATCGAGGTCTTTGTAGATGCGTTTGCCGGGATAAGATTGGCCGACTTTTTGGAACTCGATGACTTTTTGGTTGGAGCGCGGAGGCTGAGGGAAAGCGAATTTGAAAGGCTTGCGCGGCGCGCGGGGTTTTTCGATGCGTTCGATTTTATCGACAAACTTGATACGCGATTGGACTTGTGCGGCTTTTGAGCCGACCTGACGGAAGCGCTCAATGAACTCCATGTGGCCTTCGATTTCCTTGTTCTGGTTGCGATAGGCTTGGACTTGGAGCTCGTAGCGTTTTTCGCGTTGGTCAAGGAAAGCGGTGTAATTTCCCGTGTAGGAAATGAGTTGCATCGCATCGGGATCGATCTCGATGACCGTCTCGATCATCGTGTCCATGAAATCGCGATCGTGGGAAATCATGAGGATGGCGCCGGAGTAGTTGAGCAAGTAGCGCTGAAGCCAGAGAAGCGATATGAGGTCGAGGTGGTTGGTCGGCTCGTCAAGCATCAGCAAGTCTGGCTCCATGACGAGGAGTTGGGCGAGGTGGGCGCGCATCACCCAGCCACCGGAATATTCACGCGCGGGCTTTTGAAAGTCCTCTTGTTTGAAACCTAGACCGGCTAGAATTTTTTTAGCCTTGGGTTCGAGTTGGTAGCCGTTGAGTGCGGTGAACTGGTCCTGGGCCTTGGCGAATTCCGGGGTGGATAGGTCACCGGATTTTTCTCCCTCACGAATGACGCGAAGCAAGCCGATCATTTCAGGAGTCACGCCCATTGCGATTTCCAGAATAGTTTCATCTGTGGGCTCGCCAGCTTCCTGAGGAAGGTAGCCGACGATGGCGTATTCATCGCGATCGATCGTGCCTTCGTCCGGTTGGTCCTCATCAAGGATCATTCTGAACAAAGTGGATTTTCCGGCGCCGTTCGGTCCGACGAGAGCCACGCGTTCACCCCAGTTGATGGACATTTCCGCCTCGCGTAAAAGCGTTCTTCCGCCGAGGGTTTTGGTCAGTTTTTTGATCGTTAGCACGTGGATGGGGTAATCCCAACTGGCGGTGAGATCAAGCATAAGGAATGGAGAAGATATCCGCCTTCAGGAGGAATAAGGATGATGGCTCAATCTAAAGTTGCGTTTCACGGGGGAAGGTTGTTCTTTGCGGTGTAACTTATGAAGGGCTCGACGGTATTTTTGGTGATGTTTGGACTGGTGATTGCCGGTGTCGGGGGATTGTTTACGGTTTTGCTTGGAATGAGTTACATGCGGGCGGTTGATCAGCGCGCTTGGCCGCAGGTGGAAGGAGTGGTGCTTTCCTCAGAGATGGAGGAATACAAGCATGATGAATTTTCGCCGATGGAATATCGGTTAAAAATTCTTTATGGTTATGTGTGGAAGAACGAGAGCAAAACGGGTGAACGCTATGGTTTCCGTGGAAATCCGAATTACAACAAGCGGAATAAAATCGCAGAGTTGGTTGAGGCGTATCCTGTAGGAAAAAAAACCATGGTTTACGTCAATCCGGCGGATGTGAATTTCGCCATGCTCAAGCCCGATTCAAAAGCGGCGGGATATTCGATCTGGTTTCCGATGTTGTTTGTCATCGGTGGGCTTGGAATTGCACTCAGAGCAATAAGCGGGGAGCGGAGAGCGGGGAGTTGAGAACCAATCCCTCGACAGGCTCGGGATGTAAAACCAAGAACCAGGAACCAGGAACTCTACCCAATCACTCCTTTGACTACTTTTGTGCCGGGTTTGGTGATGTTGGTCAGGCGTTGGCCGACACCTTGGAAGGGGAAGGAGAGTTTTTCGTGATCGAAGCCGAGGAGGTGGAGCATCGTGGCGTGGAGATCGTGGACGGAAACTTTGTCTTTGATTGCCTCGTAGCCGATGGGATCGGTTTCACCATATGAGGTGCCGGCTTTGACGCCTCCGCCGGCCATCCAGATGGTGAATCCGCCGGGGTTGTGATCGCGCCCGACGAACGACATTTCACCGCCACCGCGATTCTCGCGCATGGGAGTGCGTCCGAACTCACCGCCCCAAACCACAAGCGTGTCTTCCAGCATGCCACGGCGTTTAAGATCCTGTAGAAGCGCGGTGATGGGTTTGTCGATACGGTTGCAAAGATCGGTGAAACCTATTTTAAGATCGGTATCTTTGCCAGTTCCATGGGAGTCCCAACCCCAATCGAATAGCTGGATGTAGCGGACGCCGCGTTCTGCGAGTCGGCGAGCAAGCAGGCAGTTGTTAGCAAATGATTCTTTGCCTGGCTGCGTGCCATACATCGCATGAGTGGCTTCGTTTTCTTGTTTGAGATCAAACGCATCGGTCGCGTGCATTTGCATCCGGTATGCCATCTCGTATTGGGCAATGCGCGTGACTGTTTCTGGGTCGCCGGTTTCCTGGGCGATTTTTTGATTGATGCGGTCGAGCGCATCAATAGAGCGGCGACGCATGTCCCGGCTCACGCCATCTGGGTTTTTAAGATAAAGAACGGGTTCTCCTTCCGAGCGACATTGAACGCCTTGGTAAACTGAGGGAAGGTAACCCGAACCCCAAACGGACTTTCCGGCATCGGGATTTTTTCCGCCTGATGTTAGAACGATGAAACCCGGAAGATTTTGGTTTTCCGAGCCGAGGCCATATGTCGCCCATGACCCGATGGATGGCGAGCCAAGGTTTTGGGTGCCTGTGTGGACGAGAAGTTGTGCGGGACCGTGGTTGAACTGATCCGTGTGCATGGATTTGATGAAACACATATCATCCGCCATGGTGGAAAGATGAGGGAGTCGATCGGAGATCCACGCGCCGCTCTGGCCATGCTGTTTGAATGGGAATTGCGGACCTAACATTTTTGGCACGCCTTGGATGAAGGCGAACTGTTTGCCTTCGAGAAATTCTTTGGGGCAATCCTTACCGTTGAGCTTTTCGAGCTCGGGTTTGTAGTCGAAGAGTTCGTGTTGGGATGGCGCACCCGCCATGTGGAGGTAGATGACGCGTTTCGCTTTCCCAGGAAGCAATGGCATCGAGGGAGCGAGGGGATTGGATGGATCTTTAACGAGTTTCTCAGATGCACCATAAAGTTGGTTTCCCAGCATCGTAGAGGCCCACATCGCGCCCAAACCAGTGGTGCATTTTGAAAGAAAATGCCGACGGGTTAGGTGGGAAAGTTCGGTTAGGCGGATTTCTTGTTCGAGACGGTTCATTTGGTGAGTGCGGCGTCGAGGTTAAGGATCGTGTTGGCGGTGAGGGTGAGAGCGGGATCGGGTCCCATCAGATCTTTCGCATCGGGTGTTTCCTTTTTCAAGTCTTGGTAAAGAGCGACCAATTCCTTGATGATATCAGGATCAGCTTGGCGCTGAGTGATGGTCAGATAGGCGAAGCTAATTTGTGCATCGATCTCACTGGAATGCTGGCGCATTTTTTCAGCTAGAGCGGCAGCGGCTTCGATGTGAGCGGGATCGTTCATTGTAACAAGCGCTTGCAGAGGCGTGTTGGAAACGATGCGTCGTGCCGAGCAAACATCGCGACTTGGTGCATCGAATGTCAGGAAACCGGGGAAGCCGCTGGTGCGTTTGACATAGGTATAAAGACCTCTGCGGTATTTATCCTCGCCTTTGGACTCATTCCAATTTGCGCCGCTGTAAACGGAATTCCATACGCCTGCGGGTTGTGGAGGATAAACGGGCTGACCATACATTTTCTTAGAGAGCAAACCGGAAGTGGCAAGCGCTTGATCGCGGACCATCTCGGCGCTGAGGCGGTTTCTCGGGCCGCGTGCGAGCAGTTGGTTTTTTGGATCTATCTCAAGCAGCGCAGGCGTGGCTTTGGATGTTTGAAGGTAAGTTGAAGAGAGGGTGATTTCGCGAAGGGCTTTTTTGATAGACCACTTGTGCTCACCCTGGAAGCGCAGGGCGAGGTGATCGAGCAGGGCGAGATTGGAAGGTAGGGTTCCGGAGGTGCCGAAGTCTTCCATGGTTTCGACAATGCCAATTCCGAACATTTCACCCCACAGGCGATTGACCATCACGCGGGCGGTCAAGGGATTTTGGGTGCTTACTATCCAGCGTGCCATATCGAGACGATTGGCCTCTTCTTTTTTCGGGAAATTTCCACGAAGCAAATCGGGGACATCGGCTTTGACAACCTGTTCTTTGGTTAAGCGGTTGCCACGGGCGAACAATCGGGTTTCGCGTTTTCCTGCTGCAGGTCGATCCGCCATGACTGGAACCTCCGTGCCTTTCAGCGCCAGCATACGATCCAGATTATCGAAAACTTTTTGCCACGTTTCGATTCGTTTTGGATCCGTTCTGAGAGTGGTGTAGCGTCCATCTTCGGCGACCTCTATTTTGAATCTGCGAACATAAGCGGTTTGGCTCTCGTTGGCATTGGCGCCTTGTTTGAGAGATATTTCAATAGTCTCTCCGGGTTGAAGAGTGATTTGACTTTCGGGAAGAATCACGAATTTGCGCGGGCCGGCGATGCGTGGAAAATCACCTAGGCCAGAAGTTGCGCCGTCTCTGCCGGTCGGATCTTTGAAACGCAGGAAACGTTCGCCGATGTCTTTCTGTGCGAACGCACTCATGGGATCTGTCGAGCCGGAGAGATGATCTGCGATGACTTCACCCATCGGCACCGGGGTACGTTTGCCATCGGTTGAAATTTTATCGATGTGAAACAAGGTGACGAAAGCACCGATCTCCGGCCAATTTTTCGGATTATCACTTTGCGGATAAATCGAGATTTTCAGTGCGTCGATTTTTGGAAGATGGCCGGAAATTTTGTGAGTGGTTCCTGAGCGCAGGTTGCCTTCACTGAGGATCATGCCATCCTTGTCGATGCGCATCGTTCCGTGCTGGGGGGCGAAAGAAATATTTTCCAAAATTTTCCATGGGGTGTCCGAAATCTTGCGACCCTCGGCATCAAGTGCTTCGCGCAGGGCGCGGGTTTCACGATTGAGCTTCACCCATTCATCTCCAGTAAGTTTGATTTTGGGATATTCGTTATTGAGGTCGGAGTCTTCAGTCTGGTTGAAGAAATCCATGAACTCGTAAAATTCTTCGTGAGCGATGGGATCGTAGGGGTGGGAGTGGCATTGCACGCAACCGAATGTGGTGGCTTGCCATGTGGTCCATACCGTGGAGATGCGGTCAATCACAGCGGCGACGCGATATTCTTCATCATCCGTTCCACCTTCGGTGTTGGTTTGGGTGTTGCGGTGAAACGCGGTGGCGAGGATTTG
>JBIIFS010000113.1:0-5409 GCA_044237185.1 Luteolibacter sp.
AGGAAATCGGCATCCCGCGCACCAAGCTCCACATTCTAGACGTGCCGGATGGCGATCGCGCGTTTTACTCCAAGAAAACCTACGATATCGAATACGAGTTCCCCTTCGGCATCCAGGAACTGGAAGGTGTGGCTTACCGTACCGATTACGATCTCGGCGTCCACGCCAAAGGTTCCGGCAGGCCCTTGGAATACTTCGATGAGGAAACCAAAGAGCGCTTCCTTCCACATGTCGTAGAACCATCCGCAGGTTGCGACCGCACGATACTCGCACTGATCTGCGAAGCTTTCGATGAGGAAGAACTCGGTCAAGATGGCAAAAGCGACCTCCGCACCGTCATGCGCTTCATGCCTTCCATGGCGCCGATCAAGGTTGCGATTTTTCCGCTTCTCAAGAAAAACGACGAGCAAGTCCGCATTTCCAAAGAAATTCAAAAGCAGCTTCAACCCTGGATGAACGTGTTTTACGATGACAGCGGAGCGGTTGGCCGCCGCTATCGCCGTCAAGACGAGATTGGCACGCCGTTCTGTGTCACCGTCGATTTCGAGACGCTGGGTGATGAAAAACCTGAACTCAAAGGCACGATAACCATCCGTCACCGTGACTCGATGGAGCAAGAGCGCCTACCGATCGAGGATCTTTTGACGTGGCTTTTGGCACGAGTCAGGTAAATTGAGGTTGCAAGCCCCGCTTTCCCGATGCATCCAAGAGGCGGATCAACCACCAAGCACCATGGCAGACAAAGAAGACAGAAATGAAGAAAACGTAGTAGGAAAGTTCTACGTCGACAGCCAATGCATCGATTGCGATCTTTGCCGCGAAACCGCGCCAAGCAATTTCACCCGTGCGGATGACGAGGGCTACTCCTACGTTTTCAAACAACCTGAAAACGAAGCAGAGATCGCCCAGTGCATCGAAGCGATGGAAGGCTGCCCTGTCGAGGCAATCGGCGATGACGGAGAATTCTAATCCCCGCCATGGCTTCGCCCAGGAAACGGAAACCTGCCAAACGGCGCGACAGGATTCACGAGGAACTGATGAGCGAATGGCTTGGCTGTGAAAAACCGCTTGAGCTCAATGAAAACGTCTCGGCCGCGGCGGATTGGATCGACTCCATTCTGAAAAAACAATTTTTTGCGGAAAGCCTCAATGAAGAGGAAGTGAAAGCCGCATGGAAAGAGGTTGCCGGAGAATTCATCGGCAGCCATGCGGAACCAGTTTCCGTTAAAGACGGACATCTGGTTCTGCGAGTCACCCAGCCAGCCATGCGCTTCCATCTCGAACAAATGAAACCAGAACTGCTCCGCAAAATCAAAGAGCGCTTCGGCAAGGACAAAATCAAATCGATTAAATTTTCCCTGGGCTGAAATCCTGACGCCCGGCATTTGATAAAAATAAGTAATCATGTTCAAAAACCTCATATTCGATTGGTCCGGCACCCTAGTGGATGACATGGGACCCGTCATTGAAGCGACCAATGCGGTGCTCGAAAAATATGGGATCACCCCCTATGACCGCGAGGGCTTCCGCAGGAGCTTTCGACTGCCCTATCATGAGTTTTATGAAGAACTTCTTCCCGGCATCGGCCTTGCGGAGCTGGAAGCCCATTTTCGTCCGGCTTTTGACGGTGCGACAAGCTTGGTGTCTGTGCTGCCCCATGCCCGTGAGAAACTGGAATGGGCAAAGCAACGCGGCATACGCATGTTCGTACTGACCTCGATGGACCCAACTGCTTTTGATCGACAACTCCGGGAGTTCGACATGCAGGATTTTTTTGAAAAAACCTATGCGGGCGTCCTGGATAAACGTGAGCTCATCGGACATATCCTCGATACCCATGCTCTACACAAAGATGAAACCGCATTCATCGGCGACATGACTCACGACATCGAAACCGCCCGCCACGGCGGCATTTCATCCATCGCCGTACTGACGGGTTATCACCATGCCGAAGTTCTTGCGGCCGTTCGTCCCGATATCACCGTTCCCGATTTGGGAGTGTTGGTAAAACTTTTCGAGAGAAGAAAAGCCAATCGCCCCGTCGCAACCGTCGGTGCTTTGATTCACGATGGCGCAGGCAAGCTCCTCATGATTCGCACTCACAAGTGGAGCGATCTCTGGGGAATTCCCGGTGGAAAAATCGAACGTGGCGAATCCAGTGAAGATGCCCTGCGGCGAGAGATTCGCGAAGAGACTGCGCTGGAGATTTCTGACATCCGCTTCGTGATGAATCAGGACTGCATCGACTCGACCGAGTTCTTCCGTCCCGAACATTTCATTCTCCTCAACTATCTCGCCAAAGCCTATTCTCATGAAGTGGTCCTCAACGAGGAAGCTGAAGAATTCTGTTGGTTGAAGATGGATGATGCCCTGAAATTGAAACTCAACAGCGCGACGAAAATCCTTTTGCAACGCATCATTGATGAGAAGCTTCTGCCATGAATGCCGATGAAATTGAAATCCGCCGCCTGGAAGTGGAATGCCATATCGGGGTTCCGGACGAAGAACGTGCCGATCTCCAAAAACTCTGGGTCACCGTTCGCATGCAACCTTCACAAGGTTTTACCGGACTTGGGGACCATGTGGGAAACACGGTCGACTACTACGATGTCTCCCTGAAAATCGCCGGACTCGCGGCGAAAAAGCCAAGACATCTGATCGAAACGCTAGCCACGGATCTCGCAGGCATGCTGCTTACTACATATCCCCTGAAAGCCGTCACCGTTGAGATCGAAAAAAGAATTCTGCCAAACGCCCAACACGTCTCAGTGAGGATTCACCGCAGCGTCCAGTGATATCATCTCCGGTTGGGAATCGCCTTTTCATCGACCGGAATTGCCTTGGGTGGATTCACCCTCAAGCCTTCATCATTCACGGGCAAATTACCGAGATGACTTTTAATCAGATACCATATTCCGGCCGCCAGAAGCAGACACAGAATCTTGGCTATCCAATTTTTCGTTGGTTTCATTTTCACTAACAGCTGTGGCAGCGAAGAAGATTTCGGAGATGCGTTCACGGAATTGTTTTTCGGTTAAGTTGCGCTGTAAAAGACCATTTTCTGAAATCGAGATGCTACCGGTTTCCTCACTGACAACAATGGCAATCGCATCCGTGCGCTCGGTCAAGCCGATGGCCGCGCGGTGACGCAGCCCAGTCGACCGATCCTGCATTTCTTTTTCGGTCACGGGAAAAACACAGGCCGCACCGGCCACTCGATCGTCCGCAATGATCATGCCGCCATCATGAAGGGGTGATTTGGGGAAGAAGACGCTCATTGCCAGTTCGGCCGAGAAATACGCATCTAGCAAAACGCCCGTCTCAAGCTGCTCCTTGAGCGAGATGTTTCTCTGGATCGCAACCAGCGCGCCGATGCGCTTTTTCGATAGAATCACCACCGCATCAGCCAAGCGCTCGACAAATGCCAAGCGCCTTTTGCTGGAGAATGAAAAAATCTGACTGCTTCCCAGACGTGCCAATGCGTTTCTCAACTCAGGTTGGAAAATCACCAAAAGCGCGAAGGTTAACACCGCGGCGGAGCGGGTAATCAACCAACCAATCACTTCAAATTGGAATACCTGAGTGACAAGCGCCAAGGCCACGAGAATAAAACCCAGTCCAACCAGAATCTGCGCACCACGGGTCGCACGAAAGGACCGGTAAATTTGATATAGGCAGAATGCGAGCACGAGAATCTCAATCCCGTCACGCCAATATTTACCAATGAAATCCCACATACTTTACGGAATTTAGCGCATCCCTGAAGCCCTGTCACTTTTAAAGCTCGGCTCCAAGTATTCAAAGTATTCCTTGAATGCGTCTTGCGGTTGGCAGGTGACTCGCCTTTATTCTCCGCATGCACGAAGAAATCAAACTTTCCCGGGAAGTTTCCGCCGTTCAAATCCCAAGTGGTGATGCGATGATCCTACCAACAGGCACCGCCGTATTCATTACCCAACGTCTTGGCGGCACCTACACGGTCGCCACATCTCAAGGTTTGGCGCGCATTTCATCGCAAGACGCAGACGCTCTGGGCATCAAGCCCGAAGAGGAAAAGCAAAAGCAAGAAGATGCCATACGGCTCAAAGACGCTCCGCTGGAAGAACAGGTCTGGGCACAACTCAAAGGGGTTTATGATCCGGAAATTCCGGTTGATATCGTGAATCTCGGTTTGGTTTACGACTGCTCCATCGAGCAACAGGGGACGAAAAAAGTCGTTCAGGTGAAAATGACCCTTACAGCACCGGGTTGCGGCATGGGCCCTGTGATCGCTGCCGATGCCCAAGCCAAAGTCATGACAATCGACGGCATTGATGAAGCCCATGTGGAACTGGTTTGGGATCCAGCTTGGAATCAGGACATGATCACCGAGGAAGGTAAAATGAAACTGGGGATGATTTAATCCGTAGTCTGATCCATATAAGCAATGAGGCTCGGAATCGCCTTTTGTAAAACATCGGCAACTTCCTGATACGCCTTTCTTCCCATTCCGATCGGGTCAGGCAAATCCGCTCCGTATCCGATGCCCGGCAGTTCCACAAATTCGCAAACAAGATAATACTTGTCAGCATACTGGGGAAATCTCTGCTCCAAAGCAGCCAAATGACCTTGAGTCATCGCAAAAACATGGGACGCCTCTTCAAGCAACTTACTGGAAACGGGCTGACTCCTGAAGCCCGTCAAATCCGCATCCAATTCCTTGCACAGGTGAGCGGTGTCCCGACTGCAGGCAACTCCTTTGGATGCGGCGACTCCCGCGGATTTGACCGAGTAGTCTGGGCGCCCTGATACTGATTTTCGAAAAAGAGCCTCAGCCATCGGACTGCGGCAGGTATTTCCAGTGCATACAAACAGAACCCTCTTGTCGGCAATCATCGGTAAGGAGCATGCGATACAAGGTGAACCACGTCAAACCAAAGACTGAATCCGGAATTTTGACCGGACCCAGCATCCATCTCATGACAGTCACCAAGCATGCATCCTTGTCCACCACCGATGCGCCCGACATGGGATTGCCTTCCTCCATACAAAAGAGAAACTTTCCAAGTTGGCTTTCCCCAACAACATGGCAGTCTTTTTTCAGGCATGCCTGCGACAGCCTCGCAACTCCTCTCCGAACTCCCAAAACCCATGCAGCATCGGATTGACGATTTTATCAAATTTCTTGCGATCGAGCGGGGACTCTCCGATGCCTACCAAATCTCAGTTCACCAGACTCTACAAAGCCTCTCCGATTGGATGAATCATCGCAAGTTATCGATCCAAGAGATCGGCACCGATGCACTTTCCGGTTTTTTGAATCAGCGCAAAGCAGAGGGATTGGCGACCTCTTCCCGGCGCCTCGCGACCGTGCATTTGAAAATTTTTTTTCGCTGGATCGCTGCAAAAGGTGACATCGGAATGGATCCC
>JBIIFS010000114.1:0-5396 GCA_044237185.1 Luteolibacter sp.
AAAACTCCGGTCTCATCCGCGCGACCACAGGCCACATTCAGGACTGAAATTTTTCCATGAAGGCAGATTCCTGCCGCCGCGAATGAATCCTTCAAGATCACGCCGAGCTTTCGGATATCTCCGGCTATACCCTCGTAAGAAAAAGGCAGCTCCTGAATCATGGTCGTTTCATTCATCGAGCAGCGGAATACCCAGCTTGGATATGGTCTCTTCAGGGAGAGCGAAAAATAAACCTTCGGATGCCTTTTTCCCGAAAATATTACCCGTGGTATTGTCAATCCCGATAGCAATCACCTCGGTTTCCATGCCTGCCTCATCACCGAATTCATCCACAAGATTTTGAGTGATTTCCAACTTCAAGGATGGATTTTGAAGTGCGGCGGCAGCAGCTTCATCATTCTCGGAAAGCCAGCTTGTCACCTCCAGGCTCTCAATGGCGCCGACCAGAAAATTCGCCTTCAACGGATCGAGGTTGGCAGTCACATCTTTGGCGCCAAGGAATGCCTGCCATTTATCCTTTTTAAAATCATAGCCCAGTTCCAACGGCTCCAATCCGTTTTGTTGCCGCTTGATGCGTGTGATGTCCACGCGGTTGAATGCACCCAATCTTGCATGTCTCCACTCATGCTGACGCACGGCTATTTTTTCAAGAAACCCGATATCAAGTGACATGATCGTCGTGCTCCCTTTTCGCATCGCATAAAGTCCACCCTTCGTGTCGAGGCCGAAGTGAATGGTCAATGCCTGATCGCTCTTTGCCAAGAAGGTAAGTTTGAGAATCGGGCGATCCAGCCCCCAGGAAGAAAGATCTTCCGGAGCTGAATCGGTAACGAATGATAAGGCGCGGGTTTCTGTGACGGCCTTAAGCAATTCATAAAGCCGCTGTTCATTGGCCTTTTGCTCTCTGTTGTTCACAGTGACGAGCCATGGTGCAGGGGGCTCACGGGATAACAAAATCAACGGCGAGGCGACGGATTCAATCGCGATACCGCGGATCGATGCGATATTGAGTTGGGTCAGCTTTGCTTCCCTCAGCTCGTTGACTGTAAGCGGCAAATCGGAAACGGACACCAGATCAGGATCGGATTTCAGCGGCAGATAAAAAACCGTATTGGGTCGATCACTCACGATCGCCTCGGCCGTACGCGCATTCGGATCTTCTGCTGGAAAAATATCCAACACGGTTTCGGACTGAGATCCATAATCCGTCAATGCGATCTCCGTATGATTCGAGCTGGCTCGCTTGGTCGGGATCGTCACCTCGGCACTATCACTCAACTTGACGGCTTGAAATTCAACCAACCTTTCAAGCAGATTTTTCATTGCCTCGGAGTCAGTAGCCAGATCCAACGGCTTCAAAATGCGCCATGGTGAACGAAGCGTTTCCCTTCCCAGAGTCAGTTCCCCTTCCGAGGTCTTGATGCGCATTTTCTGAAGATTGAGTGGATTAAAGTAAAAAGGTCTATGATCCCGGAGGTATTTAAAATTATCCTTCAACAAGGGCAAAATATCACCCGTGGCCGCATAGACATGGGATTTTCTGCCTTTCTCCAATGGCATCAGATAGATCGTCGGAGCCGGCTTGTCTCCACCGGCATCAGGGAGATATTCCCAGGGTGTTCTGCGGCCCAAACGAAAATGCGCTAAGGTATCACCCTTCTTATTCCGAATATGGATTTTATGGCTCTTGCTGCCAAAGCCAGCCAGCTCGGGATTGATCTTCTCACGCGGCACAAGGTCTTCAACAATCGTGCCGGCGGTGAACCCAATGATCGCACTTGCGGCACGTCCATCCATGCGATCCTCCCATGGTTCAATCGCCCGCCAACCGCCCGCTGTTTTCCTGAAAGTCGCACAAACATCCCCGGATTTCAGGCGGATCACCGCCGCTTCATTTGGATCAAAATTGGGAAAAATCCTCTTTCCCAGAGGGGTCGGCGGCATGCCAAGCATGCGATGCAGATTTCCCTCGCGAAACTGCCACAGAGCGATCGCTCCCAGAGCTGCCGTGATTAACGCGATCAATAGAGTGACAAGGATGGAGCGCACAATGAAAAATTTAAAAGTCTAAGAACGCCTTGAAGAATAGACCAAGCCACCGATTAACAGAAATGCCAATGGCGCGAAAAACAAATTCAGCCGATTGATGAACGATACCTGAGCTTCCAGTAGCGGTAGTTTGTAGGTGCCGAAGGACCGAGGTAATGCTCCAGCCAAAGATTCTCGCATCACCAGCCAATTCGAAGCAGATGCCAGAAAATCCATGTTTTCAGCACGTTGGCGATGACTATCCAAAAAGTCCGTATTTGAAATCAGCACCATACGCGACGTGTCGGCTGCGAGACGATCGTCGTTTGCTGCGCCCCGTGTGACCGACGCGGCGATGTAAAGCGGTGACTTATGGTCGCGAATCGGATCGAAGGTTTCTCCGGCTTTGCTTTGTTCCGTTTGCAGTCCAAAATCAGATTCCCCCCAGTATCCTTCCATGACCTGAATCAATGGCATCGGCGTGAGCTTGCGAACCATCAAATCATCCGCATTTTCGCGCACATCGATCGAGGATGAAGCCCCCTCAAATACGGCGGACTGTCCAGAAAGATCTTTGAGAAAGGAAATGCCTGAGGTGAAATTTCCCCTCGCCGTGGTGATCACACGCGTTGCGTCTTTGGTGATGACACGGTCATTTCTCGGTGTCACGCCTTTCGACCGCAAAAAGGTTTTTAACCGGGGTGGACATTCGCCGGATTCCAACAAAATCAACAAAGCGGATCGCGGTGTGTTCCAATACGCCTCCAAGGTGGCGATCTCTTGTTCGGTGAAATCATATTTCGGGGCGACGAGCGTCACTCCATGAACATCGGGTGGGATTTCCTTCAATCCCGCAAGATTCACCGGAGTCATTTGGATGTTCTGATAGCGAAGAATGGTCGAGAGATGATTCCATGGTGAATTTTCTCCGTCCGAATCGATGCGGGATTTGTCAGCCAGAAATAACAATGTCTTTGGTTTCCCCTCAATGCTCTCCACCAAGCGCGAAGTGAGCAAATCTTCACCGCGGAACTTGTCCGGCCGGCGCTGACCGTTTGCATCGACCGCATAGGCAATCATCTCTTCAACCAGTGCCATGGTAATATGCGGATTGAGTGCCGCCGTGCCGGTCTCCACTTCACGAGTCACTGGCGCATCGTCCGATGATCTTGAATCAATCAGAATCATATCGCGCACCAATTTCAGATTGTAAGCCGCCGCAAATTGTTGGGCGCGATCCGTTGACCGGATCGGATCAATCACTTCCAATTCAATCTTTCCACCCGATTTTCTCTCGTATTCCTCTGCCATGACACGGACTCTCTCATAAATGGGAGAGGAACGGCGGAACACCATGATCCATTTCACCGGGCGTTCGCGCCGAGTCATTGCCTCGCTTTTGAGATAATTCACCGACCAAGCGGAGAGGCTGTAATCCGCCGCGCGCGAATAGTCAGCACGGGTGTAATGATACGATGAAATGTAATTCAAACAGATCACGCCAACCAGCAACATGCTGATCTGCAAGATGGACAAAAGACCCATGCCGAATCGATTCGGTCGAGAGGGGCGGTTGGATGGTGAAGACATGATGAATAAAAATATCGCGTTCAGGGTCGCCAGCGACGCAGATCAATCACTTGACAGGTAAGAAATAAGGTGAAGGCCGAGACGGAGAGATAATAAACGACCGGTCGCGTATCCAGCAGGCCATTGGTGAAATAATGCAGGTGCCTTTGCGAGGAAATGTAATGAAACATGCCGGCTCCGGAGAATGACTCACCCCAGATCATGGTAACGAAGCCGAGAAAATACAGCATGACCAATGCCGTGATGGTGACAATTCCCGCCACGATCTGACTCGATGTCATCGCCGATGCAAGGCATCCGATTGCGGTGAAGGCACATCCCATCAAAAACAAGATCAGGAAGCCCCCCCAAAGCGCCCCCTCTGTGTAGGGAGGCGGAAAATCCGTCAGCCAGGAAAATGCTTTGAACTGCAGTAACGCGGGAATCCAGAGGATCACATAAAAAATCATCGCCGCAACATATTTGGAAAAGACAACCTGCCACGTCCGCACCGGCGCCGTTAGCAAGGTTTCCAAAGTCCCGCTCCGCTCCTCATCCGCGAAAAGCCGCATCGTGATCAGTGGGAAAATAAAGAGAAAATAAAACCAGAACAAGGGGGTATGAAATACCACGTAAACCAGACTATCCTTCACAGGTGTGTCCCGAAAACCCTTCATCGCCGAAGACAAGGACAGCCCCTGCATCAGCACCACAAACGCGAGCACCACCCAACCAAAGGGGTTGAGGAAATAGGTATTGAGTTCCTTTCTCGTGAGGATCCGAAGTATGCGCATGCGTGAAAAGATTGAACGCATGAAGCGATTCGTCCAACCTAGAAATGCACCAAAGACATCAAGAAATGGGGTTTTAAGCAAAAAAAGGCACAGAGGCGATTCCACGCCCTTTGTTTGAAGGACGGAATCAAATGAATTCGTTGACCCAATTCTCGAGTATCTCTTGGCGTCCCAGCATCGAGAGCTGTCAAGATGGCATACTTATCACAAAAAAACAGCCATGTGACGCGGGATACGGCCTTAAGCTTATGATCCAGCAGTTTTTTGGAGAATCACCTTTCTTTCCCGCCGTTCTTTTATAGGATTTCTAAAAATAGTTTTATTGTACGACGTGCACGCCAAAACCCTCATACTCCATACTCTAGCAGTTGTGGCGACTGCTTTTACAGTCTATGCCGCAAGCCCAGATTTCGTCACCGATATCCAACCGATCCTGGAAAGAAACTGTGTCCGCTGCCACAATGCAGAGAAGACCAAAGGGGGACTTCGGATGGATACCTACAAATGGATCATGCAGGGTGGCGATACAGCGGACGCCATCGTCCCGGGTAATCCCGCAGCGAGCGAGCTACTGGTCCGAATTCACCTCCGCCCCATCGACGAAGGTGTCATGCCTGACGAAGGCCGCGCATTGGATCCAAAAGAGATAGCCCTATTAAATGATTGGGTGAAAGCCGGTGCTCCATGGCCCGAAGAAATCACGCTCACCGAACAGAAACCCGAGCCAGTCAAACGTGTCTCTATTCCCGACCGCACCCCGGAATCCGCTACCGATGCCGCTGCCATCCTGGACGATATTCTTCGCCGCGAGAACAAAGAATCGGGAGCGATCAAAACCCGGACCATTGATGACCTTGTATTTCTACGGCGTGCAACCCTCGACCTGATCGGGCGTATTCCAACCGTTCCGGAAATCCGCGAGTTCGAGGCATGGGGGAATGACCGCAGAGTGAAACTCGTCGACAAGTTACTCACTCATCCCCGCTTTGCCGACCGTTGGACCAT
>JBIIFS010000115.1:0-5367 GCA_044237185.1 Luteolibacter sp.
GCTTTGGAGTTCCGGCCCGTAACCCACGGTTTCGTTGTTGTTCGTCAGTCGTGGATGTTCATCCACTCCTTCCTCACGCCTAGAATCCGAGGCCTACGGACTCGGTCGTTTCGGAAAATACTTTTGGTAAACGGTCTATCAGTCAGTCTCTTGAAAAAGCTCGCTAGCGCTCACTTACCACAGCATTGACTACGCTCCGCTCCGTCCGTGCGGGGTGCGCTTTTCTCCTCCGAAAACCGATTAACCAATCGGTAAGTTCGCTAACGCTCACTTACCACAGCATTGACTACGCTCCGCTCCGTCCGTGCGGGGTGCGGTTCCGATGAAACCGTTTGAGTGCTATGAAAAACTCCTTAAGTCGTTTTTCCACAGCACTGTTTAAACTTCTTGCCGGAGCCGCAGGGGCATGGGGCGTTGCGGCCGGTGGTTTCGATCGCGAAGGTGGGCTTGCGTTTCGGGAGGTTGAGCTTGAGCTCGCCACTGCCGGATGATTCAACCTGTGATGGATCCACATTTTCCAAACTGCCGCTAACCGCCATGTTGTTGCGGGTGATTTGCGTTTCGCTGCTTTGGAGTTGCTTTGGCTGGCTGTGAAGTTGTTTGAGGAAATCCGCAAGATTGGAAGCGGAACGGAAGAGGTTGCCGAGGGCCTCCTGCTTGATCGAATCCATCAATCTAACAAAAAGCGCGTAAGCCTCGTTTTTGTATTCGATGAGAGGGTCTTTCTGGCCTTGGGCGCGCAAGCTGACCCCTTCACGAAGGGCATCCATGCTGTAGAGATGTTCCTGCCATTGTTTGTCGATGGCAACGAGTACCATGCGGCGCTCTTCCTGATCGAGCACTTCGTAAGGCAGGTTGCGGACTTTGATCTCGTAGGTTTCTTTGACTTTGCTGACCAGGTATTCGGAAATCTGCTCGGGTGTTTTTTTCACATCGAGCTCTTCCATGGTCACGCTGATCGGCAATGTCGCGTTCACCCAACCGAGAAGCTCCTTGTGATCCGGCGCCTCGTAATCGCGATCCACCAGATACTCATTCACCTTCGCGGGAATCGTTTCCTCAATGATTTCCGTCACGAGATCGCGAGGGGTTTCCGTGGAGAGGACTTCATTGCGATAGCCGTAAACCACTTCGCGCTGGCGGTTCATAACATCATCGAAATCAAGAACGCGTTTGCGCCAGGTGTAGTTGCGCTGCTCAACGCGTTTCTGGGCGGTTTCTACGGAGCGGTTTAGCCAGGAATGTTCGAGAGCCTCGCCCTCTTTCATACCGAAGCGTTCCATCATCGAGGTCATTCTATCCGCGGCGGCGAAGTTGCGCATGAGGTCATCTTCGAAGGAAATGAAAAATTGCGAGCGACCCGGATCGCCTTGACGGGCGCAACGACCGCGGAGCTGGCGGTCCACACGGCGGGATTCGTAGCGTTCCGTGCCGATGACAAACAAGCCGCCGACTTCTGCCACGCCTTTGCCGAGTTTGATGTCGGTTCCGCGTCCCGCCATGTTGGTGGAAACGGTAACCGCGCCCGCTTGGCCGGCTTGGGAAATGATCTCCGCTTCCTGCTCGTGAAACTTCGCGTTGAGAACCGAGTGCGGTATTTTCGCGCGTTGCAACATCCGTGCGAGAGTTTGGGAAGCTTCGACCGAAGCCGTTCCGCAAAGCACCGGCTGGCCTTTTTCGTGGGCCTCCTTGATTTTCTCGATCACCGCATTGAATTTCTCGCGGCGGGTTTTGAAAACCTGATCGTTTTCATCCACCCGTTGGTTGGGACGGTTTGTCGGGATCGGCAGCACATCGAGCCGGTAGATATCGTGAAACTCTGCGGCTTCCGTTTCCGCAGTTCCCGTCATACCAGCGAGTTTTTCGTAGAGGCGGAAATAATTTTGGATCGTGATCGTCGCAAAAGTCTGGGTTTCCTTTTCGATGGCGACGCCCTCCTTGGCTTCGACCGCCTGATGGAGGCCATCCGACCAGCGGCGGCCCGGCATTTCACGTCCGGTATTGTCATCGACGATGATGACCTTGCCGTCTTTGACGACGTATTGGACGTCTTTTTCGTAAACACAATACGCTTTAAGGAGCTGGGAAATATTATGGATTTTTTCAGCCTGGGCATCCATCTTCTGCTGCGCTTTTTCCTTCGCCTCAATCTTTTGCGCTTCAGTCAGATCGGGATTGGTATCGATGTCGGCAAACAAAGTACCGAGGTCGGGAAGCGTGAAGGACTCTGGATCTCCCGGAGAAAGGAACTCGCGTCCCATCTCCATGAGGTCGGCATCATTGCCTTTTTCATCGATGGTGAAATAGAGTTCTTCCTTTATTTCGAAGAGATCTTTTTTACGGGCATCCTGGTGCAAAGAGAGCTCGGATTTCTCGATGAGGCGGCGATTTTCAGGTTCCTCCATAAAACGCATCAGCATGCGGTTACGTGGTTGGCCGAGTTTGATTTTGAAAAGCAAGCGCCCCGCGCCCTCCATATCACCCGCTTCGGCGAGCTTCTTGGCTTGCGCAGCAAGATCATTGCAGAGGGCCGTTTGTTTTTTCACAAGCGAGTCGATGAGCGGCTTGTATTTATCAAACTGATGGGAAGATTGGGCGGTGGGGCCGGAAATGATGAGCGGTGTGCGGGCTTCATCGATCAGAATGGAGTCGACCTCATCGATGATGGCAAAGTAGTGACCGCGCTGGACTTGCTCGTCTCTGGCGGATGCCATGCCGTTGTCGCGAAGGTAATCGAAGCCGAACTCCGCGTTGGTTCCGTAAGTGATATCGCAGCTGTATTGCTCGCGTCGATCCCAGGGTGCCATTTGGTTTTGGATGCAACCGACGGTCAGACCGAGATAACGGAACAAAGAGCCCATCCAATCCGAGTCACGTTTTGCGAGGTAATCGTTCACCGTGATGACGTGGACCCCGAGGCCCGTGAGTGCGTTGAGGAAAACAGGGAGCGTAGCGACAAGGGTTTTCCCCTCACCCGTTTGCATTTCGGCGATCATTCCGCGGTGCAGGGCAATGCCGCCGACGAGCTGCACATCGAAGTGGACCATCTGCCATTCGATCGGATGATCGTTGACTTGGATTTCCTGTCCGCACATGCGGCGGGCGCCATTTTTCACTACGGCGTAGGCTTCCGGCAGAATGGTTTCCAAATACTTCGCGCGCGCGCGGCGGAACTCAGGCTCGATGTCATGGAAAGCCGCTTTCGCGTCTTCAATGGCTTCTGGGGTTGCCGCGATCGAGGCGGGAAGAGAGGGAAATTCACCACGAAGCCCGTTAAGGCGTTGTTCCAAATCCTTGGCGGTGTTGGAAAGTTCTTCCGCCGACATGCGTTCGATCACTGGCTTTGCCGGGACATCGAGCTCGTGATAACGGGCAAGATGCGCCTGCCATTTGGCGGTCATTTCACGGAGTTTTTCCTCCGGCTCCCGCTGCAGGGCCAGCTCGATTTCGTTAATGCGCGCGACGGTGGGTCGTATGCGGCGTATTTCACGCATGTTTTTGCTACCACCGATTTTTTGGAGAATCCACTTGATCATGAGAAATTTGGCTATGCCCGCTGCGGGCTTGGATCTGGGTGGATACACTGTGCGGAGCAAGTAAGCAAGTGTTGGGATGCTCTGGAGAATTTGAATTTTCTTATCCCAAATCAGGGTTCATGGGCTAAATGAACAGGCGTTGTTTGATTCTCACCATCATTTGCAGAGCGGAAAGTTCGGATTACCGGTCGACGTGCTGATCGGGCAGATGCGCGATGCGGGCGTTACCGGCTGTGTCGTGAACGCTACCCGGGAGGAAGATTGGGAGGCAGTGAGGGCACTTGCGCAGGATTTCCCTGATTTTGTGCGACCGGCTTATGGCATACATCCGTGGTTTGCGAATACTCCCAAAGTGGGCTGGCAGGATCGGCTGAGAGAAATCCTAATCCATGATCCGTCGGCCAGTGTGGATGAGATCGGAGTGGATGGTTGGGTGAGCGAGCCGAAGATGGAAATCCAACAACCCGTTTTTCGTGAGCAGATCAAAATCGCCGTCGAGCTGGACAGACCGGTCACCATCCATTGCCTCAAGGCGTGGGGAATTTTCTTCCCCGGAGAGAGTCCCTACAAGAACCTGTTGATGGCTTGGGATCACGCGAGCAACGCCAACATTTACATCAACATGCGAAAACTCACCCCGGAACTCCTCGACCATCTGCCGCATAATGACCCTGGTGCGCGACGCTCCCGACGTGACCTCCGCCGCATCAACTTCTTCATGGGCAACGAACGCTGGATCATGTCCATGATCCCGAACACCGGGCAATCCATCACCGAGATCGGAGCTGGTGACGGGCATTTGCTTTCCAGAATCGCAACCCAACATCCCGACTCCGCGATTGTAGCTTATGATCTTGCCCCGCGCCCACTTCGTCTCCCTGCGAAAGCAGACTGGAAACAAGGCGATCTTTTTTCCCAACCCCCTCCCCAAAGTGGCGGCACACTTATCGCCAATCTCTTCCTCCATCATTTCGATGAGCCACAGCTCCACGAGCTCGGAAAATGGATGGGCGCGTTTGACACCCTCATCATCAACGAGCCCCTCCGCGCTGGCTTTCCTTTGCTCATGGCGAAACTGGCCGCGCCGTTCATCCACCCCATCACACGCCACGATATGCGGGTCAGCATCGAGGCTGGCTTCGTTACGGGTGAGCTCGCTGACCTGTTAGACGTTAAGGAAAAAGGGTTCAATATCATCGAAACCACCGACTGGAGGGGAGGAATTCGCCTTTATTGCACGAAGCTAAAATGAGCTTCCCAAGCTCCTAAAGCGCTACAGGATTTGGACTGCTGGGATGCTTCGTAGCTCTCACGGCAAGGTCATCATCCCAGATCGCTAATTACCACCACGCGCCATGATGATACAGTCTCTTCCGAAAAGCTGCGGATAACCGCAGCAGTCCAAAGCCTGCTGCGGGTTTTTACCGATAGCGTAACGGCCGTCCCGTGCTATGCTTCATCCTTTGAATAAAACAATCACCATTACCGGAGGAGGCTTGACGGGCCTTTCTCTGGCCATCGCCCTTCGCAGGCATGAGATCCCTGTCGTTCTCCACGAAGCGGGAAGCTATCCACGGCATCGCGTTTGCGGTGAATTCATCTCGGGCATCTCGCAAGAAACGTTGGCAACTCTGGGTATCACCGAAGCGCTCAGCGATGCGCAGCTCCACCGCAGCGTCAGTTGGTTTTCGGGAAACCATCCATTGAGAGAAACCTTGCTCCCCGATGCCGCACTCGCCATTTCAAGATATCGGCTTGACGACCGCCTGCAACAACTTGCCCGTGCCTCCGGAGTCGATCTCCGAACTGGATCGAGATTGAGAATTTCTCC
>JBIIFS010000116.1:0-5365 GCA_044237185.1 Luteolibacter sp.
CTGCGGACTCGTTCGCCATTTGATCGAAGCGTGCGGCTTCGTTTTCTTTTCCGATGATCCGGGACAACCTTGCAATGCGGCGCGCGCTATCGATGAATTTCGGCGTGAGATGCGCGGGGCTGCGTGCGGGAATCAGCGCCTCGTGATCGCCAAGACCTTTTACGATCAGGCCGTCCTGCCGCTGGGCTGCCACCACATCGATCCAACGGACGGCGACGGGGAGTTGTTCTTCAATCAAAGCGCGATCCCCATAGTAACGGTAGAGCTGCTCAAGCAAAAGCGGATGCACCATCGCCCAACCCACGCCGCAGTAATCGATTCCGACGAATGGCGCGGTATCGGTGAGGCGACCATCCGGACGCACGGCGTCGCCCCAATCACGAACGGTTTTGGCGTAGAATCCCGCCATGTCGAAATTCATCATAAACGCCTCACTGGTTGCGACGATGTCACCACCATAACCGAAACGTTCGCGATGCGGACAATCGGACTGAACGGTCATGATGTTAGAAAGAAAGGTGCGTCGTGTGATTTCCTGGATACGGTTGAAGTCTTCGTTCGAGCAGGTAAAGGAACCCATGCTCGGGACATCGGGATGGAGAGCAAACGCACGGAAATGTTCCGTCTTCGGCGTTTCCGAAAGTCCGCTGATTTCCATGTAACGGAAGCCATGGAATGTGAAGCGCGGCACAAACACTTCCGTGCCACCGCCGCGTGCGATGTAAACATTTTGCTGCCATGCAAATTCCGGCGCGCCGGACCGCCCTTGGGAACCATGTTACCATCCGCATCTTTTTTAAGCCCCTTGATCTGCCCCGCCGTGCTCGTCAGGAAATTCAACGTGCCATCCTCATGCAACAATTCGCCAAATCGCACTACAATCTTTGTCCCGGCCGCGACATTCATTGTAATTTATAGATGACGACAAATATGATGATCAAAAGTAGCGACGATAGGATAAATTGCCGATGTTTCATGAGTTGAATCAAAGCCTGAAACACCCAACGCCGCTTGCCAAAGTTTTTTTCAATCATCGGCGCTCATCGCCTGCCCCGTTAACGTCGGGGTCGCCGATGGGTTTCCTCAACTTCCCCCCTCGCTTCCCACCCGCCTTTCCGTTAGTTCATTCATCACAAACGACCTCTCAGCCTCACAATGATCCGGTCACTCAGTGCGCACCTCGGAATCCCCGCCGCAGTCCTGATACGCGAAACTCCATGGTCTGCACGCAAGACTCCGCCGCGTTCCCTCAAAAAAAGAAAACCTCTAAAGGCATCCTGATGCCTAATCGCCGGGAGCAAGCCCCAACCTTTACGCTTTTTCGCAGAGTCTCGAGCCTTTGATCCATTCGGGTTTGCCGGATCGATGGATAAAGCCGAGTCGAGGAAGAACCCCATATCCCGATTACACAGTTGAATTTTTTCCCATCTGTTTTAGTAAACTGGATCATGCTTGAATCAAACTCCCTCAACCGCCGCCAATTCGTCCAACTCGGCACGCTCGCTGCCGGGGCAGTCCTACTTCCCCATCGCGCGACAGCCGCCGCTGTCGCTCCGCCAGCTTTGCCGGAACTTCCTTACGCCTACGATGCTCTCGAACCACACATCGATGCGCGCACAATGGAAATTCACCACAGCAAGCACCATGCGGCATACGTAGCCGGCTTGAATGACGCGCTGACCAAGGCGCCGGAATGGAGAACGGTCGCCCCAACCGATCTGCTCGCCAAGATCCCAAGCATCACCGAAATACCCATCCAAACCGCGATCCGTAACCACGGCGGCGGTCATTGGAACCATACGTTTTTCTGGGAAACCCTCACCCCCGCCGCAAAATCCGGCGCGCCTTCCGAAAAACTCGGCGCCGCCATCGTCTCAACCTTCGGTTCCATGGACGCTTTCAAAAAAGCTTTCGGCGAAGCTGCGACCAAACGTTTCGGCTCCGGCTGGGCATGGCTCATCCTGCAAGACGGCAAACTCAAAATCACCAGCACTCCCAACCAGGACAACCCTTTGATGAAAGGCATCGTCCCGGATGCGGATCTAGGCAAACCCATCCTCGGCCTCGATGTCTGGGAACACGCCTACTACCTCCACTACCAAAACCGCCGCCCCGATTATATCGGCGCCTGGTGGAACATCGTCAACTGGGCGGAAGTTTCCAAACGCTTCTTGGCATAGACCGGAATTGTTGTTCCGGCGCGTTGGCGAGGACGTTTCAGCAACAACGACTCCGTCATGTTCTAATGGCGCTGACCCATTCGTTGGAGAGTTTGCTAAGTTAGTGTAACTAGGCTTTGGTCAGTTTATTCAAATCGGAGAAATATTGATATCTCATTTCACTATCGAAATATACTTCGATACAATACAGAGCGTTCAGCGGTTGCCACTCCGCATCCGGCGCATGCCCATCAGAACTAAAATCAGCGCAACAAGCGACACTCCCACGCCAAGGAGCCAAGCCCAGAGGGGTAGGCCGGTATTCGCGGAATTCACATCCGATTTCTCCCTCTCTTCCGTATTGCCCGACGAAGTGGGCGTTCCGGCGTCTGCCTTGCCGCCTTTCCCTAGGGTGCCATCCTTTAGACTTTTGTCGGGGCGGGCTTCCGCAGCAACGAGTATGTTGGAATCCCGGATCACCTTCACCACGCCTGATGCAAGCTCCTTGGGGAGTGCAAAATCCGGACCATACAGCATGCTCTTAAACTTGGGGAAACCCTCAATCTCATCCTCATCCAACAACAAAACGGCGATCTGGAAATCCAGATTTTCAGACTCCAGCGTGCCAATAATGCTTAAGATAGATTTGCGGGTGGGACGCCATGCTGGGAGCGGGATACCTTTCTCAACCCTAGGCGGGTTATTCGATGAAATGAGAATCTCTTCCATGAAAACAAAACATTCCCCTATACCAGAAACCTCGAAAAAACCTAGGTTGTATCCGAAATCCCCCTCTTTGGGCGGCTTTGCTCTTATCGCTTTCCGCAAAGCTTCATGCTTCTCACTGTGGAGGATGCCTTTTGGGGCGGTATAGACCATGAGTGGAAAAAACAGCTCATGGCCGGGTGCTGAGACAATCCACGCGGATCTCAACGGGAGTTTCCTCGCATCGGCCTCTCGCTTTGTAACGTCCTCAACCCTCAGTTCCGCACCTTCGAGCCTCAGCATCTCGGCCATCTTGGCCATGTCGATTCCTAGGTTGTCCTGGCTAAAGGCAGAAGATGTTAGGATGCAGGCGATTCGTATGACTTTCATTCAATAGAGTATGTTATTCCAATTGATCCATCCGCTGCCGAACTTGACCTCGGTGAAGAACACGCGGCCCGCTCTGGGCCAAGCTGTTGCGGGAGAGAGCGTAGCATAGCCGGCTTGGGTCCGCGCAGCATCCTTAGTGAGATCGATCTGGTTTCCAAGAACCGGGAAGGTGAGTTTTGTGCCAAATGCCCAATCGTAAAGGTCGCTGATTGTTCCGTAACAATTGATCTTCGAGACTTCAATCTTGCCGCCGGGGGCGCTCCGGTATTTGACAATCAGGTTGCCTACGGCATTGCACTTGCCGAGGGCGAGATGCACATCTTCTTGGTTGTCCGTGTCCCCGAACGCCACCTTGTTATCGCTAAAAGGGATTGGGGCGGATGTTTTGAAGGTGCCTGTGGCAGTAGCGGCAAGCGCGGCCTTATTTGCAAAAATGATTCGGCTTACCAAGTGGTTAAATCCATTTGCGTCGACGACAGCGATCGCCAGATCGGAGGTGGTAGGGTAGGTGATCTTAAGTGTGGTTGCTTGGTTCGAAGTATTCCAGACCGCACCAAGTGGGTGCGAAAGGCCTTGCGGCGACGGAATCACGCTGGCATCCAAGATTTGCCCCCATGTATTGGGATTGGCTCCCGCGTTCAAAGTGCCTCCGGTGCCAAATAGTTTCAGCAGTTTGGCACCTTCCGGTCGAAGGGTCGTAAAGAACGTGTTGTCACCGTAATCCTCTGTTTCCTGCCGAGCGGCATCAAAATCGTTGCGGGTGACAATAAGGATTTTGTCAAGATAAGCGAACGTTGTATCAGATCCGGTGTAGGCTCCTCCACCTGGATCCGTCCTTGGCGTTTTCTCAAAGGTATCGAGCACCTCATCGTCCGTTAGAATCCTGTCGTGGTTTTTGTCATAGCCGACTACAACCTCATAGAGCTTCTTGCCATCGACCGCAGTGAAGGCGAGCGGGGTTTTCGCGCCACCGGGCAATGAGGCGGCAGAACCAAGTATGACTGTCCGATTGTCCACCACGCGGACACCCACTCTGATGTCTGCCGCGCATTCGTCGGGAACGTCCACGACAATCTGTAGCCTCGCATCCTTGCCTGTGCGGGTCGCCATGAGCATCGGATTGTTGGGCTGTTTTCCATAGAACGCTGTGGGCAATTTATTCGCCTCGTTTCCGGCGATCTGGTCTGAGATGACTTGCTTAACCTCCACCGGCAGGAGGCCAACCATGACCGTGCTGGGCAGGTTGCCGTCGCCGATGTTGGTGGCGGACAAATCGATCTCGACGACGAGCGGCGCATCGCCGGGTGCGGTGAGCGGGATGCCAGTCTCGATATGTGCGGGGGAGAAGCCCTGGATTTCGGTGCCGTCGATGAGCGCCAGATCCCATTCACCATGACGGGAGTTTACGTCGATGTTGCCGGTCAAGGCATCCTTACCTGTCGGGCGGATTTCCCATTTCAGGATGTCGTTGAACTCGGATTCGTCGCCCGTCCAATCGGGATATTCCTCACTCACCAAGGCTACCAACAGGATGCGGGTTTCCCTGGCCGGGATCGTGATTGTGCGGCTACGGGTTTTTTCAACGGCTTCATCGAGATCGCCCGTGAGGATGAACCATTCCGCCTTCGGGGTATCGGATGGGTCGTTGGGGTCGGAGTTCTGGTCGTTCTCGCCGCCATCCGTAATACCATCGCCATCGCTGTCCGGGTTATTTGGATCGGTGCCAAGCGCCTGTTCCTCCAGGTTTGTGAGGCCGTCATTGTCGGGATCGAGATTGGCGTCGATGGGGTCGTTAGGATTAAGCCCGTATTGGATCTCCCAACCGTCTTTCAGCCCATCCGCATCCGTATCGGGGTTCAGGGGATGGGTCGCGAGCCCGTTTTGGGGACGGATTTCGTTGATATTGGAAAGCCCGTCTTGGTCGAAGTCGGCCGTCTCGAGCGTCTCGCCTGCTCCTGGCACCTGATCGGTGTAGCAGATGCGATAGATGAGGCGGCCCCGAAAATCCGACCACTTATTGGCTAAGCTAAGCTATGGTGGATGGGTGCGACGGATTGATGGGAGATCATGGTTCTTGGGTCAAGGTTACTCTTCTTCTGGTGGAAAGAACG
>JBIIFS010000020.1:0-18416 GCA_044237185.1 Luteolibacter sp.
CCACTCATTCGGAAACACTTCCGATACATTTCCGGCAATACCTCTCAATTACTACACACCTAGTAGCAACACATCCCAAACCTCCAATCATCCAACCTTCAGAGACGGACCGCAAATTTGACCTTGCAAGGTGGATCTTGATATTTTATTAGCAGTGTCAATAAATGGAGGTAGCCACAAGCATTATGCCAAAAATCGCACTCCTACAGTCAAAGACATTTCCTGATAAGCAAACCGCCTACGATCACCACGAGCAGTTGATCCGGCAAGCCACGAGAAACGGCGCACAAATCATCGCCACTCAGGAGCTATTTCTGACTCCCTATTTTTGTAATGTTCAGGAGACCGAGCGATTTGAACTCGCGGATCGCATTCCAAGTCCGTTAACCGATCGCTTGGGATTACTTAGCAAAGAACTTGGGGTGGTGTTGATCTCCTCGCTATTCGAGCATCGCGGTCCGGGCATGTATCATAACACCGCTATCGTGCATGATGCCGACGGAACCCAGCTCGGCATCTACCGTAAGGCCCATATTCCTCAAGATCCCGGATTTGAGGAAAAATTCTATTTCACTCCTGGTGACAGTGGATGGCCCGTATGGGACACTGCGTATGGTAAAATCGGTGTTTTGATTTGCTGGGATCAATGGTTTCCGGAAGCGGCGAGACTGATGGCATTGGCAGGTGCTGAGCTATTGATTTATCCAACCGCAATAGGCTGGCTTCCAGAGGAAAAAAAATTATTAGGAACCGCCCAACATTGCGCTTGGGAAACCGTTCAGCGTGGGCACGCGGTTGCCAACGGCTGCTATGTTGCTGCAATCAACCGTGCGGGAATACATGACGGTACCGAATTCTGGGGCCAATCTTTCGTTGCGAATCCATATGGTGAAATCGTTGCCAAAGCCTCTGTGGAAAACGAGGAAATCGTTTATCATGATATCGATTTCCAGCAGGTGGAAACATTCCGTCGTATCTGGCCGTTTTTTAGGGATAGAAGAATCGATGCATATGGTGACATCACTGCCAGATGGAGGCAGTCTTGAAATCACCGTGAACAATATCCGAAAAAGCAACGATTCTTGATCAGATCTGCCACTTCTTTCGGCACCATAGCCTCCCAACTGGGGTCACCCTTACCGATCTTATCAAGAACATTTCTTGATAAGATACTTAGCACCTTGGGCTCATGATTATCAAGATCCACAAAGCTACCCCGGTCTGCCAGATAGCCATAGAGTTTGGTCAACTCCGGGGCCACTTTCATGGTATCCTTTGTGATGACTCGACCCGTGGCGGGATCGAGAAGCGGATAGATAAAGAGTTTCAAGTTATGTTTGAAAAGTCGGCCGAAGCTTTCCAAAATTCCACCCGGTAAAGTCGTATAATATTTTTCATCAAAAAGCTCAATAAGCGAGGGAACGCCCATCACAATTCCGATTCTCTCTTTCGTCCGCCAGGAAAGATATGCAGCCAGCCGGTAATATTCAAAGTAGTCGGAAATCAATACCGTCATCCCACAAGCAGCCAAGAGATCGGCCCTTGCTAGGAAATCCCGGCGATCCACATCCTTTCCGCCTGCGAGAAGATTATGCATGGTGAGCTCAAAAATGGGTAGGACATCTTTGTTTGCCATCGTGGGATCGTCTTTGATTTTCTGCAAAGCGCATTCCAACATATTAAAGTTCACAAGTGTCGGCGGACGGAAACTCCCCCGCTCAACGAGCACAGCTTTTTTATACAGGGCCTCGGAAGGCTGCAGCACTTCACCATTCGCACCAAACATGGCCGCTCCGCTCAAACCGAGCTGAACGAGCTTCAGAGCGATCAAACGATTATCGACAGCACGGAATTCAATACCACGAAACTCAATCATATCGATCTCGACCCGACCGGTGGTGAGTTTATCGAGCAGACTTTCGACCAGTAACTCAGGTTCGTGGTGGAGGAAGAAACCACCGTAAAGAAGATTTACACCGACAACGCCAAGAGCCTCTTGTTGCAAAGACGCCTCTGAATCGAGCATCCGAACATGAATCATGATTTGGCTGGGCTCATCGTGCGGGCGAGATTGAAATTTCAAACCCATCCATCCATGACACTCGTTTCCTCCTTGGTAAGATCGGGCCACAACCGTATCGGCAAAGGCGAAAAACGCCGTGCTATCTCCCCGTTGCGAAGCAAGACGCTCGATATTTAGGCCAAATTCGCGATCCAGCATCGATTGGCAACGTGACTGTGAGACATAGCGATCCCCACTGCCATAAATCGCATCGCTCACTGTCATATCATAAGCTGACATGCTTTTCGCTACGGTACCTGCAGCGCCGCCAACGCGGAAAAACCACCTTACAACTTCTTGACCCGCTCCGATCTCCGCAAACGTTCCATACCACCTCGGATCTAAATTGATCTTGAGAGCTTTTTGATGCGTGTCTAATTCCAACTCTTGTTGCATAATTACGTGATGATTTCAAAAAGACGCACTAGAAGCCGCCGGGAAGATTAGGACACAAAAAAAGGTGAGAAGATAGTCCCACCTTTCATAAAGCAATTTTAACGCCGATTATTTGACAAAATCTGCGGCCTTCATGCTTGGCTTGAATCCTTTGAACCCATAATTCGATGGCTTGAACTCCGCTGAGATAGGCACTTCGGCTTTTTCGGGCACATCTAAGCCCAATCCCCAGTAGACGCCATTGACGATGAGTCGGCGCAAATCCTCGTCCACGATCTCGGTCGCCGCGCCCATGGTGGTGGTTAAAACCTTGTTGATCGTACCTGCTTCGTTCTTCACTTCACGGGTCCAAGCCACTGGCATGGTGGGTTCATTGACCTTTTGCGTTCCGCCTTTTTTGGTTTTTTTCTCATAATCGGCCGGTTCATCCGTTGGATTCATGCCTTTAAGAACAATCCCACGCAGAAGAATCTTCGCGTCTTCTGGAGGAGCGGCTTCATAGACATCTGTATCACCGAAAACCTCACCGACACCTTTGAGGAGCGGACTTTTTTCACTACCTGGTTCGATCACCGTTTTAGTCGCTTCTTTTTTGTGCACGCCCCAGTGGCTGATCCATGTTTCACCGAGCACCCTGCGGCCAAAGCCACCCGTTGAATGATTCCATGACATATCCGCCCATTTGCCGCCTTTACCAGTATTGAAAGCATGGGTGCTGGTGCGAAGAGCGATCACTGGAACACCACGATCGATGGCTGCCTTAAATTTACCCATGGTTTCATCATTCCAGTTGCGGAAACGCAGCAACATCACCAAGGCATCTGCTTTATCCAAGGCCTCTGCACCCATCAGACTTGAGGTCGCTGTTGGGTTGATCGTGCCATCTTCATCTGCGGAAAACAGAACTGTGGTCTCAAACCCATGTTTTTCCGCTAACATTTTAGCTAAAATAGGCATCACTTCCTCGGATCGGTATTCTTCATCCCCTGCCAAAAGAACCACGTGCTTACCTTTTCCAAGCCCTTCTCCCCCCCTGAAATTCAAGGTTCCAGTGCCTGGAGTCATTTTCACCTCCGCATGAAGTGTCGCCATGGCAAATCCAAATACTGCTCCGAGTTGTATGATACGTTTCATCGTGGACCTATACTTACGGATTCCTTCATTCCTCTCAAGAATAATGCTTCAATAAATAATCACCCGCCTCCGATCATCCGACCCTTGCCAAAAACGCATTCATCTTCATGTTTGAACTCATGAAAGCTACCGCATTCATTTCAGCCCTTTTGGCAACCTATGCATTGGCACAGCAGCCGCATGCAACCGCAAAATGGGTCACCTCAACGCAAAACGTCAGCAAAGGCAGCTCCATCCGTAGCATCATAAAAATGAAGATCTCGGGGGGTTGGTATACCTACTGGAAAAATCCCGGCGAGGGTGGTATCCCGCTTAATATAAAAGCGAAACTTCCCGACGGATGGAGACTTGATGAAATCCAATATCCGGCGCCCGAACCCATACTTACCGGCGAATTGCCCAGTTTCGGCTATAAACGAGAGGTATTGCTTCCGATAACGATCCACCCAGCCCATGATACGCAAGGACCTCTTCCCGAAATCAAGGCCACCTTATCATGGCTTGCCTGTAACGAATCGAGCTGCGTGCCCGGAGAAGTTGAGCTAACCCTTTCCACGCAAGGCGATGCCTCAGTCATCCAAACGGCTTACAGCTCCACACCCCAACCTCTAGATGGAGGAAAACTGGAATTCATCGCAGATAAGACACAAGTCACCCTGATTCTCACTTTACCCGAGAAATCAAAAATGAATCCATCAACCTATGACATATTTCCCGTTACTCCTGATGTCATTTCCGCCGCATCCGAGCTCCGCTTTAAAGCCAAGGAAAACAAACCCGACACATGGATCGCAACTGGCAAAAGCAGCGAGTATATCGACGTGGAAATCAAATCACTCGCTATTGAAATGTTCAAATCAGGCGAAGCCTCCTGGAGTATCTCCTCCGGAAAATAAGGAATGCCTGAAAGCTCTCCAAAATTAGAATTATCTTAACCACATCCATGCGATCTTCCTCCACTGCGGATCTTTCCGGCTTACTCATTACCCTGCGTCATTTGATTCGGGAGCCGTCCGTAGTGGGTGCCGAGGATTCATTTTTCCGCGTGATTCGCAGAGAACTCGAGGAAATGGATATTTCAGTCGAACGTCACAGTGGTTTGTTGGTGGCGCGTGGCAATAAGCCGGAAAGCGCCTACCTCTCCGCACACGTCGATCGCAACGGACTGGTTTGCACGGGACCGAACGAATTCCAATACGCCGCCTTCATCGCGAGCAACCGCAGTGAACTCACTGGCGATTCTGTTTCCGAACAAATGGTCGCAACAATCGCCGACCGCTTCACCGGTCAGAGAATCCAAGCTCATCTCCCCTACTCGGGAACCTACATCGGGCAAGGAACAATTTCGTCAGGCTACCTTTGTCCGAAACGATCGAACCTCATCTTCGAGGTGGAAGGCTTGGATTATCTCGAACCCGGCACTCCACTCGCATTCCTTGACCGCTTGAAAGTCACGGATCGGCATATATCGGCTCAGCTCGATAATGTGGTGAGCGTCGCACTCATCATTTATCTTTACAGGCTTGGCTATCAGGGAACTGCATTTTTCACAGCCCAGGAAGAAGCAGGAAAAAGCTGGCGTTATGTGCTTGCGTGGTTTCAGCGCGAATCGCTGTGCACGAAGCGCCTGTTGGTTCTGGATACCAGCCCGTATCCCACCCAAGAGGAAGCTGAAGAACAAGACCTAACCCTTCGAAATCGGGATGCTACCTCGACGTTCGATCCGGACTTTACCCATGAAATCGTCTATCAATGCGAGGCTTTGGGCATATCATACTCCTTCAAGGATGATTGGATCCAAAAACGGAATCTCGACCGTGAAAAACCACTCTCACTTGGCAGAACTGAGCTCGGGAGATTGATCGCGGCAAGCGATGGCAAAATCAGCGGAACCACCCTTCAAATTCCGACAACCGGCTATCACACAGCCAATGAAACCGCCTCTCTCCGCTCTCTCAAAGCCGCTCTCGGTCTGCTTACCTCCATTTCAGGAGGCTGTAGAATTTAAAACTTTCTCAGGGCTGTGGACTTCAGGAAACGCTCATCCGTTTCCGGATAATCCATGGTGAAATGTAAGCCGCGTGATTCCCTACGTCGTAGAGCGCACTCCACGATCAGGCCCGCGACAGTCACCAAATTTCTCAATTCGAGAATATCCGCGTTCACCCGGTGCCCCCAATAAAACTCGCGGACTTCTTTCTTCAAATTCCTCAAACGAGCCGCCGCACGTCGCAAGCGATTATCCGTTCTGACAATTGAAACATAGTCCCACATGAGTCTTCGAATTTCATCCCAATTATGATAAATCACCACTAACTCATCAGGCTCCGCCACATCTCCATGGTGCCATTCCGGAATCGTTGGAGCATCCATCACCGGCTTGTCCGGAGGATAGATCCGCATCATTTCCTCAAGCGACAAGCGCGCCACCACATTGCCTTCCAACAATGAATTTGATGCCAAGCGGTTCGCACCATGCAATCCCGTGCAGCCCACCTCGCCAATCGCATAAAGCCCACGCACCGTTGTCTTGCCGGTAACATCCGTTTTCACCCCTCCGCACATGTAATGCGCTGCTGGAACCACAGGGATGGGCGTGGTTTCACAATCCACGCCGAACTTCATGAGTGTTTCATAAATGTAAGGGAAATGCTCTTTCATGAAGCCTTTCGGCTTATGCGTCACATCCAAATAAACACATGCCGCGCCGGTCTTTTTGATCTCTTGGTCAATCGCGCGTGCCACAATGTCACGCGGCGCCAAAGAACCTCTAGCATCGGCTTTTTTCGTAAAATCCTCACCTTTGGCATTGCGCAGAATACCACCCTCACCGCGCACAGCCTCGCTTACCAAAAACGATCTCGCCTCAGGGCCGGTTGCTGCCGGGTTGTAGAAACAGGTTGGGTGGAACTGGATAAACTCCATATTGGCCATTGTCGCACCAGCACGCCAGGCAAGCGCGACGCCGTCACCCGTCGCCGAGTCGGGATTGGTCGTGTAAAGATACACTTTCCCGCACCCACCCGCCGCTAAAACTACACGATCCGAGCGAAAAACGGTAACCTCGCCACTTTCCCTGTTAAGCACATAGGCTCCCAAGACTCTGTCATTTGACACAATATCCAAACGCGCGGAAGTGATCAGATCGATGGCAAAATGATTTTCCAAAAGCGTGATATTCGGCTCATTTTGCGCAGCGTTCAACATCGCCCGAGCCACCTCACGCCCCGTTGTATCGCGAGCATGCAAAATCCGCCGATGACTGTGCCCTCCCTCTTTTCCCAATGAAAACTTTTCGTCCTGCCGATCAAACTGCACGCCGTAAGATAATAAATCTTCGATCGTATCAACTCCTCCTTCAATAATACGACGTACAACCGACTCATCGCAAAGTCCTGCTCCCGCGTCCAAAGTATCCGCAACATGCTTTTCCACGCTATCTCCCGTATCACATATCCCCTGCGGCAAAACCGAGGCGATGCCACCCTGCGCCCAAGCCGTATTCGATTCCTCAGCCTTACCCTTCGTCAAGACCACCACTTTGCCATGCTTCGCCGCACGCAAAGCAAACGACAAACCCGCGATACCCGCTCCAACCACCAAGAAATCCGATGTCATGTGGCCGGCATCATGACTGGCTGATCACGGATGGAAAACTGAAAATTTACCGCAAACTCATCAATGAATTTTCAATTTTTCACCCTGCATATTGAAATTTATGCTAGATTGGCGCATGATTTTCACTCGAATAATTCCGCTCTACCTACTGGTCACATCAGCCTGTTTTGGCGAACCGGCAGCTGTTTGGATAAAAAAAGGCGATGAGTTTGATGCCGGGCGCAAAACTCAAAATGCGTTGGAGTCCTATCTAAAAGCCGAAAGCATACAGCCCGACCAAGCAGATATACTCATTAAAATCGCCAAACAATATGGCGATCTCATGCCATCCCTCAAAGGCAAAGCCCGCAAGGAAGCCGCGCAAAAATCGCTCACTTACTCACGCAAAGCAGTCGCCATCGCCCCGAAATTACCCGATGTTCATCTCGCCCTAGCACTTTCTCTGGGCAAGATTACCGAGTTTTTGGGAAATCAGGAAAAATTGGAGGTATCTAGGGAAATCAAAACCGCTGCCGATCAAGCTCTGAAACTCAATCCAAAGTCCGACTATGCCCATCACATGCTGGGTCGTTGGCATCAGGAAATCGCCGACATCGGTGGTGCGACCCGCCTTCTCGCAAAAGTCATCTATGGCGGCATCCCGAAAGGTTCTTATAACGACGCACTCGATCACTTCGAAAAAGCCCGGAAAATCAATCCCAGGCGACTCATCCACCAAATCGAATACGGCCGCACCCTGGCGCTGATGGGTAAAAATGACGATGCAAAAAGTGAAATCAAAAAAGGCCTCGCTATGCCTAACCGCGAAGCAGATGACGCCGAGTCAAAACTACGCGGCAAGAAAACTCTGGATGATATTTAGATTGGTTCATTAAGAGCAATGAAACGCAAAAAAGCATCAAGCCCGCGCTGCTGAGCTCTTAACCAATTCGATGTTTGTAACAAGTTCTTTGCGCTACAATATTCATCGCCGGAAAGGTCTCCAAGAGCTTCCAATAAATCGGCAGCACTCCCCATAATCTAAAAGCCGACACCCCAGCCGAAACCCCTCTTGCATTTCCCGTCACGCGGACTTCATAAGCGCAATAACGAACGTCTGCAATGCTCGGTTAATCTGAACCCTTTTCTCCCTTGATGTTTCCCCATCTGGAACCAAAACTCCCCGCGTGTCAGAAAACCGTCTCAGCATTCCGCAATACGCCATGGCGCTGGCCCATGTCGCCAGCCTCCGTTCCGAGGATCCTTACCGCAAAGTAGGCGCTGCGGCCCTGGACCACGATAACCGCGTCATCGCCACAGCCTACAACGGACTTGCCCCAGGCTTCAACGCACCAGCAGATTTTTGGGTCGATCGCGAGGGTCGGCAAAAATTCATGCTGCATGCGGAGATCAATCTCTGTTCCCTGTTCAAGCGAGGAGAGGCTAAAATCGTCGCAACCACCACCATGCCCTGCACCGCCTGCATGCAAACCCTCTGTGCCTACGGGATAAAGGAAATCTACTATAAGGAGATTTACCACGCCTCCGATGCCACCGAAATCGCCAAGCTCTACGACATCAAACTGGAGCAAATCAGCGATTTCCCGATGTCTACTGGCAGTGAAGACTGAAGGGTGAAAATCTCCCACTCTTCTATCTTCTGACCGTGTCTCTGACTCTTCCGCCTTGCCCATTGGCTATTTAGTCGTTACTGCCCACCAGCATGGCCAAGAAACCAGTAGTTTTAATCATTCGTGACGGTTGGGGAACCAACCCTGGCGGCAAAAAAACCGCCGTCAAAGACGGCAACGCAGTTATCCTCGCGAACACTCCTTTCACCGACGAAGTCCTTTCCCAATACCCTCACAGCTTCCTCTCCGCGTCCGGCTTGGATGTGGGCCTCCCGGAAGGCCAGATGGGAAATTCCGAGGTCGGCCACCTCAATCTCGGCGCGGGACGCATCGTTTATCAAGATTTCACGCGTATCAACAAAGCCATCGCCGAGGGCACACTTGAGCAAAACGAGGTTTTCAAGAAGGCCCTAGAAAAAGCCAAAACCAGCCGACTCCATTTGATCGGTCTCGTCTCCGATGGCGGAGTTCATTCTCATCAGGATCAACTCATCGCCATGACCCGCCTCGCTGCCCAAGCTGGCGTGCAAGACATCTTCATCCACGCAATCACCGATGGCCGCGATACCTCACCAACCGGCGGCGCGGCATTTGTTTCAAAAGTCGAAGATGAAACCGCGAAGTTCGGCGCGAAGATCGCCACGGTCGTCGGCCGCTATTTCGCGATGGATCGCGACAAGCGTTGGGACCGGGTTAAAATCGCATGGGACGCCATCGTGCATGGCATTGGCATGAAAAAGGAAATTCTCGCTTCGGAAGCCATCGCCGAAGTTTACGCAACCCAAAACAAAACCGATGAATTCATGCCCGCCATGATCTTCACCGAACCTGATACCCAACGCATCCATGATGGAGATGTGGTCTTGTGGTTTAATTTCCGCGCCGACCGCGCACGCGAACTTTCCGAGGCGTTTCTCAAACCCGACTTCAATGGTTTTGATCGCGGTGCTATCCCAAAGGTCCACTTCGTTACTCTGACGGTTTATGATAAAACTTTTTCCTGTGAGGCGATTTTCGCCCCACAAAGCCTCGATATGACCCTTGGCGAAACCGTCGCTGCCGTTGGCATGAAACAGATGCGCATCGCAGAGACCGAGAAATATCCGCACGTTACCTATTTCTTCAATGGCGGCGTTGAAACCGAATATCAGGGCGAACAACGCTTCATCATTCCCTCGCCAAAAGATGTACCGACCTATGATCTCAAACCGCAGATGTCGGCGGGAGAGGTGACTCAAACAGTGATGGACCATCTGAAGGATTTTGATCTCGTGATCTTGAACTTCGCCAACCCCGACATGGTCGGACATACCGGAGTCGTGGAAGCGGCGAAGAAAGCTGTTGAGACCATCGATGCCTCAGTGAAAGCCATCGTTGAACAAACTCTCCGCCTTGGTGGAAAACTTCTCATCACCGCCGATCACGGTAACTGCGAATACATGCGCAACCCAGACGGTTCACCCAATACCGCGCACACCACCAACCCTGTGGAAATCATTTATGTTGCCGACGACGCGGCATCGAAAAAAATGCGCGACGGGATTCTAGCAGATGTCGCGCCCACTTTACTTGAAATGCTCAACGTCGACAAGCCAGCGCAGATGACCGGTAAATCATTGCTGGTTTGACACGGCGACGTCGGCGTGGATCGACGCGTTCACATCCAACTCCCTCATGACGATGCAAAAAACCTTCAAGTGGGTGTTGATTTTGGTCGCGCTGGCAATCGTCATGGGATCAGCTGCCGCATTTTTTCTATGGTCGTTGGATCAGGTTACCAAAAACCGTTTCGCTCATTCATGGCTGATCTGGCTTCTCCCCTTGGCGGGATGCGCGATGGGATTTTATTATCGCTATCATGGCAAATCCGTTAACTCGGGTAACGCGCTCATTCTTGATTATTTCCAAAATAAATCGGATAAAATCTCAAGTCGTCTCGCACCGAGCATGCTGATTTCAACTCTCGTCACCCATGCGTTTGGAGGCTCCGCCGGTCGAGAAGGAACGGCCATACAAATGGGAGCTGGGATCGGCGCAAGCTTCGCCCGCTTCTATGCCTCCACTCATGAGGAGCAAAGACTTCTCGTCCTTTGCGGTATTGCAGCTGGATTCGGAGCCGTGTTTGGAACGCTCTTTGCTGGTGCGGTGTTTGCGCTGGAGTTCTCCCGCCAGAAGCTATTCAGCCGAATCCTGATTCCCTGTCTTTTCAGCGCATGGGCTGCCCGTTACATCTGCCTTGCTTGGGGAATCCATCACACGCCTTACCCAACGCTTCAACTTCCATCGAACCTCTTCTCATTTATCTGGAAAGGAATGGTTCTGGCAGCCGCGCTTGCCCTTGCAGGCAGACTTTTCATTTTTACAGAACGCCATCTCAAACGCCGATTTCAAAATTGGTTTCCTCATGAAGCCATTCGCGGCACAATTGGAGGCATCCTGATTCTCGTTCTCTTTTCATTGGCTGGAACCGGCGATTATTTGGGGCTGGGAGTCTTGGCGGAAAACAAATCGTCGCTGACTCTGACAGGATTCTTCTCATCAGACATCCACGCGCCCGCCAACGCATGGTTGTGGAAGTTGGTATTCACAATCGTCACACTTGGCGCGGGATTCAAAGGCGGCGAAGTCACACCGCTCTTTTTTATTGGCGCAGCTCTCGGAAACTCGATCGCGTGGTTTCTTGGTGCCCCAGTCGCTTTGTTCGCCGGCATCTCCATGATCGCGTTCTTCGCCGGGACCACAAAAACCCCATACGCCTCATGGATTATGGGCATCGAGCTCCTGGGCTGGAAAATTTTCGCTCCCCTCGCACTCATTATCTGGATCACTACCAAACTGATCGGACAGAGATCGATTTATCAATCAGCCCAAAAATTGAGCCAATAACCTTTATTCTCAGGTAGGGCGCTCTCGCCGCAGAGCGCCGCGCGCAGCGGGGAGTCTTTGAAAAGTCCATGAGCTCCATCTTGATCACTTTGCTTCGCGCGGCTGCTTGCGTCGAAGCAGCCCTACCATGAATTTCAAACACGCGTCAGCTTCCACAACCTCGGAACAAGCAGGCAACAGGCGACGAACAACCCACTTGCCAGACCCCACCAGACCCCAACGGCGCCGTAGCCAAGATGGATCGAAAGAAAAACTGCGATGGGAATACCGATGACCCAATACGCTAAAAAACCCATGAATGCTGGCATGCGCGCATCATGAAGTCCGCGCAACATCGCAACGGAACCAATCTGTAAACTGTCAAATAACTGAAACACCCCTGCCACGATCATGATCCCCGCTGCCAGTTCAATCACTGGGGCTTCATCAATGTAGAGCGAAGCCAGCCATTTCCCGAAGAAGAGAAAAATACCCGCTCCAATCAGCGCCCAACCCGCACCCAACCACCAACCTGAGACCGCAATTTTACGCAAGCGCTCATGCTGACCCGCACCATTGGCCGAGCCTATTCTAACACTCAAGGCCATCGATAATCCCAACGGAACCATGAACGCCGTCGCCGCACACATCAGCGCGATCTGATGCGCCGCCATCGCAGTCGCACCGAACCGCCCCATCAACAACCCGGCAGCGGAAAATGCGGATACCTCACAAACCATCTGCAAGCTCGCAGGAAGCCCGATGCTCGAGAATCGCCGCAACTCGGATCGATTGGGCAAACGGAACCAATGATAAGGCAGCCAATCACGCAGCCCTTTGGCGCGATATAACCATATGAACATGGCGACCAGAATCGCTATCCTAGCAATCAACGTCGCGATCGCCGCCCCTTCCAAACCCCATGCTGGACAACCCATTTTTCCATAAATCATCACCCAGTTCAAAAATACATTGAGCAAAACTCCCGAAAGGAAGATCCAAAACGGCGGCCACGGCCTGCCCAAGGAATCCGCATGATTTTTCAAAGCAAGCGACATCAATGCCGGCACTATGGAAGCCATGATGATCTGAAAAAAGAGTTTGGAGCTTTGCTCCACTTCCTTGGGTTGGCCGAAAATCCCGAGATTCAGGGAAAATAACCACATGACACCGAAAAGAACTAATCCAAGTATGGCCGAAATATAAACGCCCAGTCTGCAACTCGCGCGCCCAGCCCGGGCATCATCCGCTCCGTGCGCGTTCGAGGTAAATACCGAGATCGCCGTTAAGACTCCCAACCCAAAAATAAACGGCACATAAAATAAGGAATTCGCGAAGGTCAGCACCGCCAGTTCTGTTACGCCAAGTTTACCTATCATCACGGTATCCGCGACCCCAAGCAACATCTGACTCACTTGCCCGATGACCAAGGGAAAAGCCAGCTTCAGAGTTTGTCGGCATTCTTGAATCAGGGACATCGGGGCGCACTTGATACGCACCACTGCCCGAAATTGTCACTTCATAGTTTCGCCCAAGCTTGTCAAATTTTCTGAAATCCATAAGTATGCTTTGCATAACCTTAATAATTTCGCATAATATCCAGTGATGATTTTCTTTCTTCGGAAACTGATCCCTATCATAGCTCTTCCGTTTCTTACCCAATGCGGATTCAAGAGCGCGCCTCAAACCCAAGCCGTAACAGGTCCATTCGACAGTCGCGGAAACTATATTGAAGATTGGGTGGACAAGCCGGATAAGTGGTACACCCCACCCGCACCCGGTTCTCACTCCCAAACTTCTACCGCAGTTGCGTCAAACAACCTTCCCGAGCCTCATATTCCGCTTGCCGAGACGACCTCGCCTCCAAAAATTTCTCGAACTTACCCGAGCTCTTCAACCCCCAAGCCCAAACCTAAGCCGACCGTTGTTCGCCACACGGTCAAACGCGGTGACACTTTGTCTGCCATAGCCAAACGCTACAAGACATCCGTTTCCAAAATTCAGAGAGCAAACGGAATCTCCGGTTCAGTCATCCGCGTCGGTCAGACTTTGAAAATTCCAAGCTAAGAATCAGATCCACCCCAGATTCACGTCCATTCCAAGCGCGCGGTCTTTGAATCCAAAAAGCAAGTGACGCGAATGATCCATTGCAAAACAATTTTCCCAGCATTCGCTTGATCGAGGTCCGGCACGTTCTCCGCTTGATTGTCTTTTCTGACTTTCCCTCCGCCAGCATTTGAATTGAAATCACTTCGTCATGCCTTACCTCGACGATCAATTCCTGCTCTACAACGATACCGCACGCCGTTTGTTTCACGAAGTTGCAGCAGACCAACCGATCATCGATTATCATAATCATCTTTCCCCTGCGGAAATCGCCAATGATCATCGCTGGGAAAACATCGCCGATATGTGGCTCGACCATGACCATTACAAATGGCGTCTGCTGCGCGCCAACGGCATCCATGAAGAACGCATCACCGGCAATGCTAGCCCTAGGGACAAATTCCAAGCGTTTGCCGAGACCATTCCCTACACCCTACGCAACCCCATGCACCATTGGGTGCACATGGAGCTACAACGCTATTTCGGCATCGATACCCTGCTATCTCCCAAAACCGCCGATGAAATTTGGGAACAAACCAACGCCAGACTTTCTGAGAAAGAATTCTCCGCACGTGGCCTATTGAAAAAATTCGATGTCCGGGTCGTCGGTACCACGGACGATCCTGCCGACCCGATTGATGATCATTTAAAAATCGCCGCATCCGGTTTCAGCACGAAGGTCTTACCAACTTTCCGTCCGGACAAGGCCTTCCAAGTGGATCGTCCAGACCTCCTCAACCCATGGATCGCGCGCTTGGAAAAAGTATCTGACACATCCATCACCAAGCTCCCAGATCTATTGAACGCATTGAAAAAGCGTCATGATGATTTTCATGTAGCTGGAGCAAGACTTTCGGATCACGGGCTGGATCGTTGCCCAGCTCTGCCATGCACCGATGCCGAAGCCTCTAGAATTTTTGATCAAGCACGCGCTGGCAAAGCCGTTTCCGCAGAAGACAAAGAACGCTTCTCCTTCTATCTGCTCGTTTTCTCCGGACAACTCGATGCCGCACGCGGATGGACGAAACAGCTCCATCTCAATCCCGTGCGAAACACCAATATCCGCATGTCCGCCAAGCTTGGAGCCGATGCCGGATACGATACAATGGGCGATGTTCCACAAGGTGAAGCACTTGCTGTTTTCTTAAACGCGCTTGAATCACGCGAGGCCCTGCCAAAAACCATCCTCTACAATCTCAACCCGCGCGATAACTACCTCTTCGCTTCGATGACGGGTGTGTTCCAAGACGGTATCACGCCGGGCAAAATCCAGTTTGGCTCAGGTTGGTGGTTCCTCGATCAGAAAGAAGGCATGGAAATGCAACTCAATGCGCTCTCAGCTACCGGATTGCTCTCACGCTTCGTTGGTATGCTGACCGATTCACGTTCCTTCCTCTCCTTCCCACGTCACGAATATTTCCGTCGCATTCTCTGCAACCTCATCGGAGACGAAGCGGAAAAAGGCGAGCTTCCGGATGATTTTGAAACCCTCTCAAAACTCGTTACCGATATTTCATTCAATAACGCCAACCAATATTTCGAATTTAACGTCTAAAAATATCATCATGAAGCGTATCATTCTCTCACTTACTCTCAGCTCGCTGACCGTTAACGCCGAAACCAAACCCGTTTACATCGGCACAAATGCGGATGGAATTTATCTGGCTGAGTTCGATACCATAAAAGGCACTCTAACCAAGCCTGCCTTGGCAGGCAAATACGAGAAGGCGGGATTCCTCGCGCTTCATCCAAAGAAACCCATCCTTTATACGATTGGCTTTGGTAGCAAAGTCGGAGCATTTGGCATTGATAAAGATTATTCACTGAAATTCATCAATGATGCCGACTCCGGCGGCGCCGGCCCATGCCACGTCGCGGTTAACTCCTCTAGCAGCACTCTCGCGGTTGCAAATTACGGCGGCGGCTCTCTTGCATCCTTCAATTTAGATGCCGAAGGAAAAATCAGAAAGATAATTTCGCTTTTCAAAATCGAAGGCTCCGGCCCGAACCCAGCCCGTCAAAACGCCGCACACACGCATGGCGTTTATTTCAACCAAGCCAACAACCTGCTCTTCGCACCCGACCTCGGCACGGATGAGACTCTGATCTATCGTTTCAATCCAGAAACCTCCGAGATCGCTTCCCACGATCCCAAATCATTCATCGCCCCGCCAGGCTCAGGACCGCGTCACATGGATTTCTCTCCTGACGAAAAACACGCCTACGTGATCAACGAACTTACCAATACGGTTTCTGTCGCAGGCTTTAACCCCAAGTCCGGAAGCTTCACCGAAATTCAAATTCGAACACCGTTTCGGTTCTCAGTTTGAATCCGAAAAAAGGTTTACTCGGCGAGCCGCAATCCACCGTCGAGATACCCAGCCCGATTTGCATTTTGTTTCCAAATTGATCGTGGCGGCGGATTGGATCCGACATGCCAAAATATCAATCTGCAACTGGCCTGCATAATCACGCGTTGACCATTAAACAAAGAACTCTTTCTATCTCGAAATCCATCGTTTTCGGGGTTTCATGCCCTATTTCCGGACAAAATCCGATTTCTTGAAAAGTGATCATGACAAATGCTCCCAGACCACTATTCTCTCCCTGTGAGCTATCAGGTTTTTGCCAGGAAATATCGCCCCAAGACGTTTGATGACGTTTTGGGACAAGACCATGTCGTCCGCACGCTGCGCAACGCGATCGACCAAAATCGTCTCGCCCATGCCTATCTTTTTGTCGGCCCTCGCGGCACAGGTAAAACCTCAACCGCCAGAATTTTTGCCAAAGCCCTGAACTGCACCGGCGGCCCGAAAATCAATTTCGATCCCGAAGAAGATGTCTGTCGAGAAATTGCCGAGGGGCGGTCACTCGATGTTTTGGAAATTGACGGCGCCTCCAACAACGGGGTTGACCAAGTCCGTGATCTCCGCGAGTCCGTCAAATACGCACCAAGCAGGGGACAGTTCAAAATTTACTACATCGACGAAGTGCACATGCTGACGAATGCGGCATTCAATGCACTTCTCAAAACCCTGGAAGAACCTCCAGATCATGTGAAATTCATCTTCGCCACCACGGAGGTGCAGAAAATTCTACCAACCATTCTATCCCGTTGCCAACGCTTCGATCTACGCCCCATACCGACCCAGACCATCGCGGATCACTTGCTGCATATCGCTTCTGCGGAGGGCATCAAGCTGGATACTACGGCCGCATGGGCGATTGCAAAAGGTGCTGACGGCGGCATGCGTGACGCGCAGTCGATGCTCGACCAACTCGTCGCATTCTGTGGTGAATCCATTACCGAGGAAAACGTTCTGGATATTTTCGGTTTCACCTCTCGTGAAAAAGTCGCTGATTTGACTTCAAAGCTACTCGCTCGTGACACTCCAGCCGCACTCAAGCTGATCCAGACAGAAGCGGCGGGAGGTCGGGAACTTTCCCAACTTCTCGGTGAACTAATCGGTTGCTTACGCGGGCTGCTCATCACAAAACTCGATCCTTCATCCGATGGCGAAGGTATTCCTGATCAACTCTGGAGCAAACTAGTCAGTGACGCAGATGAATACGCATCAGAACGCCTTCTCGCAGCCATTGATGTTTTTGCCGAAACCGATGGCCGGATGAAATGGAGCACGAACAAACGCCTGCATTTCGAACTCGGCATGATCAAGGCGATCCAAGTGCTCTCCGAAGTGAGAATCACCGATGTGATCAAGGTCCTCACCAAAGGAGCCAATCACCTATCTTACTCCATACCTCCCACTCCTACCGCAAAGCCTGAAACAAAACCAACTCCTCCTGCAGAATCGCCTGCTGCCGTCGTTCAAGCCGCTCCTGCCACTCCAGCTCCGCAGCCTCCATCACCAAAAAAAACAATCGGTGACGCCCTTTCCGCTTTTGACGCATTGATCGAAAACGCACCGGACGAAACCGATTTCCCAGAGGAACCCGAGCCCGCTCCGGTCAAAAAATCCGAGCCGACTACTCCTCCACCAACAGAAGTCAAAGTTGTCGATGATACATTTCATCAAGATCCTTTAATCCAAGCGGCTTTGGTTAAATTCGAAGCCAAATTCCTAACCCCTTGATCCAACATTATGAACATCCAGAAATTAATGAAACAGGCCCAGCAGATGCAAGCGGGCCTTGCCGCAAAACAAGCGGAACTCGCGACTCGCGAAGTGACCGTATCTGTGGGCGGCGATAAGGTCAAAGTCCGCGCAACCTGCGCCGGTGACATCCTCGAAATCAAAATTGATCCCGCGGTGATCGATCCAACCGATGCGGAATTTCTTGAAGAACTCGTTCTCAAGGGAGTTCAGGACGCGATCGCTCAGGGTAAAGCTCAAGCTGCGGCAGAGATGGGCAAACTCACAGGTGGTCTCGGTATTCCCGGACTGTAGAAACCTGATGAAATCCCTCCTTATCCTCTTCTTTCTCCACCTACCTTGCTACGCAGTCGGTTTTGCGAATGGGGTGAAAATCGTTGAAGTCACGAATACTTCAGTCGTTCTCTGGGTCCGTCTGACGCAAAACCCCGAAGCAAAAACGATGCTTGGCCGGGACAAACATACGATGATCTAACATGGGAGCAAAGTCTCCAAATCCGGCGCGAACAG
>JBIIFS010000021.1:0-18398 GCA_044237185.1 Luteolibacter sp.
GAAACAATAGTTCCGGCTTTTCCTTCCTCGGCAATCTCTGCAGGAAGCGCCGCATCCAAAGTACTCATCGAGCGGGAATCATCCCACAAGATCGCAATTTTCGGCTTACTGGTCGGGTTCAACACCGTGCGCCACTCCGGTTGCCACAGGAGCATCACCACCAAAAGCGTGATGATAAACCTTGAACTTTCCAGCACAGCAGTGCGACCACGGTGCGCACTGCGCCTCCAAGAAAGGACGCACAGCCAAGCTACCCCGATCAGCACAAGAATGCCAATCCAGAGGGTGAGTGTTGTCGGATTAAAAATTAACAAGGGGATCGGCGGAAAAGGATTTCATATTTGCTAGCCGAGACTCGTGATAAGGGCAAGGTGCGATACCAAACATGGGTCAAAAACCCAGCAGGGAATGAATCAAATCGATAGAAAAATCGATTTCCTCGCCAGAGATTCCCAGTGCTGGAGTCAAGGCCAATACATCTCCTTCGGGTCCGTCTGGAAGCGCGATCGCGCCAGCCCTTAGCATCGCTTTCACCAATTCAAGCACTCGCTCACCGCTGTCAAACTGCACTCCCATCATCAGGCCCTTGCCTCTAACCTCTCTAACACAATCCAAACTCTCCAATTTTCTTAGTCTCGTTTCCAAATGATCCGACACCTTGCGCACCAGACCCTCCATCTCCGGCGCACGGTACCGCCGGATCGCTTCCAAGGACATCGCACAGCCCATGGGATTTCCCAAAAAGGTACTGGTATGCAAGGCCTCGCCTCCACTCTCCGGCCAGGCATCCATCACCTCCGCCCGACCCACACAAACCGAAATCGGAAATCCACCACTCAAAGCTTTGCCCAAACAAATCAGATCCGGCACCACCACCGGACCGCGCGAGTCCACTCGCGCTTGATTTTCCCCAGAAGGACCGCGTGACTCCAGTCGCGCATCTTCATCATCACCCGGACCGAGCAACTCCAGTCGCGCATCTTCATCATCACCCGGACCGAGCAACTCCAGTCGCGCATCTTCATCATTCTGTCTCCCCCCACCCTCACAAGCAAACATTCTCCCTGTCCGCCAAAACCCCGTGTAAATCTCATCGAAAATCAACACCGCTCCCACTGCATCACACCACGCCCTGAGTTGTACAAGAAACCCTTCCGGCGGAACCACAATCCCTCCCCGACCCTGGATCGGTTCCACCAAAACTGCACCGATCTTGCTGCCATCCACCCGACCCAACTCCTCACGAAAAATTTCCAAACCCGCGGAATCTCTCGGAAATTTCAATCTCTGAGTCACTTTCGCGATCTGCCCCTCAAACGGCTCCCGGAACCAACCGATTCCCTGACCCAACAACGCCCCGTAACCCAAACCGTGATAACCTCCCTCAAACGATAAAATTCCGGTCCGCCCCGTCGCCAGAACCGCGGTCTTCAACGCCGCCTCGACCGCCTCAAATCCGGAATTCCCAAACAAACATTTCCCTTTCTTTCCCTCCCACTTTTCATAAGTGATTTCTGAAAGCGCCTCGCACAATTCGACTTTCACCCGCGCCGGATGCACATCACCCATCGCATGCAGCAACACATCACTCTGCCGCCTCAAGGCCTCTGCGGTAAATCCATAACCCAACCCCGCTACCCCAAACCCACTGGTCATATCGAGAAACCTATTTCCATCCACATCCCAAACATTCACCCCCTCCGCCCGCTCCCAAAAAATCGGCCAGTCATCCCCAAGAAACGTCGTGTTCCGACACTCCACCTCACCCAACCGAAGCCCCCAGTCCAATGACTTCTCCCCGGGCACATTCGTGAAAATTTGCGGTAACATCTGCCAATAGCATGACCCTCAGCCGGCGACTCGACAACTTCAGAAATGTCAGACGGGATTTCTTCAACGCCAAACAAAACCTCGCGCATCCCCCAGCGCACCGGATCGCTCCGCGAGAAATATGGGCAAAGCGGTCTGGATTATACCACAAACCCCCTTGCGACCCTGCGGGCATGGCATACTCTGCGAGAAAGTTTCAGCCATCAGATTCAAATCTAGCCAATGAAAACATCCATGCTACACTCAATGCTTGTCATTTAGCTGCCTCGTCACATCTGTAAATATGCCATAGTGGTTTCCAAAATATCTCAAGCATGTCGTCCATGAAATTATTCGCTTTCCTCCTGTTCTGTTTCTGCGGGTTCCTGCATGTGAGCTCTGCCGAGACCGTAATAGCTGACTTCACTGCCTCTTCCACGGTTCCGCTCACCGCGGCCTCTTATTCTGCCAATGGAAACGAGCTCGACTTATCCCTCAGTTACGCCCCTACCACTGGCACCCATTTGACGGTCGTCAACAACACGGGATTGCCCTTCATCAGCGGCCAATTCTCCAATCTGGTGCAAGGACAGGTGGTGGATCTGACCTATGAGGGAAAATCCTACCGCTTTGTGGCCAACTACTACGGAGGATCGGGAAACGATCTTGTTCTGCAATGGGCTCATCAAACTCTGGCAGCCTGGGGAGAGAATGATAATGGCCAACTTGGTGACGGCACCACCACCAAAAGCAATGTCCCCGTGCTTGTTGATCAGAGTGGAGTCCTAGCGAATAAGACGGTCATAACTATCTCGACGGGCTATTCCCATAGCCTCGCACTCTACTCCGACGGCACCTTGGCGTCTTGGGGTTACAATGGGTCTGGCCAACTTGGGGATGGCACCACCTCGGAAAGCAGCGTCCCTGTGCGGGTGAACCAAAGTGGGATCTTGGCGGGCAAGACGATTGTGGCGATCTCAGCAGGTGATGAACACAGCCTCGCGCTATGCTCCGACGGCACGTTGGCAACTTGGGGAGCGAATAGGTTTAGCCAACTTGGTGACGGCACCACCACCGCAAGCAGCGTCCCCGTGCGGGTGAACCAGAGTGGCGTCTTGGCGGGTAAGACGGTTGTGGCTGCCTCGGCAGGCGCCTCCCACAGCCTCATACTATGCTCGGACGGCACAATGGCGGCTTGGGGATTGAATTGGTCTGGCCAACTTGGAAATGGCACTACCACGGAAAGTAGCATACCCGTCAGGGTAAACCAGAGCGGAGTCCTGGCGGGCAAGACGGTTATAGTTGTCTCAACAGGCGATTCCCATAGCCTCGCACTATGCTCCGACGGCACGTTGGTAACTTGGGGTTACAATGAGTCTGGCCAACTTGGGGATGGTACCAACACCACGGAAAGCAGCGTCCCCGTGCGAGTGAACCAGAATGGGGTCTTGGCGGGTAAGACGGTTGTAGCTATAGCGGCGGGCAGTTACCACAGCCTCGCACTTTGCTCCGACGGCACCCTGGCGACATGGGGTTACAATCGCTCTGGCCAACTTGGGGATGGCACCACCACGAAAAGCAGCGTCCCTGTAAGGGTGAACCAAGGTGGGGTCCTGGCGAGTAAGACGGTTGTGGCGATCTCAGCAGGTGATGAGCACAGCCTCGCTCTATGCTCCGACGGAACCTTGGCAACTTGGGGAGCTAATGGGTCTGGCCAGCTTGGTGACGGTAGCAACAACGAAAACAACATCCCCGTGCTAATTAACCAGAGTGGAGTCTTGTCAGGCAAGACGGTTGTGGCTGTCTCGCCAGGGGATTCACACAGCCTCGCGCTCGCGAGTTACGATCTTTCGTATTTTTCTCTTGGTTTAGCCAGCTTCATGAACGGCGATATCATTGGCATGACAATAGATGGCAAGTATGTCAAGGGCACAAACGCCACACTAACAGCCATCCCCCAGCCTGGTTATCTCTTCAGCTCCTGGACAGGTGACGCCTCGGGATCTAACAATCCAACGACTGTGTTGATGGACTCCCACAAAACAGTGGGGGCCTCTTTCGTTCAAGACTCCAGCGACTCTGATACTGACGGCCTGAACAATTACCAGGAACGAGTCGTCTATCTCACCAATCCAAACAAAGCTGACACGGATGGTGACGGGCTGAGCGATGGCGATGAAGTTTTTCTCACTGCTACTAATCCACTCTCTCCGAATAGCGACAATAACGACATCTCCGACTTCTTCGAAGACCCAGACAATGATGGCATAGCAAATGGCATAGAAATCAGCAAGGGAAGCAACCCGAAGAAACTCGACAGCGACAACGACGGGCTCAGCGACACCTACGAACTGGTTTACAAGGGTAGCACGGATGCCTTCACGCCGAGGATCGGCGACCGCATCCGTCTCGACCTGCGAGAACTTGGCTTCCAAGGCACTTACAAGCTGTTAGGCAAGCTTCCAACCGGGCTGACTTTTAATCCTCTCACAGGAATCATCGAGGGCAAACTTACCGGTAAGCCGCTGACCACCACGTTAACGATCCAGGTTCTCAACGGCAAGACTGTGGTTCGTAGTATCCCTCTGGTGCTGCCGGTGACAGCCTTTCCTGTGGGACTCACCGGCACATGGCAGGCGTTGATCTATGATTCGGATGACGTTCCACAAGGTTTGCTCACCACAACTTTCACAGCTCCTGGCCTCTGCTCAGCCAGTCTCGACCTCAGGGGTCCAGACAAAGCCCGGACTGGTCGAGCTGCTTTTGAACTGATTCCCGGGGAGGATAAGGCAAGTTTTACCATAAGGTTTCCAGCAACCAAAACTTTACCTGCACTTGATATTGCCCTCCAGACGGAAGGCAACAAAGCCGAGCTCGAAGGCTCTTGTAGCATCGGTGAATTGAGCGGCTTCCGCCTCGCACGCGGCTCGGAACTTCCAATGTTAACGCGCTCCTATACCATGTTGATTGACCATGGCACGCACGATGGGATTGCGGTTCCTGCCGGAATGGGATGGGCGACGGGCATGCTTTCTAACAAAGGAACCATCACCTTAACGGGTCAACTGGGCGATGCCAAATTGGTCAAAGCCAGTCTGAGACTTGGGGCGACAGGTCAGGCCATCATGTGGCTCAAGCCATATCTCAACAAATCATCAAAAATCGGCGGCGTCCTGTCATTCAATGATACGGGAGCAGTTCCAAGCACGAGTCTTACCAACAACGATAGCCAGTTAAGTTGGCATCGTGTGGCGGATGCCAAAGAGTTATCTTATCCCGCAGGTTTTGCTGCAATCCCTGCCGAAGTGTTGATCAAAGCTTATGCCGTTCCTACCAGCGCTCCTATGCTGGCACAAAACCTCGGTTTGATTGGTCAAACCTTTCCTAAAATTGAATTTGATGGAGCGGGATTAGAGGATCTCGATAACACGTTTGCCTTGCCAACAACTTTTGTGATGGACGCGGCTTACAAGTTGGTCGCCCAACCGATCCCCGGCAGGGTGATGGCTCCATGGCTGGGAGCAATCAGTTCCAAAGTAGGTAGCTTTTCCGGAACACTCTCTGTAAATTCTCCTGTTAGCGATATCCTGGTAGGTAAGTTATCGGCCAGTGGAGTGATCTTTCCTGCGGATGAAGGAAGTTCCGCTGTCGGCGCAGGTCTGGTCAAGATTCCTGTAACTGGGAAAAAGGGCGCGTTCCGAACTGGAGCAGTGATCCTAGAGCGCTGAAACATTCATCTCACTGCAGACGACCCTCTGCGACCTCTGATTCCACGGCACTCCATCCAAGCATGGAGAGCTTCGCTCTTGGATATTTTCGCTATCGCCCATCCTGCTTTGCGTTGAACCTCTTCAAACGAGTTCAAACCTCTTCCTTGTAGTTTAAAGTTTAAAACTTAAAGTTTTCCCACCTTGATCGCCCGCGTCCTTATCGACGGCCCCTCAGAGCTCGTTTTTGACTATGCCATCCCCGCAGACCTTCCTGTCGCCGAGGGTTGCCGCGTACGTGTGCCCATCCGTCAGAAAACCAGCTCGGGCACGGTGCTCGCGATTCTTCCCAAACCCGCCCAAAGCGAATTCGTGATGCGGGAAATCCAATCGCTCATTGATCCCGAACCACTCATCACACCGACCCTTCTCAAGGTCGCACGCTGGATCGCCAACTACTACGGATCCAGTATCGAAAGCGTGATCCGCTCGATCTTACCAGAAGCCGTCCGCACGGAGGACAACTCCGCGAAAACCCGCCGCATCGCCACAGCCGTGGAAAAAATCGATCCCGCCGAACTCGCCAAACTTGAAAAACGTGCCGCAAAACAATATGCGATTCTTTTCCTACTGCTCCAGGCACCGGACCGGACCCTCCCTGTCGCCGAACTCGGCGAAAACTCCGCACCTTCCCTCAAAAGCTTAGCCGCAAAAAATTTCATCAAAATCTCCACCGAGGAAATCCGCCGCGACCCAGAAGCCACCGAAACCATCGTCGCCTCAGCCCCCCTGACCCTCAACAACCAACAACAAGCTGCTTTCGAAGCAATTAAATCCTCTCTTGGTGGACTTGGCGAATTGGCGGTTCAACCTTTCTTACTGTTAGGCGTGACGGGAAGCGGTAAAACCGAAGTCTACCTCCAATCCGCCCAAGCAGCCCTCGATCTTGGCAAAACTGTCCTTGTCCTCGTCCCCGAAATCGCTCTCACCCCACAAACTGTCCGCCGTTTCAAAGCACGCTTTTCCCAACTCGAAGATCAGGTCGCCGTCCTTCACTCCAACCTCTCGCAAGGCGAACGCTTTGATGAATGGCACCGCATTCGCAAAGGTCATGCCCGTATTGTCATCGGCGCGCGCTCCGCTGTCTTCGCGCCTCTGCCAAATCTCGGGCTCATCATCGTCGACGAAGAACACGAGTCGTCATACAAACAGGAAAACCCGCCTCGCTACCACGCCCGAGACGTCGCGGTTCTCCGAGCCGCTTTCGAGCCCTGCACCATCGTTCTCGGCTCCGCCACTCCCTCTCTCGAAAGCTGGCAGAACACTCTAACAGAAAAATATCATCTGCTCCGTCTCGATCAACGCGCCGACGCCCACTCGATGCCGCTCGTCCGCGTGATCGACATGCGTTTGGAGAAACAGAAACAAAAAGGCCAGGTCGCGATTTTATCAGACCGTCTTCGCACCGCGCTAGAACAACGTCTCGCCAAAGGAGAACAATCCATCCTGTTTCTGAACCGACGCGGTTTCGCCCGCTCCCTGCAGTGCCACGGCTGCGGTTATGTTTGCCAATGTCCGCATTGCGCCGTCGCGCTCACCTACCACCGCACCGATGAACGCCTCGTCTGTCATGTTTGCGGACACCAGTCCATCGTGCCTCGAAAATGCCCAGAGTGCCAAAACCCCGGCATCGCACTGCAAGGATACGGCACACAGAAGGTCGAAGAGGTTCTCCAAAAAATTCTCCCTGAAGCTCGCTTCGCACGCATCGATGCCGATGCGATGCGCCGTAAAAACGCGCTCAAAGATATCCTGAGAAATTTCAAATCAAAGAAGATCGATATCCTGATCGGCACCCAAATGATCGCCAAAGGTTTGCATTTTCCCAATGTAACCTTGGTCGGAATTCTCAATGCGGATCTCGGACTTCATGTTCCGGATTTCCGGGCGGGTGAGCGCACGTTTCAGCTCATCACCCAAGTCGCCGGACGCGCTGGGCGTGGTGCGTTAGAAGGCGAGGTCATTGTTCAAACCTTCACCCCTCACTCACCTAGTATCCAGTTTGCCCGCAAACATGACTTCGATGGCTACGCGGAACAGGAAATGGAAATGCGCCGCCAATTTCGTTTTCCACCCTTCGCTCACTGCGCCGTCCTCACCGCCCGCTCCACTCACGAGCGCCGTGCGGAGTTCACCCTGCAAACGCTTCATCTCCGGCTGAAAGAAGCCCTGCCGCCAGGTATCTCGTTGGGAGAGGTTTTACCCAGCCCGCTCATCAAATCCCACGATCAGTTCCGCTTTCAAATCACTCTGCGCGCCCACAAAGCCCGCCCCTTGACCAACCATGTCCAAAACATTCTGCAGAAAACCACCCTGCCCGATGATGTCACGGTAGTCTTCGATATGGATGCATATAATTTTTCCTAAAATGACAGGGCGATGATGCCGTGATTGAGGGCTTCCATGGAACTGGAACGCTGATTCATCAACTCAAAACAACTCTTTGAGCTCGGCACCCTCACTCTTCGAGATCAAGGTATAAGCAAAACTCTCATTTGCCCAACACGCCTGAGCCCATTCACCCGATTTGCCAATCTGCGGCTGATCCACCGTTGGCAAATCGCCTTGCATGTCATCGCGACGGAAAATAATCAGGTGAACGATTCCTTCTTTTTCACCAAAGCAGATCAGTGATCCTTTCTTTTCCCCCACTGAAATTTCACAGCATCCCAGCCCTTTCATCGCCTCCAAGCCCTTTGGAAATTTCATACCTCCACAGGGCAGTTTTTTTCCTCGCAGATAAGAAACCAACTCATGTTGATCTGTACCTTTTTTCTCCAATGAAAAACCGGGCGTCTGATACATCCCAACAAAACTCGCCTGAACTGCATCGACTGTGATCTGACGCTTCGATGAGGTAGCAATGCTTCCAGCCTTGGGGTTTTCCACCAAGAAAACGAAAGCCATCACCATGCCGGCCGCTGCCGCCACAGGCACGGCGAAACGCATCCATGGGAGAGGCTTCATCTCCATGATCTTGGTGCGCTCCATCGATTCCAGAACACGGGATCTCAGCCCAGCCGGAACTTGCACACTCGCCAAGCCGGCAACCATCACATGGTCATTCTCCAACTCCGCCTTCGGGTAACCCGAACCACTCTGAACCATCGCCAGCAATACTCTTTCACGCAATCCTTGCGGGAGATTCACTCGCGCCAAACATTCCGCAAACTCTGCGTCGAATGCGCGCTCTTTCATCAACCATTGTCCGAGATCGCGGTCCTTGGTCGCAAGCTTAAGAGCCTGCGCGAAATCAGCATCGTCCGCATCCGCTCCATCCGGCCGGAAACTCAGAAGAATAAATTTTGCACGTTCCTTATCCATGATGTTTTTTGAAAATCTCTGGGTTCACATCGATCAAATTTTTCGGAGCGCTTGATGGTTCTGATGTCATCCGCTTTCTCAACAGTTCTTTTCCACGCGACAAACGCGACATCACCGTCCCGATCGGCACATCCAAAATCTCGGCAATTTCCTTATAGCTATGTTGCTGCAAATAAAACAAAGCCAGCGGCGCCTGATACATCTCATCCATTTCTCCCAACAACTCCACCACCCGCTGCCCATCCATCTGACGATCCGCTCGCTCTTCGTTTCCGCTCACCTCCTGCTCAACATTTTCATCAAGCGGCTCATCCGAGAATCTTGCTTGCTTTCTGCGTTGCCCCAAAAACTCGCGGTGAAGCGTCGTAAACAACCAAGTCTTGGCCTTACTCCTATCACGCAGCTGTTCATTCTTGGCAGCCCATATGCAAAAGGTCTCCTGCACCAAATCCGCAGCATGCTCCGGATTACGCGTCAGCGAGTATCCGAAACGATACAGCGCCTCGTAATAGGCATCCACCAAATCTGCAAATTCACTCATACTTTCTTCTATGAGGCATTTACCCCTCAGGCTATTCCGAATATATGCTTTGATCATGAAAAAAATGGATATCTCACGGGCGGCCACGGTCCGAAGTGCGATGCTTACAATAAGGACGGCAAAAAATCCAATCCTTCCAGGGTTCGAAATCGCACATGCAATCCTTCGTGGACTCCTGCCTCACAGAAAAATCGTCTCAAGACGTGTAGATCGCGACAGGTCCGGTTCCACCGCCCTGCACGGAGCGTAATTTTGCAACGGATTTGATAACGATCTGAGCCGCCTGCATCGCCTCAGCTTGGGCGCTAAGGCGGGAAAAGCTAAAGCGCAGACTGGTCTTTGCCACAGCTTCCGAAATTCCCATCGCGAGTTGCACATGGGAGGGCTTGCGTTTGCCAGTCATGCAAGCAGAGCCTGCAGAACAAGCTAAACCTGCCTCATCTAACAAAATCAACATGCCTGAAGCATCGCAATCTTGGAAAGAGAGGTGGGTAGTGTTTGGCAAGCGACTGATCACTGCCCCATTCACCGCACATCCGCTGACACCCTCCATGACATGGGTTTGAAAGAGATCTCGCATCGCCGCCAAATCCTTTTCCAAGCCCGATTCCAGCACTTGTTTGGCCAACTCCGCAGCCTTCCCCATCGCCACAATCGCAGCGGTGTTTTCTGTGCCGCTTCTGCGGCCCGCCTCCTGACCCCCGCCAACGAGCAGCGGCGAAAAATCAAATCCACTCCGAACATACAACGCACCAATCCCTTTCGGTCCGTGAAATTTATGAGCAGAGATGGACAACATATCCACGGGTGTCGATTTAACGGAAACCGGTATTTTTCCCACTGCCTGAATCGCATCGGTATGGAACGGCAGCCCCTTGGCGCGCGCGATTCCCAGCAAACGAGCAATCGGCTGGATCACTCCTGTCTCGTTATTTGCCATCATCACGGAAGCAAAGGCGGCACCCTCACAGGACTCATTGAAAGCATCCTCATCGATCATTCCGGAAGCATCCACTCTGACAATTTTCGTCTCTCGCTTCAGCCTCTCAAGATAGCGCAAAACCGCACTGTGTTCGATGGCAGAAGTCACTGCCGCTCCGTCCGATGAAAGAGTGTGCAGTGAATGAAGCGCCGTATTGACGCTTTCCGTTCCACAACCCGTGAAAACGATTTCTCTTGGCTCCGCGCCAATCAGCTCCGCGACTTGCTCACGCGCTTCTTCGATGGCTTTTCGCGCAAGTTTTGCGTTCCGATAACTTCCCGAGGGATTCGCATGATGATCACGCAACCATGGCAACATCGCATCCACCACCTCAGGCAGCATACGGGTTGTCGCATTCGCATCAAGATCGATCACCTCTTGAGTTTCGGTTTTCTGAATGAAAAAACAACCAGGAATCCAGAATTACAAATAATCCGGAATCCGCGCCACAACTTGCTCGAGCCAACGCATCGCCGCATGACCCCATGTCATCGCCGTTCCAAACCATGTGTAACCGAAATCACGCAGGCTCTCCAAAGGATTTGGCGAGGCGCAACAAAGCAGTCCGATCAAAACGACCAAATTGCCAAAATAAATCAAAACCAGGGAAAGAAAGGTGCCGTTGTCTTTAAGATCGGGTTGATCCCGTGGAATCATCCAAATCGTCCATGCCATATGAAAGGACCATGAAGCTCCGATTGCGGCATAAAAGAACAGATCCGCCTCTCCGGGCAATTTCCAAAAGAAACTCGGGACCGCATACAAAATCACCGCGACCACACTCCAGAAAGGAACGAAATAGGGTGACAGCGAGATAACCCAGTTACTCTTGTCCGTGGTGACGTATCCGCCTGAAGTCCCCCACTCCATGTCATAAACCTTGCCACCAAAACATTTTACAAAAGCCGCATGCGTCAGCTCATGCCCGAAAACATAAAGATAAAGGAAAAATGGCTGCGCTAGCTTCGAAGTGAACCAACCCAGCATCACCAGCGCTCCAACAATGAAATACCAGAATTGTGGCGTCTGCCAGAATCCTTGCTCCATGGTTGCGTGAGAAAAGGTTTTTAAAAAGGTCCAGCTCGTCACCCAACAAAACGGCAACAACAATAGCGCCAAGGTCCAACGAAGCAGCGTTTTCACAAACCCAGCCGCATCTTCCCGCTCCGTCTCCACATCCTCTAGGGCAATCGATGCCCAGACCGATTTTCCCACTCTCTGATTCAACTTGCGGTTTTTACCCAATTGCTTGTCCGCACGCTCATGCGCTCGCCGACTCACCGATACCAAACCGTCATACGGAAACTTCGGCCCCCGCTTGCGATTTGGCGTATTTCTCGCCGGTGATGTCTTCTTGCTGAAACTCATGTCGATTGAGGAGAGGATTTTATTTAAGAAAAGTTAAAGAATCAAGCCTAGGGTCGATGTTCTCTAAAATTCCGCCACCCAGATATGGATAAACTCAGCTATGACCGACTGATCAATCGCGCGCTCGACGGCATGCTTGGCAGTCTCGATCCCCATTCGTCTTTCATTTATCCGGAAATGTGTGAAATGATGAGTGAGACTGGTGAACTCAACAACGAGATCCCCAACCTCGGTCTAAGCCTTGGGAAAAACTCGGAATGCGTTTACCTGAGCGCCGTTGATGCCAACGACCCCGCCATCGCCGAGGCAATCAAGGCACTCAAGTGATCGGAGCGCGATGGAGTTTAAAGAAAAGCCTTTGACCTAATCTCCAAGTTTGCAAATTAACTGAAAGGCCAGAAGTTGCACCTGACGTATTCCAAGATCGTGATTTTTCCTCGTTTTCTCCCGCTCCTCTTCCTTGTCTCATCTGCCATGGCCGATGAGACATTTAAAAACGAAATCCAACCTTTGCTCGTCGAGTATTGTTTCGACTGCCACGGCGACGGTTCGAAGAAGGGCGACTTCCGGATGGACAGCCACAAGGATCTCTCCGCACATCTCGCAGATCGCAAACACTGGATGCCTGTTTGGAGGAACCTGCGTTCACAAATCATGCCGCCCTCGGATGATGCGCAGCCCAGTGCCGAGGAAAAACAAAAACTCCTTTCATGGATCGAATCCACGGTTTTCAAAATCAATCCTGAAAAACCTGATCCCGGGCGAGTCACAATCCGCCGTCTGAACCGCAGCGAATACCGCAACACTGTCTTCGATCTACTCGGCGTGGAATACGACACCACCGAGGCTTTCCCGCCAGACGACACCGGATACGGCTTCGACAACAATGGCGACGTCTTGTCCATGTCTCCCTTGCTGATGGAAAAATATCTAACATCTGCCGAAGAGGTCGTGAATCTCGCCCTGCCCGATGATGCTTCGGCGCAAGTTCCGCGTGTCGATTTTCCTGCAAGCGATTTCAAAAATCCATCCATACCATCCACTTGGATTCCTTTTGCTGGCGGAGGCGAGTTCACCTTGAACATTCCAGTAAAATGGGAGGGAAGCTATCAACTCATCCTTCAATACGCGATCCAAGGCGCCACCGAAGCCACCACTGCTGCGGCAACTTTAGAAATCTCTACGGTCGAAAAGAAGCTAACAGAAACCAAACTGGGCTGGGATCAGCGGAGCAGCATTGATCTGACGGCAACCGCGAAATTCCAAGCAGGTGAACAAAAGGTCATCATCAGGATTAATCCCGACCTCCAACCCGCCGGCGGCGAGGAGGCTCTATACCTCTCCGTTCAGGGTCTCACTCTTCAAGGACCGCTCAAGGGATCACAACGGGAATACTCGAAAGGTCACCGCATGATCTTCGTCGATGGTCCGGCACCCGAGGATGCGGCCGCCGCAAAAACCTACGCACGCAAAATCATGCGCTCATTTGTATCCCGCGCATTCCGTCGCCCCGTGATCGAAGGCGATATCAACCGCCTCGTCGATATCGTCGAGGAAACCGACCAACTACCCGGAAAAAATTTCCAGGACGGCATCAAGCAGGCGATCTCCGCCTGCCTTGCTTCACCGCGTTTCCTGTTCCGCGTCGAAATCCAACCCGAACCCAACAACCCGGCCAAAATCGTCCCGCTCGATGAATATGCGCTGGCCTCCCGGCTCTCGTTTTTCCTCTGGGCGTCCGTTCCCGATGACGAATTGCTGTCACTGGCGTTCAATCAAAAACTACGTGCCAACCTCCGCCAACAAGTCGATCGTATGCTCGCCGATCCACGCTCAAATCGTCTAACGGAAAATTTCGTGGGCCAGTGGTTGCAGGCACGCGATGTCATGACGGCACCCGTCTCGGCACCCGTCATTCTTGGCGTGACCGACAAAAGCAAAGCCTCGGAAATTTTCGATCCGCGCCTGCGTAACGACATGCGCGAGGAAACCTACGCGCTTTTCAATTTCATCCTGCGTGAGAACAGGCCGGCCGAAGAACTCATTTCCGCGAACTACTCCTTTCTCAACGAACGCCTCGCCGCGTTTTACGGAGTGAAAGGCGTGAAAGGAGAAAAACTTCGTCCGGTCGATCTCAGCGAGCATCCCGAGCGCGGCGGTTTGTTGACCCAAGGCACTTTTCTCATCGTCACCTCGAATCCCACCCGCACCTCGCCGGTAAAACGAGGACTTTTTGTTCTCGAAAACATCCTCGGCACCCCGCCGCCTCCCGCTCCGCCGAACGTTCCCGAACTCACCCAGGCAGCAAAACAAGGCTCTAATCCCACCATGCGGGAAATGATGGAAATCCATCGCAAGAATCCCGATTGCCGCGGTTGCCACGCGCGCATGGATCCCATCGGCCTCGGTTTGGAAAACTACGATGCGCTCGGTCGATTCAGGATGAACGAAGCCGGAAAACCCATCGACACCGCCGGCATCCTCGTTACCGGAGAAAAATTTTCCAACATCGAAGGACTCAAAACCATCCTCTCACAGAAACGCAGACCCGATTTCTACCGCACCCTTTCCGAGAAACTCCTCACCTACGCGATCGGCCGCGGCGTGGAGTATTACGATTCCGTCACGATCCGACAACTCGTCGCCCACATGAACAAAAACAACGGAAACCTCACCGAACTCATCCACGCCATCACGTTATCAGCTCCTTTCCAGCAGCGGCGCGGGGATGAATGAGCACACCATAATCAAATTAGATAAAACCAACCGCGAATGAACGCCAATAAAATCATTTCTGGCACCCATATATTTTCCAACGTATGAGCAAGATTGTTAAAATTCGCGTCCATTCGCGTTCATTCGCGGTTAAATTTTTTATCAATCGTTTTGCAAGATAGACATCTCAAGGAATTATCGTATTTTAAAAAAGTCATGGAAAAACCGCAAATATCCCGCCGCAGTTTCCTGAGAGGATTCGGAGCCGCACTTTCGCTGCCCGCGTTCGAATGCTTCCGTCCTTTGATGGCGGCTTCGACCACGGCAAGGGCGATTGCGACCACGGCCAGCGGCGCGCCCCTGCGCATGGCTTATCTCTATATTCCCAACGGCGTGAATCTCGAGCATTGGCGCCCCGATGGTACCTCGGAGAAATACAACATGGGCTCATCCTTCGCGGCGATGGAAAAACACCGCGCAGACTTTCAGATCTTTACAGGCTTCGAGCAGCAAAATGCCAAGAACGGAGGCGATGGCCCGGGTGACCACGCACGCGGCACCGCCGCCTTCCTCACCAGTGCCCGGCCGCGCAAAACGGCCGGCTCCGATATCCAACTTGGGATCTCCGTCGATCAGGTCGCCGCACATGCAGTCGCTTCGCAAACCCGCCTGCCCTCACTCGAACTCTCCACCGATGGTGTCCGCAAATCCGGCCAGTGCGATTCCGGCTACTCCTGCGCTTATCAGTTCAACCTCTCATGGCGTTCCGAAACCCAACCCATGACTCCGGAATCCAACCCCCGCGCAGCATTCGAGCGCCTCTTCGGCGCAGGCTCTTCCGATGAACGCGCCAAATCCCTCGGCCAGCGCCTCGCTTCAAAAAAATCCGTTCTCGATTTCATCAGCAACGACGCCAAAGCGATGCACCGCCACCTCGGGCGCAACGACAGACAGAAACTCGATGAGTATCTGACAGGTGTGCGCGAAATCGAAAAACAAATCGAGAAAGCCGAATCTCTGGGCCTCCCAGCCGATCCCGGCGTGCCTGCTCCCGAGGGCAAACCCGAAACCTATGGTGAACACGTCCGACTCATGCTGGATATGATGGTGCTTGCTTTCAAAACCGATACCACCCGCATTTCCACTTTCCTCATGGCTCACGATGGTTCGAACAGATCATTTGCGGAGATCGGAGTCAACGATGGCCACCACAACATCTCCCACCACAAAGGCGACAAGGGAAATCTCGAAAAAATCGCCAAAATCGATACCTTCTACCTGCAGCAGCTTTCTTATTTCTTAGACAAACTCAAATCCACCGAGGATGTGGACGGAAAGTCGCTGCTCCACAACTCCATGATCGTCTATGGAGGCTGCATCTCCGATGGCGACCGCCACAACCATAACGACCTACCGATTGTTCTCGCCGGTCACGGCGGTGGTGCCTTCAAACCCGGTCGCCACGTCAATTTCGACGAAGACGTTCCACTTTCCAATCTCTACCTCCGCATGTTGGATGAATTCGGCGTCAAAGAACCCCGCTTCGGTGACTCCACGGGATCACTACGTAAAGTGTAGGCAGGGACGCGTATCCTTACGCGTCCATATCTCGCGGTGGTTATTACGGTAAGGAAACGATGGGATATCACGCGCTGCCAGATATGGACGTCTGGGGACAGACGTCCCTGCCTAATGAAAACCCCTTATCGTAAGGGTTTGACGATTGGCTTCTCGTGTTCACTATGCTGGACATGCCCGCTGTAAACAGCACCCACTTTTTTGATCACGAGGAGACTTTCGCTCTGCGCGATGGTTCGTCATTGCCTGCCATCAGAATTGCCTACGAGACTTGGGGAACGCTGAATGCAGATCGCTCGAATGCGATTTTGCTTTTCCATGCGCTCTCCGGCTCGCACCACGCGGCTGGACTCAATCCAGATATCCCGGAAGTTGGCGAGCTCTGGCAACCCGAGCTTCATCAGGGCTGGTGGGAAGACATGATCGGCCCCGGAAAAGCGATTGATACGGATCGGCTCTTTGTGATCTGCCCCAATTATCTCGGCGGCTGCTACGGCTCCACGGGTCCTGCTTCCCTAAATCCGAAAAACCAAAAACCCTGGGGTTCAAAATTTCCATCCATTTCCGCTACCGATCAGGTTAACGCCGTCGCTCTTCTCATCGATTCATTTGGCATCGAAACTTTACATGCCGTGGTTGGCCCATCCGTCGGTGGCTTGATCGCTCTGACTTTCGCTACACGCTTACCGGATCGTGTTCGCAATGTCATCAGTATCGCAGCCGGATTTAAAACCACGGTTCTAAACCGCCTCATCTTGTTTGAACAAATTCTTGCGATTGAAAACGATCCGAATTTCAACGGCGGCGATTTTTATGATGAGAGCCCGCCTCTCTACGGTCTCGCGCTCGCCCGAATGATTTCTCACAAAACCTTCGTTCATTTGGACTCCATCGAAAAACGCGCACGCCAGGATGTGATCCAAGCGGACGACGTGCTGGCTTGGTATCGGGTTCGTGACCAGTTCCAGAGCTACATGCTGCATCAGGGGAAAAAATTTGTGAAACGCTTCGATGCAAACACATACCTTCGGATCATCGATTTATGGTCCCGCTATGATGCACTTTTCGAAGGCGATGCGGAAAGCCCGCACGAACTCTTCGAGCGCTGCGCCCGTAACGGCCAGAAGTGGCTGGTTTTCTCCATCGATTCGGATTTCTGCTTCTATCCAGAAGAACAGTCCGAACTCGTCAACCACCTGGAAGCTTCGCGGGTCGACTCCATGCACATCACGGTGCATTCGGACAAAGGACATGATTCTTTTCTGTTGGAGCCGGATCTCTACACACCTCATATTGCTTGGCTGCTACGCCCATGATCCGTGCCTATATTTTTTTGATTGGAGCGGCCATCATCGGCATTGGCTTCCTAGCTCTGTCGCGAGTCGATAAAGATGCCGCCATGAGCCTGATGGTTGGCTCACTCACCTTGGGTGGCGGCCTGATCATCTGCGGCATATTCTCCATCAAAATGCTCTGGCATGGCTTGATCGGTGCAGGAGTTCTGGCACTGCTTGGTTTTGGAAGGGGAATCTTAAACCTGTCCGATGCCGCAAAATATATCGTGGGCGAAAGACCACGTGGCAACGAACCCTTGTTCGAACTCGCTGTCACCATCCTTTGCGCCCTTCTCCTCACCCGCATTCTAAGCGCATGGAGACGCGAGCGGATGCGTCGGATGCTGGAGGAAAATCCAAATTAACGGACCGCGTTACTCCAGCATACCCCGATGGAGTCGGTGGTCGCGCCCCAATGGAGTTACAGCTGATATCTTTCCTCAATTCTCGGGCTTTGCCGCCTTCACTTTTGGCACAACCGGTGTCTCCACCGCGGGAGTGACTGGCGGAACCTCGGCTGGCTCAGGCTTCGCCAGCAAATCCTTCCACTCATGCAAGGCGATGTTTTCACCCAAGCCGCCGATTTCATCTAACAGATTTTCACATTTCTCTTTCCAAGCTTTGTAATCTGGCGGTCCTTTTTTCTCATCACGACTTCCCGGAAAAATGAGATAGGTGATTTTCAAATCCGAAACCGGTCGACTGTATGGCGATGCGTTCGGGTTGATCTCCCTTGCCATGCGTAAAGACGCTTCACCCACTTTGAATGTCGGCCCACCATCCCCGACAATGCACGGATAGAGTTTTTCCCCATGGATCACGACCGCGTAGTCACCCACTTTCGGAGCATAGGGATCCGTGCTATCCGTCAACACATTCACCGACATGACGATGAAGGGGTCATACTCCGCAATCAGGTAGCTGCGGGATTTCAGATCAGATATGTAACGTTTCAACATCGCGATGCGATCGTTCAGCCA
>JBIIFS010000117.1:0-5263 GCA_044237185.1 Luteolibacter sp.
TCGTGATCTCACCTGCAAAACTCAACCTCTTTCTCCGCGTCCTTTCAAAACGTTCCGACGGTTTCCACGACATTGAAACCCTCATGGTCAAGCTCCCAGGCTTGGCGGATGAAATCACCATTCTTCCAGCGGATAGCTTTTCCTTCACCTGCTCGGATCCGACCCTGCCGACCGATTCTCGAAACCTCGTGGTAAAAGCCGTCGAAGCTCTTGCTGAAAAATCCGGACAACCCCAGCCTTACCAGATCCATTTGGAAAAATGCATTCCGCATGGCGCGGGGCTCGGCGGTGGATCGAGCAATGCCGCGACGGTTCTGCTAGCTCTCAACGGCCAGCTTGAAAATCCCATACCCGCTGACGAACTCCATCTCATGGCCGCTGGGATCGGATCGGATGTTCCGTTTTTCCTCTACTCCGGCGCCGCCTGGTGCAGAGGTCGCGGTGAAATCATCGAAGCCGCACCAGCCCCGCCTGCTCTTCCTATCGTGTTATTCAAACCCGGCTTCAGTGTATCAACCGCGGATGCTTATGAAAATTGTTTGAATGCCGAAACGCTTCCCGGAATCCGCTACGAAACCCATCGCTACGCTGGGCTGGAGTTGGTCAATGATTTGGAAAAACCGGTTTTCGCCAAGCACCGCTATCTTGCGGAATTGAAAGACTGGCTTCAAAACCGACGCGATACCAAAGCGGTGATGATGTCCGGATCGGGATCGACCTTATTTGTCATTCTCCGTCCGAAAGGACGGGCGGAGGGTTTGATTCACACGGCTCACAAGTATTTTGATCCCCACCTCTGGACATGGAGCGGGACGCTGTGAACCACTAAGCGTTAGACAAAGGATTCCATACTTTATCGAATCCAAATTCTTGAAAATCCTTCAAATTCAAAGTCGCGAATTCAGTAACACCAAATGCAATCAGACTCAATGCGGTACGCGCGTCGTAGATGCGTCTACGTGCAAAATTCTCTCCCGATGCATGAATCCAAAGCTCATCGTGAAGCTCTCTGTTACGCGGAGGGAATCCCAAAGTTTTCCAACTTGGATGTCTTCGATATGCATCAATGACCGCTACTGCAGAGGCCGCATCCAATGGCTTAACTAACACCGCAGGATTTCGTAAAAGTAAGTAAAATTCCGCAAGGACAAATTCACTTAATGCTATGTCCTCTCGATTTGATAAATTTAACAAAAAACTCTTGGCCGCTTTATGAAATGGAGAACTCTCAGAGTAACTGTAGAGTAAAATATTCGCATCGATTGAGATCATGGGATACCGAGATCGGGTTCTGTATCTAATTCGATCGCGTCGCGCAATTGCTCAGGACTTAATCCCTTCCAGCCAACCTCATTGGAACTTGGTGGAATCCATCGATTGTTTGGGGAAAGTGGTTTCGAACCATAAACTTCCAGTAAAAGTTCGCCTCCACGACGAAAAGTTTCGGCCAGAGACCACTCGCGAGCTTTCGCAAAGGACTTAATTTCACGGTAAAGCTCTTCTGGAACTTGAATTTGTGTTTTTATCATACCTGTAAAATTACACCTCCATCAATTTGATGTCAAGATATCTATAAGTTTGGGTTTCAAGCTCTATAACTCTCCCACCGCATCCAAAAACGAAGGATATTTCGGCTGCCAACCGGTTGCCCGGAACTTGGCATTGCTGACTCGTTTGTGGGTCCAACCGCGTTTGCGATCCAGATCCCGCGGACCACTGGGCGGCAGGTCTTTCCTGAATTTTTCAGCGAGTCCTTGGTAAACTTCCAGTTGGGTCAGGCTTTCCGATTCGCAAACGTTGAAAATCTGACCTGCGGGAAATTCCGGAAGCGAAAAGATATGCAGCATCGCGCTGGCGGCATCATCGCGATGGATTTGATTGATGCGGCGGCGGCCGTCTTCCTCGATAACCGCCTCGTCGTTTTTAAATTTGCTGAGCAACACACTGCGGCCCGGACCGTAAATTCCAGCCAGCCGCGCGACCACCCCGCCGGCATCGGTCACACATTTTTCCGCAGCCAACAACAACCTCCCCGTCTCGCGATCCGGAATGGTTTCGGATTCCTCCGTCACCAACTCGCCATCCTGTTGCGCGTAAACCGAACTACTCGATGTGAAAGCGATCTTGGAACGGGGAAAACGACGAATGAGATTTTCACATCCATTGAGGTAAACTTTTCGATAAGCTTCCTCTCCACCACGACCCGATGCAGCGCAATGAATGACCGCATCCGCATCCGGAAGTTCGGCCACCGATGCAGGATCACTGACATCACAGGTGATCAGGTTTTCTCCTCCAGTCAGTGATGCTCCGACAACTTCCCATCCCGCGGCTCTGAATTGCCTCAAAATTTCGTCACCCAAATATCCGGCGCCTATAACCAAGAGTTTTTTCATAGCTCGCATTTCAATCATTGTTGCGGGCTACATACCATAGCAGTAAAACGCCGACAACCAACCCGCTGAAAAAAATGATCCAAAACAGATTCTCTACAAAATGTGGTAAATGCACATTCATTCCGAACAAGCTTCCAAGCGCGACCAGTGGCAGGAAAAAACCGGTAACGAGATTAAGTTTGAAAAGAATTTTTCCCAAGCGGTCTGAAGATCTAGCGTGTTCTTCCGAAGCCTCGGCTTGCCAGAAGATCAGAGTTTCACGTGCATCACTTTGCAGAAGTTCCGCTGCCCTTTCAAGCTCCCGGGCACGATCTCGAAACGAAAGGATGGCGCGGTCATCGGGCTCTTGTGCGAGGGTGTCTTCAAGCGCGTTCACCAAGTTCCGGGTGCTTCGGGTAAGCGGTCCGGCATGTTTGAGAATTTTGAACACCAACTCTGTGGATTCGGTTTTCTCTAGCAACTCCTCATTGGCATCGATCGCTTTTGTATAGCGATCAAGCAGATGACTGAGCTCGCTCAAACCCGCACCGGATGACTGAAGCCAACTGCCATCATGCTTTCGCCAGAAAAACATTGCCTTGCGTTCTGGTATGCCAGCTTCTGGAACTTCATGCACCACAACCAGCAACTCCGATTCTCCGACCACACAGCGCTGGTGCCCGGGACGTCCACTGAGCTGCTCGCGCAAGTCGCGTTCGATTGCAAAATTTTCAGGCAATATCAATAGCTCTTCATTCATGAAACCATGCTTCTAAGGGGTTTTTCGGAAAATCGCAACTACCGCCATTGTCTGCGCTTGGACTTGCATATTGGGCTATTTCATAATAGTTACTATGCGTTTATGAAATATTTTCTCTTACTCGCCTGCACGATCCTATTCGTTTCCTGCATTGATACAAGGCCTCCGGGCTCGGATTACCTCGCTGGAGTCGGCGGCCCAATCCAACGCCCAACCTCTGGCGGCCCCCATCATCCCGCACCAGCCATCCCGGATGATGTATCGTATTGGGAAGGCGACGGGGTGAAAGGTGCGCCCCTCATCAAGATCAACCGCAGTCAACAAAAAGCGTATTTCTACAAGGGCGGCAAATTGGTCGGCATTTCAAGAATTTCTTCCGGAAAAGAAGATACTGGAACACCCCCAGGAAAATACAAAATCACGCAGAAAAACAAAGATCATAAGTCATCGCTCTATGGCACAATCAAAGACAAAGCCACCGGCCAAGTCATCAATGACAACGCCGATGTCCGCGTCGACAAGGCTTTGCCGGGGCAAGCCTTTTACAATGCACCGATGCCGAATTACATGCGCTTCAACAATGCGATTGGCATGCACACGGGCTATCTTCCAGGTTATGCCGCATCCCATGGTTGCGTAAGAATGCCTCACCATATGTCGACCAAGTTCTTCGAAAACGCGGAAGTCGGCACTCCGGTCCTTGTGGAGTGAACCATTAGCGAGGCGCGAATAATCGGAGATCATTCAGTGACGAAATACTGCTTTATCCCAGCTACATGAGCTTTTGTTATCCCCCCACATCTCCATCCATAAAAAGCTTACACCCCATGAGTCATAATCATTTCGAAGCCCCAAGCACCGCGCATCTCGCTGAACTCTTACCCCAGTATGACATCGAGAATTTAATCGCTCAAGGAGGGATGGGCGCGGTATATAAAGGTCGTCAGCGCACGCTGGATAGAGATATCGCTATCAAAATCCTCCCAAAAGAGTTGGGAGATTCTGAGTTTCGAAGAGCATTTGCTTCGGAAGCCAAAGCAATGGCTCGCCTCAATCACCCCAATCTTCTCGGTGTGTTTGACTTTGGTGAAATTGAAGGGATGCCATATATCGTCATGGAGTATGTCCATGGTGAGTCACTCTATGGAGCTTCTCACAACCAAGCGATTGATCCCTTACAAGCTATTGAGATTGTGAGGGGCATTTGCGACGGGCTCGCACACGCTCACGAAAACGGCATCATCCACCGCGATATCAAGCCATCCAACATTTTACTAACAATCAATGCCAAACCAAAAATCGGGGACTTTGGGCTGGCTCATGCGGCTGAATCCGATCACCCAGGACTCATGATGGGCACACCCGGCTATACCGCACCGGAGGTATTTCATAATCCGGATCTGGCAGGAAAATTGGCCGATATATATTCGGTAGGAATCATACTCCATCAGCTTCTCACTGGCATCGATCCCGCAGGATGTATGGAACCACCATCCCAGATGACCGGCGACATCCGTCTGGATTCGATCTGGCGTAAGGCTGTAAACATGGATCCCAACCAGCGCTACCAAACCGTTGAAAGTATGGCAGCTGATTTGAAAAAATGGGCGGAATTCAAAACAGCTAATCCACTTCTCAACAATACCAGACCTTATAGGCCTTCAACTCGGCGAGTTCCCCTGACCCGTGCCAGCGTAGGCAACGATAGTAGCAGCACACTCAAATGGTTTGTGATTGCCATTCTAGCTGGTTGCGCCTTTTTCATATTTCAACATCTTCAGAAACGTAAAAAAGAGATTGCGTTGGGAAATGAGGACAAATCGGGTGCGATCATCACCCCTGTGCAGCGTCCACCCATATCCAATCGGCAAGAACCTGTAACGCAACCTCAGATTCCAAGGGTTAACCTATCCGAGCGAGATCCCTATGACATTCCAGACAATGAACTCAGTAAGCCACCATTCAAAGATTCCGAAATCGTCCGTAAAAAAATCGTAAAACCTGACAAATCCGAAACTCCGGATCCAGAACCCGATAATGACAAGGACATCTCTCCCGGTGATCCAGAACTGCTTAAACGCGCCGTCGAACTGATCGCCGATGCTCGAAAAAAACGCGATAAAAAGCT
>JBIIFS010000118.1:0-5235 GCA_044237185.1 Luteolibacter sp.
AGGCCTCCAAGGCTTGTCCTGTCCAAACATTGCAGATTCTTGGAAAATAGTAGGATTGCGGGGAGTTGAGTAAAACCCCTTTGCCCCAACTGGATGAGCCGGCGATGGCGGGAAGTCCTTTGTCATCGGGTATCGTGCAGTGATTGAGAAATGAAGCGACATAGGGACCGCGCTCACGAGGAATGGATTTCATCCAGATCTGTTGATGCGGAGAGACTTCGACCACATTCCAATGGATGGGGATACATTCCATGACTGCCGGAGATGGTAGGAAAATGGCGTAAAAGACCTCGGTGGGTCTCAGCCAGCGCTGGTTGACATAGGCATTGCGATCGCCCCATGAAAAGGTGACATACTTGCAAGCAGGAAAATTTTCCGGGGGAACGAAGCCCGATTCTAACAGCCAATCGTAAGGAAAGACCATGCCGGTATGGAGTTTGTCTGCGAGCATCCAGACTTGGACTTCCGGAGGTCGTTTTGGCGTATACACGGCGACGGTGTTTTTTCGGATCAGTGCCGATGAAGGTTCCGGTGCGGGAGGCAGCGTGACAAAATGGCAACAGCACAGACCCGCCACCCAAAGACCGATAGCTATCCGTGTGAAAAACCTTGTGATCATGGGATCGGGGGTTTCGGAGGTGTTGCTCGAGATTGAGGATTCAGGAGAGAAACGAGCAGATGTATTGGCACAGGCCGTCACTGACTTTGATATCAAAGCCACTGTTTGCGGGGACATTGAAAGAAGTGCCAGCGGCGTAGGTTTGAGTCGTGCTGGAATCCTTGATGGTGACTTCGCAGGAGCCTGCGGTGATTTCCATGATTTCTGCTGCGGCAGTTCCGAAATAGAACGAACCTGGCGCGATAATACCAAGGGTTTTACGTGAACCATCTGGAAGATGAATCGTGTGGGATACGACCTTGCCTTCGAAATAGATATTTGCGACGGAATCGACGGTGACGTTGGAGAATGAGTTCATGGATAGGTGTGATTGGGGTGGAATGAGACAGGTTAGTCGGTAGCGTTTTTCCAAGCTTCGTAGCCGCCTTGGAGGACGGCGACGTTGTAGCCGCGTTGGGACAATTGGGTGGCGACAGTGAGCGCGTCTGGGCAAGCAAGATCCGTGCAATAAATCACCACCGGATTTTGGTTTGTGATCGCTTTTTTGATAAGTGCTTCATGCTTTTCGATGTGTTTATCGAAATCGGCTTTTGGAAAACTGAAGGCACCGGGAATATGGCCCATTTTATAGAAGATGATCGGCCTCACATCGAAAATCAGTGCGGCCTTGCTCTGAACGAGTTGGTAGAGGTTTCCGAGCGGCATGCGGGTGATCTTCCCCGGTTGGAGCGGAGCTTTGATCACAGGAGCAGTCGGCTTAACGGTCGAGAGTGAACGATCAAGGGCGGGAATGTTTTTTTCCTGTGAATCCGCGCAAGAACAAACGCCCAAGCATGCGGTTATGAAGCCTAGGGCAGGAAGGATATGCCAGCCCTGAAACTTTGCTGTGCGCGGGGATTGTTTCATTCAGGCGATTTTTAGGAGTTCCACATCGAAAACAAGAGTTCCAGCGGGGTATCCGCTTGGCGGGTTTTCGCCGTAAGCCATCTTGGCCGGGATCCAGAAGCGGCGCTTTTCACCTTCAACCATGAGCTGGAGTCCCTCGGTCCATCCGGCGATGACTCCGTTGAGAGGAAATGTGGCGGGTTGGCCGCGATTGACGGAAGAATCGAAGAGTTTTCCATCGGTTGTCCATCCGGAATAGTGCACAGTGACAAGGTCGGTGGCTTTCGGTTTGGCGGATCCGGATCCGTTTGCAAGGACTTTGGAGGCAAGACCGGATGGAGTGACTTGGGCCTCGGCTGGAGCGGAGGCAACGTCGGCAGGAGTTTCAAGCATGTCTAGGTTTTGCCTTTGAAGCGACCGATGTGGCAAGGGTGAATCGTGGATGAAGAAGATATTTTTCAACCTTCACTCTTCCGGCGCGTCTTCGTGCTGCATGTCGACTGCGGTGCGGCGGATGACAGTGATCTCACCCAGCAGGTGGTCCTGTCGGATGATGAATTGATTCAGTTTCATTAACTCCAAGACGGCGAGGAAAGTGACAATCACCTCCGATTGGGTGGTAGCTGTTTGGAACATGGCATCGAAACTTAGCGATTGGCCGGGTTTGAAATGATCCAGGAGAAACTCGATTTTATCGGCAACGGTGTAGCGATCGTCGACGATATCACCGAAATCGTGGGATTCCTCGAAACGTTTGAGCACATTCTGAAACGCGCGAATGAGGTCAAAGATGGAGATTTCCGCGAGGGCGGGGGGCTCCTCGGTCGGCTTGTTGCCGGGGTCGGGTTGGTGGGCGAAACGCCCTTGTTGATCGAGCTCGCGAAGGGAGAGGAATCCCGCGGCATCTTTGAATTTTTTGTATTCAATGAGTTGGCGGATCAGTTCCCAGCGTGGATCATCATCCTCGACTTCCTCCTCGGGAGGTTGTTCGCTGCGAGGCAGAAGGGTCCTGGATTTCAAATACATCAAATTGGCTGCCATGACGATGAACTCGGAGGCGAGGTCGATGTTCAGAAGCTTGAAGGTATTGATGTAATCGAGGTATTGCTTGGTAATTTTCTCGATCGAGATGGTATGGATATCTAGCTCGTCTTTTTTGATCAAATAGAGCAGAAGGTCTAGAGGACCCTCGAAAATTTCGAGTTGGACTTTGTAATCGGCGGTTTCCAAGGGGGTAGAGGGAGATAAGTTGTCGATCTTGCGGAATTTAATCTGGTAAGATCGTGGGTTAACGGGTTGAATGTGTGGCGAACATGAGCGGAAATTTCGATTCAGAGCAATGGCAAAACTTCAATGAGCGTCTGAGCCGTTGGATTTCCAAACAAGGATTGTGGTTTCAGTTCAGGCATTCCCTGTTAATCGGGGATCGGAATGGCAATTACATCACCCATTTTGTGCATCGGATCCTGCGTTTCGGGTTATTTTCGATGATTGCGGCACTTTTGTGGGTGGGGGTGGTTAAAATGACAGGGGGGGAGAGTTTTAGGGAGCTTGTGATCAAGAATTTGCAAGAAAAGTTCTCTGCCAAAGAGATTGAAGTGGGGAGTATGAGTAGGGCACGGGGTAAATTTACCATTGGGCGCCTGGCATTGATTGATGAGGAGAATTCGTTTTTCAGGGGGTTAGAGTTATCAAATTTGATCTGCCAGAAAGATTTTTTCGTCGATTTCGGAAAAACCTGGAGACCTGGCATTGTGCAGATCTCGAAAGTGAATTTATTGCTGCGGGCGGGCGCGGATACTGACGAAGGGGCGGAAGCGATTGGAAATGTCTTGTTTCAAGATTTGGGTAATTCGAGGCCGGATGCGATTCACGTTGCGAGCATGTCCATGAAATGGGGCTATACGGAAAGCTCGCGCGGATCGGTTACCGGCAGTCAAATGAAGGCGGTGCCGGTTGCGGATGGCTGGCGCTTGAGTTTTCGTGGCGGAACGTTTTCCCAAAACTGGCTCAAAAATCTTCAGATACAGGAACTCGATGTCCTGATCACGAGGAAGGGAATCCTTTTTGAAAAAGCGATATTCAGCAAAAACGAGGGATCTCTGGTTTTTGATCAACTTGAGGTCAAGTCAGGACAGCGTCCGCTTGTTTCCGGACATTTGAAAATGAAAGGACTTGATATCTCCGGTATAGTGCCGATGGCTGCTAGGGCTTATATCGAGGGCAAGATATCGGGTGAGTTCACGATCAATGGCTCGACCAACTCCACTGAAGGAATCGGATTTGATGGGGTGGTTGAGCTGGATAAAGGTGATGTCATCACGTTGAGAGACAGGATTCCGATGTTACGGGCATTGAGTGTGGTCGATGCGAATCGTAATTATCGCCGTGTGGATTTCCGCGCCGGCTCATTCCGCATGGAAATGCAGGGCAAAGGCTTGATGATATCGGATATCAAGCTCATTGCGGATGATACGATGAGTTTGTTCGGTGGAATGGTAGTCAGAAAGCCAAAGTCGGATGAAGAACTGGTCTTGGATGATGGATCGGAGTTTTTCGGAAGAATCGCAGTATCGAACGAATCAATCGAGGATGTGAATCTATCTCTGCGTGAGGCGGGAGAGTTGGTGAACAGAAACAACATGGGATTCCAGGAGGATGGCAATAAGTCATTATTCAAGAAACTGGCTACCTTGCGTGCATCTAGCCGATTAAGGGAATTTGAATCGGAGAAATTGAGTCGCTCCTACCGATATGAGGGTGAAGTCAATGTGACCTTGATGAAGACCGCGTTTGATCGTGTTCCAGAGCTCAAACAAGCCTATCCTCCGGCATCAGGTGAAGATCGCATCCTCATTCCGGTTCCGATCAAGGGATTGCTCTACGAGGTGACATCCGAACTTGCGGATATCATCTACGAAAAGGCTAAGAAGTAGATTTGAGGTGGTTTTTTGGACGATTGGCAAGTTGCCTCCGACGTATGCGGGCATGGTTTCGGTCACGGCGCCTCTTTTTTCTTATCTTCACAAGCGCAGCGCCATTCAGGATTGCCACAAGGTGCGCAGGACTTGGTATCGTAATGAAGCCGGGCGGTGACGACTTTGGAAGATCCGGATTCCTTGTATTGGATGATCAACCATTCTCCTGGCTGGGTTGGAGATATCATGAAGCCGTTTTCGGTCTTGGTCACTTCGCTTTTTACCGGTGCCTGACGGGTTCCGGCGGTAGCGGTGAGGGTTTGATCTAGGACTTTGACCGGCTTCATATCCTTATCAAGTAGGGCAATGTGGAGTTTTCCGTCTCTTTCGGAGACTTCTCCGTGCATGGTTTCGTCGCTGCTGAATTCCAGAATACGGCCTTTGTTCGGACCGAGCTCGATGTCTCCGTGCCCGAAGGCAAGGCTTGCGGTCAAGGTCAGGATGGCGGTTGTCAGTTTTGTTTTCATGATGTGGTTTGGTATTATATTTATCGGGTGGCTGGTGCATTGAGCATCAGGGATTTTTCGGCCGCTTTCCTTCCGATCAGAAAGAAGACAGCGGGGGTGACGACAAGGTCGAGAAAGGTTGAGGATACAAGCCCGCCGACGATGGCAACGGCAACGGGATGGAGGATTTCCTTGCCGGGTTCGCCATTGGCGAGCACGAGGGGAATAAGCGCGATGCCTGCGGCGAGTGCGGTCATGAGAACAGGGACAAGACGTTCAAGTGTCCCTCGGGTGATCAGCTGTATGC
>JBIIFS010000119.1:0-5156 GCA_044237185.1 Luteolibacter sp.
CTGTCGGTGTCGGGGTTGGATTTAGTTCGATCGATAACGTAGTCGGTTTCCTCACGCTTGAGCAGACCAACTTTGATATCACCAACCCATGGAACTTTACGGGTGGTGGTCAGCGTTTTGGAATGAGCCTGCGTGCGGGTTCGGAGCGTAGCGAATTCAGTGTTTCACTTGTTGAGCCATGGTTTATGGATCGCAAGCTGTCACTCGGTGGTGAGCTCTTCTATCGTCAATCATCCTACTTCAGTGATGTCTACGAGCAGACCAATGCCGGTGCTTCGATCTTCCTTAAAAAACCCATCACCGAGAAATCCTCGGTCAAGCTTGCATACTCCCTAGAATCCATCACCGTTGATGTGGACGCCGGAGCCAGCCCTGCGTTTCTTGCTGAGGATGGAGACTTTGTTCGCAGTGCGCTGACGCTCAGCTATCTTTATGACAGCCGTGACAGCGTGATCACCACACGCAGCGGAGAGAAACTGGATGTCTCGCTTGCACTCGCGGGTCTGGGTGGAGATGTCGAGACGATCACGTTTTCAACCCAAGCATCGAAGTATTGGAATCTCAAATGGGATACCATTCTCTCGCTCAATGGCGAAGTCGCCTTTGTGGATGCGATCAACGGCGATGTGCCGATTTTTGAGCGTATGTTCCTTGGCGGTGGTAGAACCTTGCGTGGATTTGAATTCCGCGACATTGGCGGTCCTCGTGACGGTGCATCGGGTGAAGTCCTCGGCGGCCAGTCTCTGGCATTCCTGAATACCGAATACACGGTTCCCATCATTGAGACCGTCCGCGCTGCCGCCTTCTACGATATGGGTTTTGTCAACTCAGGCTCATGGGATATGGCTCCTGAGGATCTATACAGCGATGTGGGTGTCGGTATCCGTATCCAACTTCCTATCAGCCCTGTGCCTATCGCCTTGGACTATGCTTTCCCAATGAGTTCTCCTGATTCAGCAGCTGACAAAGGCGGTCAGTTCAACTTCTACATGAGCTACGAATACTAAGATTTTCAATCCATAGATTTTTTAAAACGGGATGACTATGAGTTCATTCCGTTTTTTATTGGCTCGGAACTTCCGAACAGTTTGGTTCGACATGGATTCGTCCGCTGATTAGTGTTTACCTCATGCCATCATTGATCGTTTTAGCTGCAGGTATGGGGAGCCGTTACGGCGGATTGAAACAACTCGATCCCATGGGGCCGAATGGTGAGACGGTTTTGGATTACTCGGTCTATGATGCGATTCAGGCCGGATTCAACCGAGTGATCTTTGTGATTCGGGAAGATTTTGCGGATGCCTTTAAATCAGGAATCGGAGAACGTTTTGCGAAACTTGTCCAAGTCGATTATGCCTATCAGCGCCTCGACGATTTACCTGCGCCTTTCGTTCCGCCTGCCGGACGTACCAAGCCATGGGGGACGACACATGCGATTCGTGCCGCGAGGGATCTTGTGGACGGGCCGTTTGCCGTCATCAATGCAGATGATTTTTATGGTAGCGATGCGTATCTGCAAGCGAGTCGATTTTTGAAAAGAACGGATGAAGCGCTTTGTGGATTGGTTGCGTATCCACTTCAGAACACACTTTCGGAACATGGCAGCGTGAATCGTGGAATTTGCGAGGTGAGTCCGGAGCGTATGCTGATCTCGGTTGAGGAGGTGGTGAAGATTACCCGCGATGAATCAGGTGCGATTTCCGGAACAGGCCTGAATGGCGAGAGCCGGGTGCTCGATCCTAAGGCGCCCGCATCGATGAATTTCTGGGCATTTCCTCAAAGCTTTATGACCGACATCGAAGCTGAATTTGTGAATTTTCTTGCAGAGCAGGGTCACAAAGAGACCAGTGAATTTTATATTCCGACGGTGGTGGACACATTGATCCGCAAGAAAAAAACCCGCTGTGAGGTGATCGAGACCAGCGCGGCTTGGTTTGGGGTGACCTTTCCGGAAGACAAACCCTACGTGGTCCAATCGATTGCAGATCTGATATCAAGGGGTGAATATCCGGCGAAGCTGGGCGCTTGAGAAATTCCTTGGATGGATCAATCCAAATCGACTTGGAAGAAATCTTTCATCACCGCGCGGTAGACCTCGTGTTTGAAAGGAGGGAGCCAATCGAGATCGAACTCATTGGGTTGGATCCAGCGGTAAGATCGAAATTCGCGAGGTGATTGGTTCACATTGATTTCAGGGGCATTGGGTCTGAGCTTGCAGAGGAAATAGGTTTGCTCTTGGCCGTGATTACCGTGCTTTTGAATTTTTTTGAAGCGAACGTCCTCAGGATAAAGATACCGATAGCCGTCTTTGCGTCGGAGGATTTCGTAATGCTCCTTGGAAAGCCCGATTTCCTCGCGGATTTCACGGTAGAGTGCCTGTTCGATTTCTTCGCCTGAATCCACGCCACCTTGAGGAAACTGCCAAGCGCCCGGTATATTGGAACGCTCACAAATGAGAATATTGCCATTAGCGTCGATCATGAGTGCCGCAACATTGGAGCGGTAACGAACCATGCCGATTAGATTGCTCGAAAAATACTTCCCTATCAATGATTAACTTTTGCAAAGTAATTTTACTGGCTGGTCAAGCAGAGGGCGGAGATGTATCCAAGGAGCATGATGAAACTTTCAATGATGGTCATTTCCTCGCTTATGATGTTTTCCGAAATGGGTTATTCGCAAACCGCAGATCCCAATGATCCCACACAGAATCAGAATAGTGCGAATAATCAGCGTGGAAAAAGAGGCTACTGGGAGGCAAACTTGGCAGGTGGAAATTATGTGGTGTCCTTGTCACGGATTACCTCAGTGAGCAGGCACAAGTATGTTTTGGATGGGGCGGTGATTGTGGATGAAGTGACGGTTGACACGGAAGGACAGTCGCTCGCTCGCTTTTATTTTATCTCTCCCGTTACCACTGCGGGACCTAGCTCAGGGGCTGCCAATCTCGCAGCGCGCGCTTTGGAAATTGCCAACAAGACGGCGAGTGAGCATGGCAGCAGTGCGCAGGATATGGTGCAAAAAAAATATCCGCTAACCACGCATTCCAAGTCGATTGAATATCGACTGCTGACTGAAGCGCAACTGGGCGCTCTTTATCAAAGTGTGAAAACCGCCTGGCAGACTGGCGAAGGGCGGGCGTTCAAGGGGCAGTAAGGCTATGGCTTGTTTCCATCATGGAGACCCAAAGACGCATAGATCTGTCGGGTCGCGTGGGATTTGTTGAGCGTATAGAAATGGATTCCGGCGATGGATTGATCGAGCAGTTCGGCGCACTGTTGGGCGGCATAGTGGATTCCGGCGCGTTCAACTGCTTCTGGGTTTGAATTGGCGCGATCGAGTGCCTTGATGAGTTTTGCGGGATACCGAGCTCCGGCAGCAAGTTCTGCCATGCGTTTCATGCTGGAGAGTGAAGTGACAGGCATGATGCCGGCGATTATGGGGATATGGATTCCCGCGAGTTGGCAGCGATCCCTGTAATCAAAGAAATCATGGTTGTCGAAAAACAACTGGGTGCAGATATAGTCTGCGCCCGCATCGACTTTGGCTTTCATGTGATCGAGTTCCTCGACACGGTTGGGCGTGGCAGGATGCCCTTCTGGAAACCCGGCCACACCAATGCCGAACCCGCGCGGATCAGGGTGTTTGGAGGAGTCATTGAATTTTTTAATGTGGGCAACTAGATCGGCGGCGTAGCGAAAATCACCCTGCGACCAATCATAGTTAGCTTGGTCTTTTGGTGGATCGCCACGCAGGGCGAGAATGTTTGAGACCCCTGCCTCGGCGTAACGGGTGAGGATGGCATCAATTTCAGATTTCGTGTGTCCGACACAGGTGAGGTGGGGAACGGGAGGTATATGGGTGGTTTGTTTGATGCGAAGTACCAGATCATGAGTGAGTTCGCGGGTGCCGCCACCTGCGCCATAGGTCACGGATACAAAGGAGGGCGACAGGGTTTCGAGGTTTTGAATCGTCTCATAAAGCTCTTCCCATGCAGCGGCGGCGCGCGGGGGGAAGAACTCAAAAGACAGAGAGGGTGCCTGGGCGCTTAGGATGTCGGAAATGTGCATTTGAGGAGGAATGGAAGATTGGGGTGAAACTTTTTGGTGGATGGGGTGTTATGTAAGCTGCTGACGTATCTTCGCGGCAAATTTCCAAATTTTAAACGTTATTTTTCAATGAAGCTTCAAGTTCTATTCGGTGTTTATGTATGTATTTTGCCGTTCCATTTGCAAGCGGAGGAGCAATCCCGTGAAAAACCAGCCACATCGGGCCTAGAAAAGCGTCCGGATGAAAGGCGAAAAGAGGGGAAATCAGCCCGAGAAGCGCGTCGCCGTCCCGAGGGGCGTGAAGACATGTTTGGGATGATGGACAAAAATCGTGATGGGGTGATCAGCTCGAAAGAATTTTTTGCCGCACCAAGGATGGCAAATATGCCCCAGCAACAGCGTGACAAGTTTTTTGCGCGGATTGACCTGGATGGAGATGAAAAAGTCACCGCTGAGGAAATCCGGAAAATGAGACAGGAGTCGCAAGAAAGGCGGATGCGTGAACTTCGTGATCTCGATACGGACAAGAGCGGTGGCTTAAGTTTTGAGGAATTCAGCCAAGGTAAGTTTTTCAGTCAACTGCCCGAGGATAAGCGAAAGCAAATTTTTGCCCGGATGGACACGAATTCCGATGGACAAATCAATGCTGAGGATCGTCCGAAAGATCCGCGACTTCATGGGGAAGATCGCGAAGAACGGAAGAAATTCGACAAGCGTCCTGCGGGCGGCCAAGCGCCAAGCGCAGCTGAGTAAGCTGGATCAGTCCCCAAAGATCTCTGGCCAAAACGGCCACCCTCTTTTTTGGAACTGCTCAGGCGGCGAATCAGGAGAAGAGAGCCCGAAGTCAGCGTCCGGTGGGACTGAAAAAAGCGCGCTGCATCTAGGATGCAGCGCGCTTTTCAGAGTTTTGGGATTTCTTATCTCAACCTCAATCGGCTTTGAGACCTTCGTTGGCAAGGGTTGTTGCGAGAACATCCTTGCGGAGGTTTCCTCCTTTGCGTTGTGACCACCACAGGGCGATGGGTGAAGCGACAAAGATGGAGGAGTAAGTTCCAATAATGAGGCCAACCAATATGGTGATTGAGAAGTCGCGCAGGGCGGCACCAC
>JBIIFS010000120.1:0-5147 GCA_044237185.1 Luteolibacter sp.
TCCCTTTCATTCTTCCTGTAATTTATCGGTTGCGCCAAACGTAGGGACATGGTGCATTGCAATCATATGAAATTCTTCACTCTTCGTCGTTTGTTCACGGGCGTTTGCCTCAGCGCGTTGGTTTTCCCGACGACTGCATTTGCTGACAAGCCGGCCAATAAAAAACTCATCCTGATCGCCGGGAAACCAAGCCACGGCCCGGGTGACCACGAATTCAATGCCGGTTGCATGCTTTTCCAAAAATGCCTCAAGGATATTCCGGGCCTGGATGTGGAGGTGCACAACAATCATTGGGTCAAAGACGATGCGGTGCTCGAAACCGCCGATGCGGTTGTGATCTACTCGGACGGCGGGAAGGGCCATCCCGCACTCCAAGGCAATCATCGGGAATTGCTCCAAAAGGTCGCGAAGCGCGGCGGCGGAATCATGATGATGCACTACGCGGTCGAGTGCTCCCACAGCGAACCCGAGACGGGGGAGCAATTCCGCGAATGGATCGGTGGCGCTTATGAAACCAACTTTTCTTGCAACCCAATGTGGGAGGCCGATTATAAAAAATTTCCCCAACACCCGATTTCCCGCGGTGTGAGTCCTTTCAAAATCAGAGACGAATGGTATTTCTCCATCCGTTTCCCCGAGGGCATGAAAGGCGTGCAGTCGATTCTCGTTGCGACTCCCACCGATGAGACTCGTGATGGCCCGTACGTCCATCCCAAAGGTCCCTACCCGCACATTCAAGCCAGAAAAGGCGAGGAAGAAACCATGATGTGGTGTATTGAGCGTGCTGACGGCGGACGCGGAGCGGGTTTCACCGGCGGACATTTTCATAAAAACTGGGCAGATGACAACATGCGCAAGGTCGTGCTCAACGCGTTGCTTTGGATCACCAAAGTCGAAGTTCCGGAAAACGGCGTGGTGTCCAAGGTGACGGAGGAAGACATGGCGGCAAATCTCGATCCGAAACCCGCCCGCAAGAAATGATTCATGGCAGAGGCATGCTCGTGGCAATGCCCGAGCGCTGGGACGAAGCCTGTTTCGCGGTTCCTGCCGTGCGGGCTTTGGTGCGCAGCGGACTGGTAGGCGCGCTGGTTTGCCTGGAGGTACAGCAGAGTTTCTGGAAAACCGTATGCCCGCTGCCAAGTTTCACCTTTACTCAGAAAACCAGCGCCGGACGTCTCTCAAAAGCTTTGGGAAACGATTGGGAGGTATCGCTTGTTTGGGAAGCAGGCATCGCTGCCAAGGCCTTCCTGAAAGCAGAAATTCCGCGCCGTCTCGGCCCCCAGGATACCTGCCTGAAAAAATTTATCACCCATCCGCTTAACGCCAGAGAAGCGCCGACCGAACACCGCGTGCGGCTCTACCTGAACTCGGCCGAAGAAATCGGCGTATCCGTAAATCTGCCGGAGTTTTTTGTCCCAGCATCCATAGGCGTTCCCGCCGTACCGAAGACCATCCTGCTCTGCCCCGAATCAGACTTTGGCAACAGCCATGAATGGCCTCTGGACCGCTGGCAGATGTTGGCTGAGGACCTGTTGGAAAAAGGCTGGCATCTGACCATCGCGGGATGGGCTGGGCGCAGGGATTTGGGGAAAATCCTCGCGAGTCGTTTGGGAAACGAGGTAAATTTTTTCCACGCCTCGCCGCTCGGAGCCACCCTGCCAACCCTCGCCACTTTTCAGTTGATCATCGCCGCTGATGGCTCGCTCCCCCACCTTGCCGCCTACACCGGCGGCACTTGCATCACCCTTTTCGGCCCCAACGATCCCAACTGGAAACGCCCGCTCGGCAGACAAAACATCGTCGTGAAACACCACGTCGAATGCGCTCCATGCCTCTCCTCGAAATGTCAACTGGACCAACGCTGCCAAAACGAGCTGCAGGTCTCCAGCGTTTTGGCTGCGATTCCGGGACAATTTTAGTTCTTCAACCCTTCATCAACATACGCGCGCCAAAGAGAACCAACACCACCCCGAAAATGCGGGTCAGTGTCTGATTGGAAAGCGAACGCATCAGATCCGTCCCAAACCACGCCGCCACAGCGGAAGCTGCACCGACGAGGGCGACGATTTTCCAGTCAACGAGATGTCCCGCCTTAAACGTGTTGTTCATGGTCGACACCAGAGAGGTCACAACGATGATGGCCAGAGAAGTTGCCACAGCCTTTTGCTGTGCAAACCCTAACAACCCGACAAAAGCTGGAACCATAACAATTCCCCCGCCCACTCCGCACAGCGAGCCCAACAAACCCGCCAACAATCCAATGACAACCGCTATCGCAATGACTTTCACAAATCCAAACTGAATGCCAGGCCGGAAAATTTCAACCCATGAGTTTACAGCTCCACCAACCCGACAAGTCGGGGTTGACCATGGATTCAAAAAACCGCATTGATATTTTTGATTCGGGTCGCCAGCGGCACAGCAAAATCTCTATGCGCCAAATTCAGAATTTAGAGTTTGTAGTTTAGAGTTTAAAATTTAGAAGTTTAAAACTTAAATCCCCCCATGCGCTCCGGACTCATCCTCAAACTTTTCTCTCCTGACCAACCTGGCATCGTTGCGAAAATCGCATCTTACGTCGCGGCACATCACGGTAACTTGATCGAATTCAGCCAGTTTTCGGATCAGATCGGGAAAAAATTCTTTGCGCGCCTTGAGATCGATACCTCGGAACTGAATATCGATGTCGAGCAGTTCAAGGAGAATTTCACCCCGCTCGCCCACTCGCTGGCTGCCACCTGGCATTTCCGGAATCTTCCTTACAAAATGCGCACCGCCGTATTGGTCACCAAAACCGATCACTGCCTCAATGAAATTATCTGGCGATCCGAACTCAACGAGCTCCCTATCGAAATCACCTCGGTGATTGGAAATCGCGAAAACTGCCGCGCCATCTCCGAGCGATCCAACCTGCCCTTCCACCACATCAAGATGGATGGGCCAGACCGTGACGGAGGCTTTGAAAAAATCCGTGGACTGCTGATTGCCCAGGACGTCCAACTCATCGTCCTTGCCCGTTTCATGCAGATTCTTCCCGCAGGTTTCTGCGAAGAATTTTCCGGAAAAATCATCAACATCCATCATTCGTTTCTGCCTGCCTTCATTGGCGCGAACCCTTACCGCCAAGCCTACGACCGCGGTGTGAAACTCATCGGCGCCACCTGCCACTATGTCACCAATGACCTCGATGCCGGACCCATCATTGAACAAGAGGTCGAACGCGTGAACCACTTTCACTCACCCAACGATCTCGCCCGCCTCGGCCGCCAATGCGAACGCATCGCTCTTGCCAAAGGGATCCGCTACCATGTGCATGATCGGACACTCATCGACGGCAACCGGGCCATCGTTTTCCCCGATTAGCTTTTAATCGTCAGCCTGCCGGCGGAAGGCGGGCCGATCGTGCCACCCTCAACAAATTCTGCGATGGTAAAACCCTGACGTTTGTCCACCACCCCGCGCGCAACTTTGTTTGCCCAGCCCACAATCCGTCTGACAATCGGCCCACTATCCCAATTTATGTGGGAAACGGGCGGATGATACCACGAAAAGACTTCGTCCGGATCATGGCAAATCAACGATACATCCCTCGGCGCAATCACGCCTCGCTGCGATAGATAATCTTTCACGGATAAGAACAACATAGACTCGGAAACAAAAATCAATGTCGGTGGCGTATGCTGAAAAAGCGCGTCCAAACACCGGTGCAAGCCCTCAACCGTCTGCTCCCAATCCGGCAAATGATAAGGTCCGGTGGCGATTCCCAAATGTTCCAATTCATCTAAAAACTTTTGCTCAAAAGCCGCAGGTTTCGGCTTCCGCCTTTCACTCCGGACAATCATCACGATTCTACGATGACCCAGCTTCACCATTTTGCCAACAGCCTCTACCATGGCAGGAATTTTACGAACCCCCATTCCTGCGATCGGAAGCCCCTGCAGGCGACCGAACTGCGCAAAAACAGCTACACCCTGACTCGCAAACCATTCCAAAATTTCCCTTGATCCAGACAAAACAATCCAAGCATCAGGATTGATTTTTTTGGCATAAGAAGCCACGCGCTCTACATCCAAACCCAGTTCTGTAAGAGACTTGTCCGCAAAAAATGCCGCGTGTCCCGACTCCTGCAAGCGATATAACAACTCAGTCTCGTAACACAAATTTCGGTCTGAGGGTTGATAGAGCAGAATGGCAACACGTAATTTGACCCTCACTTTCTCAACATCTGCTATGACCTGACATCGACGCCGCTCTCCCTGACTCAACAGCAGCCCTTCGTGCTCGAGTTGGGCGACTGCCGCGATGATCGTCTTAGGGCTCACGGCCAGCTCCTTCGCCAACCGATTCACCCCAGGCAAGGTATTCCCGAACGAACCCGCCAAAATTTCAGCGCGCATATACGCCGCGAGTTGCTCGACTGAGGTTAGCGCTCGGAACAGTTTCATGACGGAGAAACGCGTTACCCAAAAGGGCACAGATGTCGAGTGCCAAAAGATCCGGCATGCCTGACATCAAGACCCCTTCCGCAAACCAGGGGATCACTTCATACGGCCAAGTCAGATATTTCGTTGCCAATCCCACCCAACCCCGCCTAGTTTCCCTCCCCCAAAGCAGAACATTCATGAATATCGCCGTCGAAAAACAGCCAAAATGCATCGCTATCCTCAACGTCGAGGTCCCATCCGCCGATGTCACAGCAAAGCGCCAATCCATCACCTCTTCCTACGCTTCCCAAGCAAAACTTCCCGGTTTCCGTCCCGGCAAGGCACCTAAAACCGTCATCGAGAAGCGGTTTGCCAAACAAATTTCCGAAGAGCTCACCGAGGCTCTTTTTGGCGAAGCCTGCGACAAAGCCCTCGAAACCGAGAATCTCAAAGTCCTCGACTTCGGCTTTCCCGACAACATCAACGAACGCCCGGACGGCTCGATCGCTTTCGAAACCCGCCTCATCCTCGCTCCGGAATTCACTCTTCCGGTTTACAAGGGCATCGAGATCAAAGCCCCTTCAACCTCGGTCACTGATGAGGAGATCAACACCCAACTCGAAAGCATCCGCGAGCGCCTCGCCGAGTTTGAAGACGTCACGGGTCGTGCGATCCAAAACGACGACATCGCCGTGGTTGATTTCACCACCACTCTCGATGGCA
>JBIIFS010000121.1:0-5113 GCA_044237185.1 Luteolibacter sp.
CAGACGATTCGCGATGCGTTTTCCGAGAAACGTTCCGATCACCGCAATCGCTGCGAAGATCAGGGTGAGCAGTCCGTGTTTTGAAATGGCGGCTTGATGCGCGAGACTGCCGACCAGAGAGTTTGCGGCGATCACGGCCAGCGAGGTTCCGGTCGCCATGGCGATGGGGAGTCGGGCAAAGCGGATCAAAGCGGGCATGAGGATGAAGCCGCCGCCGACACCGAGAAAGCCGGTGACGATACCGGTTCCGCCACCTGCGAGGATGCAACGCACGGGTTTGCATTCCGGTAGGGGATCGATCTGTGATGTCGTTTTAAAAATCATCCGCAGTCCCACAACGATCATCAGTAGAGCGAACAGAAGCATGAGTAGTCGTTCGTCAACGAAGTGAGTGAACGTTGCGCCGATGGCCGCTCCGACCATGCCGGCTCCGCCGAACATCAGCGCGGCTTTCAAATGGATTTCACCGCAACGCCAGCGTTGCACCGCTCCGACACCCGCTGCGATGGCGACGATGCATAAGCTGACACCGACCGCTTCGGTGGGTGGGAGGCCGACGAGATAAACCAACACAGGAAGCGTCAGGATACTGCCGCCAGCACCTGTTAGGCCGAGGGAAATTCCGATGGCGATGATTCCCGCGATGGCGAATGGGTTCATTCGAGGAGGTTTCTTGGAATGTCGCCGAAAGCTCCGTCGACATAGACGACGTCGTGGCCTTGTTTGGCGAGGAAGGCGCTTGCCATGGAGGCACGCAGACCACTTCCGCAATGAATGAACAGGGGAGATGCTTCAGGAATGGCTGAGCTCGGTGCGGCGAGTCGGGTGTGGGCAATGTTAGAAGCGGATTTCACATGAGCTGCCTCGAACTCACCTTTGCTACGCACATCAAGCACTTTGGCGTCGGGATGTTTGGCGAGATGTTGATCGAGTTCGCTAGTGGTGACCCGGCGAATCGATTCCGTGGCTGAATCACACGCCAAAGCTTCATCGACCGGCATCCATGCCTCCACCTGATCCAAGCCGATGCGGATCAGCTCGCGCACGGCGGGATCGATTTCGTTTTCATCTTCGACCAACAAGAGGATGGAATCGGTTTCGTTCACGTAAGAACCGGCGACGGTTGAAAAGTAACCGCCCGTAGCTGGAGCGAACAACGCGCCTTTGAGGTGGGCTTGCATGAACGCCTCACGGTTTTTCCGAAGATCGAGGATGCTGTGGTTGGGTTTTGAAATCCATGCATCGAGTGCTTCAGCATGGATGCGCTTCGGTTTCGGAAGTTCGCCATTGGCTAACAGTTTCGGACCTTGGCGGTTGTCGCGTTTCATTCTGGCAAAATACAGAGGTGGCTCGGGTTGGCCGGAGAGGATGGTTTTCACAAAATCCACTTCGTTTCCACCCAATGCCTGGCTGAACGCGGCGTTGTGTTGGCGTTCGTAATCCAACACGCTGGTGGGAACGGCCCCTAACGATTTTCCGCAAGCGCTACCGGCGCCGTGAGCGGGTAGGATCTGGATGAAACCGGGAAGCTCTTGGGTGTTACGGAGGCTTTCGTAAAGCTTGTGTGCGGAGGGTTCCATGTTGCCGATTTGTCCGGCGGCGCTTTCCAAAAGGTCCGGCCTGCCGACATCGCCGACGAAAAGAAAATCTCCACTGAGCAAGGCAATCGGAACATCGGCTCCTCCGCCCTGATCGGTGACGAGAAAGCTCATGTGCTCGGGTGTGTGGCCGGGTGTTAGAAGGGCTTTGATCACGATGTTGCCGACTTTGAATGTGTCGCCATCTTTGAGCAGCGTGACGTTGTTCAGGTTCTTCGCCCATTCAAACTGCCAATCCGTGCCGCCTTCCTGAGACAGATAGCCATGCGCGCCATGGGCTTCAATTAACTCGCGCGATCCGCTCAAATAGTCGGCATGAATGTGGGTGTCGGCCACGGCGGTGAGCTTGAAACCGTTTTCCTTGGCGATTTGCAGATAGCGATCCACATCGCGTTCGGGGTCGATGACGATGGCTTCACCGCTGCGCTGGCAACCGATGAGATACGCGTTCTGCGCGAGGGCAGGATCTGTGATTTGACGTAAAAACATTTTTCAAAGGGTTTGGTGATTCAGAGTGAGCAGGACTGCTTTCCGCAAGATGAAGTGTTGCGTTGGTTCCATGGGGCTTTGGCGAGCAACATGCCCATGCCGCACCAATCGGTGATGCCGGCAAAAGTCAGGCCGGCGCCGACGAATGCGGCGATGCCATAGTAGTAGGGATGAACCCATGTGCCGAGGATGACACTTGTTAGAACCATCAGTCCGGCAGCGATTCTGACCTGGCGTTCCAGTGAAACGCTCGCTTTGCCGCGTTTCAGAGGATATCCTGCCTGTTCCCATGCGGTGACTCCGCCGTCGAGCACCGTGACCGATTCGCAACCGGCTGCCTGCAAGCGTTCTCTTGCCTGCTCTGCGCGCTTGCCTGTGCGGCAAATCACCACGCAGGGACCACCGGATTTCACTTTCTCAGGATCCAAGCGATCCAATGGCATCAGTTTCGAACCCTCGATGTGAAGTTCCTCATACTCCATCGGTGTCCGCACATCGATCAATTGCAGTTCGCCTTGTCCCAGTTTCTCGTTTAATTCGTTCGGATGAATTTTCATATATGAGAATATAAGCACACAGTTATGTGTTGCGCAAGTTGGGATTTCACCTTATAGAAGAAATATGAAACTTCAATTAACGGATCTGGATCGGGTGGCTGCGTTTTTCCGCGCTTTTTCCGAGACGACGCGTCTGGCCTTGCTACAGGAATTGAAAAGCGGGCCGAAAAGTGTGAGCGAGTTGGTGGAAGAGCTGTCGTGCACGCAGGCAAACATTTCCAAGCAACTTCAAGTCCTGCATCAGGCGGGGATTTTATCGCGTGATAAAATCGGCACGAGCGTGGTGTATGCGATTTGTGAGCCCATCGTGATGGATCTGTGCAAGCTGGCTTGCGACAAACTGAATCGTGAGATGAAGAGGAAGCCGTTGGCGTTTTGAATGGGGAAAAATGAGGGACAGGAATGTCCCTCCTCCTTATTGAACCTTTTTCACATATATCGCTTTTAGGGCAGAGCTTTCCTCGGTAGCTTGGTTTTTCCATTCGTGACCGCAGATCACGCATTCGTTGTGATCGGCGAGGACGAGGATGTTCTCCATCGTGCAGATTGGGCAATTCATGATATAGAAACTTAGTGACCTTGATTGCCTTTTTTCGGCGGTTCCCATTCGCGGCGGGTACGGGAACGGACGGAGAAAATGATGGGAATCCCGGGTGCGGGATGGGTCTCGCGGATCTGGTTGGTTAGATACGCTTCGTAAGAGTCCTTCATCAGGTGCTTGTCATTAACGAAGAGCACAAAGGTCGGGACAGGAATGACCGAGTATTTCTCGTTCAAAGCAGTGGTCGCGTAGTAGAGTTTCATGCGCTTGGCCTTGTTATCGGTCGGCGGCGGATTTTTCTGCATCGCGACTTGCAGCATGCGATTGAGTTTGCCGGTGCTTGGGATCTCTTGTGCACCTTTTTTGATGGCCAAGGCTTTCTTTAAAACGTGTTCAGTGGAATCGCCGGTTTTTGCCGAGCAAGCGACGAAAGGCGCATACGACAGGAAGAACAACTCGCGTTTCACATGTTCTTCTGCCTCGGCGACCCGGTCTTTGTAATCGGCACCCGGATGATAGAGATCGAATTTGTTCAGAACGATGAGGCAGGGTTTTTTTTCTTCGAGGATGAGTTGGGCGATCTTGCGGTCCTGTGCGGAAACGCCTTCTGCGAGGTCGATGACAAGCACACAGAGATCCGCGCGGCGAATGGCTTTTTCCGAGCGGATCGCGGAGAAAACCTCGACGGAATTGTCGCGTTTGCCACGCGGTCTGAGGCCGGCGGTATCGATCAGGGTGAAATTTTCGCCGGCAAAAGAATAAGGGAGATCGATCGCATCGCGAGTTGTTCCGGCGATTTTGGATACGATGGTACGTTCATCTTGAAGAATCGCGTTGATGAGGGAGGATTTTCCAGCATTGGGTTTTCCGATGACGGCCAGCTTGATGCCGGCTTTTTCAGCAACTTCCATCACCTCTTCGGTTTCGATGTGCAGGGGCTCGACGACTGCATCGATTTTTTCGATGAGCTCGGAAAAGTTGCGGCCGTGCTCTGCGGAAACGAAAACACTTTCTGGAAGTCCCAGCGTTGTGAAATCGGCGAAGGCGGATTCGTGTTTGTCATGATCGACCTTGTTGAGCACGAGCAGGACGGGTGGCTTGGCTCTGCGGAGTTTCTGCGCGAGCGCTTGGTCGATGGAAGTGAGGCCTTCCTGGGCATCCACGATGAAGAGGATGAGATCGGCCGTTTGCATGGCGATGTCCGCTTCCATGGCGACTTGTTCGCCAAAGCCGTCGTCAAGCGTTGCGCCGATGCCGCCGGTATCGATGAGGGTGCAGGGATGGGTGGTCAGGGTGCAGGGAGCGGAGATCCGGTCACGGGTGACACCGGGCTGATCGTGGACGATGGCGATTTTGCGTCCCGCAAGGCGGTTAAAGAGCGCGGATTTCCCGACATTGGGGCGACCGACGATGGCGACAGTTGGCATTTGAATAGAAAATAGTGAAGAGTGAAACTTGGTAGGGCGGTTTTGATAAAACCGCCGTTTGGTGATTAAAAAGCGGAAGAGCGCGACTGGAGTCACGCGGTCCGTTGGGAGTGTATTAACTGAAAGTAAGAAGCGGATAAAGAAAAACCCCGCCGTGAGGCTTTTAAGGGCCGTTTGGCGGGGTCAACACGAACAGGAATGGCGGAGCGGACGGGGCTCGAACCCGCGACCTCCAACGTGACAGGCTGGCGCTCTAACCAACTGAGCTACCGCTCCATCCCGTTCGGGTGGGCGGGACGCTATGGAGAGAGCCGCTGAGGTGCAATCACTTTTTAATCGGAAATTGAATTTTTTTTCGGAGATTCGAAATCGAGTGAGATAGGGGGTTGCTCCCGAGGCCGAAGCGATCTTAGGTAGCAGCGTGATTTTTAGGGAATTGGAATTGTGGTTTGATCCGGTGGCGCGTTCGGGCCCTGAGTCGATGGCGGTGGATGAATGGTT
>JBIIFS010000122.1:0-5078 GCA_044237185.1 Luteolibacter sp.
TTCCATGGAACCGATTGAGGATTATTTCATGGGGCCTGTTGCAACCTGCTCCAGCGAACTGCTTCAAGCCATCGATCAGGTCCTGAGCGGAAACGACCCGGAAGCGGCGAAGCGCAAACACATGCGCGAACTCTCGCATACGCATCATGGTAACCAGGCAACCAGGAGGTTGTTGGAGAGAGTTCTTGGTTCTTAGTTCTTGGTTCTTGGTTGAGCTTCGCGCATTCCGCATATTCGAACTAAGAACTAAGAACTAAGAACTAAGAACTAGGAACGGTCGAAAATCATTTGATTTTCGTCCAATCAATCTGCACCTCTCCGAACTCTTGGAGAAATGCTTTCAGTTTGGAATCCGCCTCTTCGAGGTGGATTTTTTTTTGCATCCATGGGAGGTCGCCATACCAGGTGGAAGCGGAAACATAGGCCCAGCGTTGATCGATCCCAAGAAGAAGCCTGTCTTTCATGTCCAACAGGGTTCGATCGAGGTGGTCGTGGGTGACGTGGATGCTGCCTACGAAGAAGTAGTAAGTCACGCAATCGAACGACCGGTAGGCGGTTCGTTCTTCGTTCGTGGGAATGGATTGCACGGAAAGCAAGCGCCGAACCGTGAGTTTCTGACCGTTTTTCAGTGGTAAAACGACGTCCGTGGTCTGGTTGATCGTATGTCCTTGGGACGGCATGCAGCGTTCGGGACGGTGGATGGAATTGTTAAGATCGTGACCTGAGAGCACGATGGAGAGATCGATCCGATCCGGGATGGCGTAGCCGGAAGCCGGGTCATATTCACCCGGACGTGCCTTGAAGCAGACCGCTTTTGAGAACTCCGTATCGGGAGCAAGCGTTTCTTCCTCCTCTTTGCTTGCAGGGATCGCCCGCAGCGTCCAGCCATCGAGGCTTTCCGGCAGCTTCGTGCTGACGGCGGATGGGATCATGGATGCGGTTTGTGGCAGCAGATAGATCAGCACCAGAAGCAGAGCCATGCACATGGGGAGCAATGCGTATCGAACTTTGGATGGCATCAGGCAGGGAGTTCGGGTTTGGGGGAATCGCCATCACGGGGTGGTTGGCTTTGGACGGAAGTGCGGCGGACCTTACGGCGATTGCCTGCTTTCCACGGCAAGCCGCCTTCCAAAAGAGAATGGATGCAGAGTAGTAGGAACATCGAAAAAGGATAAAACAAAAGCAGTCCTGACCAATCATGCCAGGTCGTGGTGGCCCATTGTTGATCACCGTGTTCTGCGATCATGAAAATGGAAATGATGCGCAAGGCATTGCCGATAATAGCAAGCGGGATGGCACTGAGAAAAAGAACGGTTTTTTTCCAAAGCGCGAATTTCGCGACATAGGCCCATGCGGCTGAGATCATCAACAAGGCCATGAGTGAGCGGATACCGCTACAACCGTGTGCAATGCTCAAGGGTTTCCAATCGCCTTCCACGGGTAAGACCATCGTCCCTTGGGTGTAAGTTTGTATACCCAGTAGATTGGATCCGTGATGGGCGCTGAATGTGGCGAGAAGCTGGAGATGGGTGGTGGCTTGTTGAAAGGTAGGCAAGGGTATGGCGATCCAGATGAAAAACAGAGGAAAGGCGAGGATTTTGGCAACCTGCCAGCCCCAGAGATAAAGCACGGAACCCCAGATAATGAATGGCAATCCCCCAACCGCCACGCGAGGTTGGAGAGTACGGTATGCCGCAAGATAGAACAGACAGCCGAGTATAATGGAAACCCATCCCCATGCGCTACCGGAACCAACCCTTTGTTTGATATCCTTGAACCGATACACCACCAGTCCGAGGATGATGAAAGGCACCAGTTTCCCGTGTTCATAATCCGTCACAGGAGTCCAGGTGCTCAGAAGCCAGCCCAAAGTCGAGTGATGATGCCCGGGTCCGTAACGCGTCTCGATACAAAAGAACCAGATGAGAATCAGGGCTGTCACCCCAACGGAAATCCATAGCGCCAGATTGATTCCCGCGACGCGCCGACCGGATGCTTCCGGTGCGGACTTGGGTGAAAGATCGGATGGATTCATGGCAACTGATTCTTGCAGGTATAGTTGCAGATCCTAGATGAGCAAAACCCGATTGCCAATCGAAAAGGTGAGCGCCTTCGGTGCGGATTAAGAAGTCGAAGGTCGAAGGTCGAAATTCCAGCTCTATATGAACCAATCGCAACAGGGATTGAAATTCAGACTTTTAGACTCCTGGCCGGCCAGAGGCGCGGCTCTCCAGTATTCCGCTCCCGCTATTCCACCTTCATAAACAGATACTGAAGGGTATCGGGGATGGTGGTTTGGAGGATGCCGTTTTCGAAAGTGGCGGTGCCTTTGCCTCCGAGAACCGTGACTTTGACATCTTTGGAATGGAGCAGCGGAATTTCCGTCGACCACTTGTCCGAGGTGTTCAATTCACGGAAGACCACCAAACGTGCGCTTTTCCTATCTTGACTGACGGAGGAAAAACCGGTCCATACATAGCCATCGGGCGCTTGGCCGATGGGGATGATACTGCCTGAAAAAATGGCTTCACGTTCTTTTTTCCATACGCTGACCAGATCGGGGATGGTTTTGAAAGCATCCTCAGGAAGATTGGAAACTTCAAACCAGCCGAGCGGACTTGCGAACATGACGCTCGCAAACAAGGTATCCGGTGGGTAGTTGGCAGGTGCCAGAGGATCGCCTTTGTATTTATCCGCATGACGGGACTGATTCAAAAACTCCATCCTCAATCTAACAGGATCCACATAGGCACCGAGCGTCCAAAGATTCCGCAGGGTATGGTGCGGCCAGTAGCGTTTCCAATCGGTGTAGCGGTTTTCCAAAAAGATCGGTCCCACGTGAATGCTCCCATAGTAGCCCGGGCGCAGGCCAGCTGTGGCATCGGCATCGAACACAACATGGCCTTGGGTTTTCTCCAACACTTTGCTGTAAAAGCGATTCAAATTCACTTCCGCGGCCGGGCTCTTCATTTCCACGGCATCAATTTTAACATACTCGACTCCCTCTTTGTCAAAAGCCTCTAACAACATATCCGCGTCTTTCTCCCAGTGAGCCATGTCGTTTTCCGCATCAGGCCCGAACCATAAGCCAAATTTCATGCCCTTTTGCTTGGCTGCGTTGACCAAGGGTTTTAGGCCGTTTGGAAAGCGCTCTGGATGAGGCTTCCAAAACTCCGGATCCGCGGCGCGGAAATTTCCCCACGCACCTTTGCCCGAAGCCGAGTTCCCAGTCTTGCCTTTTTGCCAGCCATCATCGACCTGAACGACATCCACACCCAACTGTGCACCGGCCTCGACTTCCTTGAGCAGAAACTCTTCGCTGATGCGTGAATCACGATTGCGGTCTCCCCAGGTATTGCTGAGAAACATTCCGTCGCGCTGTGGCTCATATTGGCGGAGGCAGCGTTGAAACTTTTGCAACGCGGCGATACGACCCGCACGTCCCTGTTGGTAGGGAAGCACTGTCCATGGGTAACCCGGACCGACAAAGGTGACACGCCTCCCCTCTCCTGCAACTCGGATATCCCATGTTGATTTCACCGGACGCGCATGCGGCAACGGGCCGAGTTTAAGGAAGATCAGGCCGTTGCCTTTCAGAGGGTCTTCCAAATGGAAAACATTGCACGCCACCTCGAAAAGGTCCTGCAAAGGCAGCCACTCGCGCTCGAAGACGAGCTCGTCATAAAAATCGGTCTGATCCTTTAGCTCGACCTGGGTGTAGCGCAAATGCTGCGGCGCAAGCATAAGATCTTCAAGGGCTTGAATGGGCTTTTTCGGATCCGGTTTCGCCAGGTTCGCCTGCTCCAAGCCATCGGGTTTTTTTGCGTCCTTGGGCCCCTCCGTCGTTATGGCCGCTGCCCCACCTCCAGATGACTGTAACATCACACCTGAGGAATTTGGAAAAATCCGGAACCGGTAGTTGAATGAATCTTTGGCTCCACTTGCCTCGAGGATGACCAACAGACCATCCTCTTCCACCGGACTGATTTTCCCCTTCTGGGTGGTGAACGTCAGCTCGCGTTTTTCATTTGGAGGATCACCCCCGGGATGCGGCGCAGGCTGCCGACCCGGCTGACGAAGCCATTCAATGCCGCTGGTTTTGTCACGCAAGGAGGACGCGGTCAACCAACCGTCCTTGATCGTCCATTTCCGCTCAACAAGCGCATTACCTACGACGATCTCGGTCTCACTCCACTCTGCATAGCAACCCAGATGCTCCACACGCTCGGCAAAAGCTACGGGGATAGGAAGGAGAGCGACGAGTAGAGCGAGCACAGGTTTCATTGCCCGAAGAGTCAAAAGTCTAAATGTCCAAAAGTCAATTGGGCAGCCCCGACTTATCGGAGCTACGCGTCCGTTCATGGAATGATGAATCTGCTAAATGAGATTTTATACTGACTTAATCAGACGAACGGACCTTTGGGGACAAAGGTCCCTGCCTGATCACACGGTCATTTTATCAAAATGACCATGCCTCGCGATATTTGATCTCTGCGATAAAAATTCTCTTCATCGCCGATTTTTCATTTTACCTATACGATTCATAGGTGCAGATTTCAAACATGTCTGTGCATGATGACATTTCAGCCGAGTGGTTGGATTGGTATAGTCTCACACCCGTTGAGCGCTGGGAACATTCCACGCGTCTGTGGGAAACATTTCGATCTTTAGGAGGTAGCCTTGAACCCGAACCCGACACTGAGAGTCCTTTCTTCGATGCAGCGTCATGGTGTCCAACACCTGTTGATGGGCGGCCAGGCTTGCGTGTTCTACGGAGCTGCGGAATTTAGCCGAGATGTCGACTTCGCGATTTTTGCAAGCGATGAAAATCTGATGAGGCTGAAGTTGGCACTTCAAGAATTGCAGGCTGAAGTCATTGCGGTTCCAAGCTTTGAGAAAGCGCACCTTTTGAGAGGACATGCTGTACATTTCCGCTGTCAGGCCAGCGGAGCGGAGGGAATGAGAGTGGACGTCATGACTCGCATGCGTGGAGTCGATCCCTTTCCTGAACTTTGGGAACGACGCACCACGCTGGTCATTGATGAGCTTGAGATCGATCTGATGTCGCTACCTGATTT
>JBIIFS010000123.1:0-5007 GCA_044237185.1 Luteolibacter sp.
GGTTCGCATGGCGGCCGATCCGGATTATCGCGTGAAAGGTCATGATCTTTTTCGCGAACTTTTGCTGGCTCCATGGGAAGCGGTTTTGGGTACGACGATTTTATTGAAAGTCCCCGGTGGAAAGTCCGTACAACTCAAAATACCCGCCGGCACCGACTCGCAAGACCAGCTGAGGCTCAAAGGCTATGGCTTGCCGAAAAAGAACGCGCCGGGAGACTTGTATGTGGAAATTTTCATCGCATCGCCCACAGAGATCAACCCGGAGGAACGGAGTGCTTGGGAAAAACTTCGCGATACTTCAAAGTTCAATCCAAGGGAGTCATCATATGAAAACGGTAGACCCTGATCCCCATCACTTGCATTCTCTGGACGTGCCATTCGGCACAATTTATTGCGTTGGAATCATTCAAACACCGTCCGTAGGTCGCCCGCTACTTTTACCCCGTCGTGCGTAGGCCTGAGGCGATCGCGTTGATCGAGAGAAGAAGTTTGGGGAGAAGGGCGTCCGCAGCGGTTTGGTGTTTGTCGTGGATATGGCCGCGCCATTCCTTGAGCAGGGCGATTTGCTGGTGATGCAGGACTTTTAGGGGAGCTTCGCGAATTTCCAAGGTTTTCGCCATACGCGGACGGCGATCATCCATGGAGCCGTCGAATAGTTCTGTTAGAAGATGGCGTGTCAGTTCGAATTCGGCGGTGATTTTTTCGGTGAACAACGCCCGGATTTTTGGATCGTTGACCAACTCGGCATAGGCATGCATGAGTTCGAGATTTGCGGAGGCGAGGTTGGTCTCGACGTTGGTCAGGACGTAGGCGAGGAACGTGGAATGTTTGAGGGCTTCCTTGAGTTCGGTGAAATCTTTTTCAGACGTGCGTTTGAGATCGGCAAGTGCGCTTCCGACTCCAAACCAGCCGGGAAGGTAATAACGGGCTTGTGTCCATGAGAACACCCAAGGAATGGCGCGGAGGTCGGAGATGGAATGGGATTTTTTTCCGGTCCGCCGCGCAGGGCGTGAGCCGATGCGTGCGTTTTCGAGGGCATCGATGGGAGTGGCTTGGCGATAGAAATCGATAAAGCCATCGGAGCGAAGTAAGGATTGGTAGGCTTTTTGGGAGGATGCGGAGAGAGCTACGAGGAATCGATCCGCTGGATCCGGTGCTTCAGGCAGGTGCTTGTGGCGGGCGGTATTGATGGCTGCACCGGCAAGCAGGAGTTCCAAGTTATAAGTCGCGTTGGCAAGGTTTGCGTATTTTTGAGCTATGGTCTCACCTTGTTCGGTCATGCGGAATCCTCCGGACATGGCTCCGTGGGGAAGGGCTGCCATGAACCAATGCGTTGGACCTGCTCCGCGTGAAATGGTGCCGCCACGGCCATGGAAAAAACAAAGCTTCACGCCTTTTGATTGACCGACTTTGGTCAGTGCGGATTGCGCGTGATGCAGGGCGACCTGTGCGGCGAGAATGCCGCAGTCCTTGTTCGAATCCGAGTAGCCAAGCATGACCTGCTGTTGTGGCTGCCGCATGGCATGGATTGAGCGCGAAGTGAGCGGGTGTTCGAGAAATGCTTCCAGAATCCCCGCGGAGTTCTCGAGGTCATCCATCGTTTCAAAAAGAGGAACCACCTCAAGCGGACAGATCAAGCCTTGATCGCCGAGTTGGATGAGCCCGGCTTCACGTGCGAGCAGGTAAACGGATAACAGATCGGAGAGTTTCCGGGTCATTGAAATGATGAGGGATCCAAGACCCTCCTTGCCCCATGCCGCCATGTGGCGTGCCAGCACACGGTAAGTATCGAGGACATTGTCTGCGTATTCACCAATCCTTGTTCCATCATGCAGGAAGGGACGGGTGGAACGGAGTTCCGTATTCAGAAAATCGATCCGTTTGGATTCCGGCCAATTGGTGAAATTTTGGCCGTCCGGGACTCCTGCCGCAGTTAGGATTTCCGCAATCGCTTGATCGTGAAATTCCGAATTCTGGCGGACATCGAGTTTGGCGAGATGAAAGCCGAACATTTCGATTTTGTGACGCACGGGACGAATGACCTGTTCTTCTGACAATTTGCAACCGGAGCTTGCGAGAGAGCAAGAAAGCAGATCCAGATCTGCGACCAATTGCGCGGAACAACCATAGCCGATTTTTCCTTGGATCTGTTCGCGTAGACGCAACGCCATCAGGTTGGCAAGTTGGCGCCATGGTTCTTCGGACTGATGATCGAGAATTTCCTTAACCGCATGGTCGTTGCTGATGGTAAAGCTCAGTTCATCGATCCGGTCCTGAAGTTCATCCGGAACATGGACAAGTTGCCTTGAAATGGTCAGCTGTGAGGCCAGGTTGCGAAGTTCGTGTTCAAGCAACTGGAAGGCGGCAATGCGAAGTTCGATCAGACTTTGCTCGGTGACGGCAGGAGTGATGAGCGGGTGGCCGTCACGGTCACCGCCGATCCATGAGCCGAAGGAAATGCGGGGGATGTTTCCGGCTGAGCGCAGGAGATCAAGCGGAAGTCCGGCATCGCGCCATGCTTCGGTAAAATGGAGATCCAAGCGGTTGATGGCGGCGGGAAAAAGATCGCGGAGGTAGTGGATCGCATTGCGCAACTCCGAGTTGATGTCCGGGCGGACCGTATGAATTTCAGCGGTTAGCCAGAGGGTTTCCAGAGTGGTGACAACGCGTTCACGAATTCTGCGTTTTTCCCTTAGGGTGTATTTCGGGTATTCGTTGCGAGCCATTTCCTCGTAAAGCGCACGCTGGCGCGCGCGGACGGATTCGCGCTTGGCTTCCGTCGGGTGGGCGGTCAGCACGGGCTCGACGTGGACTTCTTTGAGCACATCGAGAATTTTCTCAGGTTCGAGACCGATTTTCAAAAGGTCGCGCAAAGCCTGGGGCCAGAGACCGCGTATGGAATCGGCACCAAGTGCTTTTTCCCGTTCACGTCGGATCTCGGCGGCGACGCGTTCTTCAACCATGTTGAGCAGCTGAAAGCCGATGGAATAGAGTTTTGGAAGAGCTTCAGGAAGGGCGGCATCGGGATCGGTAGCAGCACCGGACCAAGGCATGTGATCAAGCAGCTCAGTTTCTCCGGCACTTGCCAGAGCGTCCTTCAGGCATCCAAGTAGGTAATTGAGGCGTTCGTCAATCAGATCGAAGCCTGCGATGCGTAGTTCTTCGCGGGTGGATTGAGGCATGGGAAAAATGAAACGAAGCAATTTCAGTGCCGCATTCAGAAAGAGAACAGAGAGGTCACGGATTGACCTCCGTTGATGCGACGGATGGCCTCGCCGAGGAGAGGAGCGATGGTCACGGCCTGAACTTTGGTGCCACAAGCTTGGGGCACCGAATCGGTGGTGATGATTTCTTCGATGGGGGACTTCGCGAGGCGTTGATTGGCAAGTTCGCTGATGATGGCGTGGGAAACACCGGCAAAAATGCGTTTTGCGCCGTGTTTGTGGAGAATTTCCGCCGCGGCGGTGAGAGTTCCCGCGGTTTCCGTCATGTCGTCCACAAGGAGGACATCCCGTCCGTTAACGTCGCCGATGACATTCATGGCTTCCACACGCGTGGCGGATACACGGTGTTTCGCAACGATGGCGAGTTCTGCGCCGAGAGCATCCGCGTAAGCGCGCGCCATTTTCACTCCGCCCACGTCAGGGGAGACGACGGTGAGGTTCGAGGTGTCTGGATGGCGTTCGCGGAGGTAGTTGATAAGCACCGGTTTGGCATAGAGGTGATCGACCGGGATATCAAAGAATCCTTGGATCTGTGGAGCATGGAGATCCATCGTCAGAACGCGATTAACGCCTGCGGAGGTAAGAAGATTGGCGACAAGTTTCGCGGTGATCGGGACGCGCGGCTGGTCCTTACGGTCTTGTCTGGCGTATCCGAAGAAAGGCATCACCGCGGTGATGCGTTCGGCACTGGCGCGTCGTGCGGCATCGACCAGAATCAGCAACTCCATGATGTTGTGATTCGTAGGAGGGCAGGACGGCTGGATGATGAACACATCTTCCCCGCGGACGTTTTCATTGATTTTTACCGATGTCTCGCCGTCCGGAAAAGCATCCACTTGCACATCGGCAAGAGATTGGCCGAGAGTGGCTGCGATATTTCCGGCAAGTGTGCGATGGGCTGTTCCGCTGATGATTTTCATGGGCGAGCTGATTGTTCACAGCGAGAGGGGATCGGCAACACTTTGCGGCTTAAATTTCAGCTTTTCGCAACCCCCAACCATCAAGCTGATGCCCAGTGGATGAAATCGTCATCACTTGAGGTTTATTTTTTCGGAAGGCAAATGGTTTTCCGCCTTTAGAAGCTGGATTTGCTTCCGGATGTCTTCTCTCAGTTTATTACGATTCTCCATTGATACATGTTTGGAAAGCTGGGGTTGGGTATCAAAAAGTTTTCCAGCCTCCATGAACAGCCGCAGCGCGTCGGACTGGCGTTCTGTTTTCAAAAAGTTTTTTGCGCGCTCGTATAGCATGGCTGCCACGTAGTAATTGGCACTACCCGCACCCCTGAGCCGGTTGTAAGCCTCATATTGAGAGAGAGCTTTTTCATATTCACGATCATACTGCAGGGCTAGGGCGAGATTGATATAAATGCGGGTCTGCAGCTCCTTGAATGAGGCTCCGTGGAGATAAGGGGGTGTTTGTTCAATATGACTTTTTGCGAGTTCGTATTTTTTCACAGCTTCGGGGTAATTTCCCGTCTGCTGTTCGAAGAGTCCCAGCTCGTGCAAATGACTGGCGTATAGGAAATGACTGAAAAATGCGGTTTCCATTCCGCCTTGGAGTCGAATGGCCTTTTCATAATATGCCGAAGCCTCCGCGAATCGGTTGAGCAATCTCAGCGTATTGGCGGCATTGCGCGGATGGAGAGGAGTGAGAGGGTGGAGGACAATGGCGGCTTGATAATCTTTCAGGGCCTTTTCTAGCAAATCCCTATAGTTGTCACCATCTGGACCGCTTTCACGGGCTAGCTCATAATACAGGGTCCCTCTTTCGGATAAAAGTG
>JBIIFS010000124.1:0-4988 GCA_044237185.1 Luteolibacter sp.
AAAGATCCCCGCGAAACCACCCCCACAATAAACAGAGTCAAAAAACACAATCGCCAAACAAGCCCTCAATCCCACATACTACAAGCATCACCACCCGCCATTCAGGCGGCTATGGGATGACTGTGATCTATTTTTATTTTTCATTACTTAGGTAGTTAAAGACCGAGACGAAACGAAAAAGTTCAAAACGATGGATAAAGCAATAGCATCAGCAAAGGGATTGCATTCTTCAGGTAACAATTTCGACCGGTGCATCCGGCAGGGCTTTCATGAACACGCTACCATAACGTTTGGTCAAAATCCGATTGTCCAAAATACACACCAAACCATGATCTTTCTTATTACGGATCAATCGACCCACTCCCTGCCTTAATTTCAAAACCGCCTCAGGCAACGAATAGTCCATGAAAGGATTTCCGCCCGCTTCCTGGATCGCTTCCAAGCGTGAAGCCGTCAGAGGATGATCCGGCACGGCAAAGGGCAAACGCGTCACGATCACATTCGACAAAGCCTCGCCCGGAACATCCACCCCTGTCCAAAAACTATCCGTTCCGAATAACACGCTGCTCACATCTTCGCGGAATTCTTCTAACATCTTATGCCGCGGCATTCCGTCGCCTTGTTTGAATAAACGCCAACCCTTCTTTTTAAAATAACTTTCACAACGCTTTGCTGCGTCTTGCATGGTCCGATAACTCGTGAACAACACAAACGCCCGCCCATCGCTCTCATTCACCGCATCCATAATTCCCTTCGCTAACATCTCATCATATTTCTGCGTATTAGGCTCAGGAATGGATTTGTAAATTTTTACCTTCATCTGCTTCTGGTAATCAAACGGACTACCAATACTCAACGCCCGCGCACTTTCTGCTCCGACCCTTTTCCGAAAATATCCCAACTCCGGATCGCCAACTCCAAGAGTCGCACTTGTCATCACCATGCATTTCTTTCCAGTAAACAACAAAGGCCGCAACCGATCCGCCACGTTCACAGGTGCTGCGTGACAACTGAACTGCGTTTCCTCACGACCACTTTTCTCAACCCAATACACGCTGCCTTCATCGCGTTGATCGAGAAACTCTCCGACTGTCGCTTGAGTATCGCGAAACTTGCGGGCCAAGTCCATCAGCTCGTTCTTCGAGGTTTCGTTGCCGGCATCTTCTGCCAACTCGGACAACTCCTCCCATAAATCTCGCAATGGCGACGCCAAACAATTCCCCACCAACTCCGGCCTTCTCACCCGAAATTCTTTCGACCACTCACCAAACTTCGCAGCATTTCCAATATCGTTGAAAAACTGATCCACCGCCGCCAAGCTGCGCTCCACCGCTAGCATCGGCGCCGCTTTGCGATACGTTTTCAACAAACCTTTACGTGTCTTCGGATTGTAAAGTCGCTGCAAATCAAAACGCAAACCTGCCTGAGTGAGACGTAAACCAAGCTGCACCGCCGCCACTTGCTCCACGGTGTGCGCCTCATCCATCACCGCGAAATCATTCGGGAAAAGAAATCCACTCATTTTATCGGGTTCATTTTCATCCGACATCTCGTTGGTTTCTAACAAAGCGAAAAACAAGGTGTGATTCACCACCACCAGTTTCGCATCCGCAGCGGCTTTCCTCGCCTCTTGGAAAAAACAATTTCCCTTCGGCCCACAATATCGCTGCGTGCACGAATGTGCCTCGCTGCAAACCTGCATCCAAACCTTCATCGATGGTTGAAACGGAATCCCACTCAACGTTCCATCCCGCGTCTGATCCGCCCATTCACGTATGCGAGCCAACTCCTCACTTTCCGTGGACGTGAACAAATCACCCGATTGCTCCCATGCGCGTCTCAACCTCGAGGGGCATAAATAATTTCCCCGACCCTTCAACAAAACCGCTGGCAAATCCTCACCCAAAATCCTGCGCACGAGCGGAATGTCTTTCCTGACCAACTGCTCCTGCAAATTGATCGTGTGTGTGGAAATCACACCCTTGCGCCCCGTCGCCAAGGCAAATTTCGCCGCCGGTATGAGATAGGCTAGGGATTTACCCACTCCCGTTCCCGCCTCCGCAACCAATGGCTGCGCCGATAAAAAGCTTTCAGCCACCGCTCCTGCCAACTCCTCCTGCTCCGCCCGATACTCAAAATCCTTCGACTTCGATAGCAAACCCGTCTTCGAAAACACATCGCGCACCTCCTCCACCAAATTCAATCCCCCTGCGTTTTCCGTAATCGAAATCATCTGCCGACATTATCTGCCCTCACCCACATTTCTGCAAGACCGTAGCGCATCTATGGAATGTAATTAGGCAGCCTCGACTTATCGGGGCTAAAGGTCCATATCTTGCGGTGATTTAGACGAAATGATCTCGATATAATTTGGCATTCCGCCAGATATGGACATCTAAGGACAGATGTCCCTGCCTAGTATAAATCATCAAAAAGTCGCCGTTATCCCGGTAAAAAATCCTAAACCCGCTCCGTTAATCGGTTTTCCAAAATTCGCTAGTTCGTAATTCTCATTAGCTAAATTCTCTACTCGAGCATGCACAGTTACGTGATCATTCAGTTCATAACTCGCATGGGCTCTGAGTAGGAAATAATCCTCCAATGGAGCACCGCCATAGGATCGGGTATCCACATAGTTAGCTCCGAAACCGAGCAAGAGTTTCTCCATCGGTCGATATTGAATGGATGCTGTCGCGGTGTTTTCTGGCTGATCTTGAAGCGAATCACCTAACCATGTCCATGAAACCAGGTAATTAACATTTTCCGAAATTTCACCATTCGCAGCGAATTCCACTCCCCGTGTCCGCGTTGCACCAGGCAAGTTAATCGGAGGTGGTGAAAGCGGAAAAACAAATGTAGCCTGAATTTGATTCTCGATGGAGTTCTCGAAATAGGTAATCGAAACACGATGATGTTCACTTAACTCCTGTTCCACTCCAAGATCCCAACCCAAGCTCTGCTCGGCTTCGAGATTGGGATTTCCTAAGCCGAATGTGGTACCATAAAGGTCCAGCAAAGTCGGGGTTCGAAATGCTTTTCCCAGTCCTGCACGCAATTTGGTCTTCTCCAATGCCTGCCAACCTCCACCCACACGCCAAGTGACTTGGTCGCTGTAATTGACGTAGTCTTCCCAACGCACGACAGCGTCCGTGGTAATAAGATCCGTTGGCATCCACTGCATGCCGATGTGACCTCCGTATCGATATTCATCTGAAACGGTATTGATGGTATTTTGGTAATCACTGTGTTCGATAAATCCGCCAAAAAGAAGGGTATGTTTATCAGACAATTCAATACTCTGATCCGTCGATAAAACAACGCGTTCAAGGTCCGCACCGTAATTTCCAAACGATGTATCGTTATCGAAACTTTCCTTATACAAACCCATCACCACACTCGAAATCCATTCCGGTGCCAGACGCGCGTTCGCATAAGCCGTGACCAAATTCGAATCAACATGGTCAATGTTCGTTCCGAAATAGTCATATTGAAATTCCGAGTCCTGGCCGCGATACGTCATCCCAAGTGTCAGATCCTTGGTTTGCACCCATTCCAATCTCATGGAAGCTCGATACAGATCGTAAAACTCATTCGGCGCATCGTTATCGGTTTTCTCATAGCCACCGCCCAGATACCAAGAAAATCCATTTTCTTCACCTGCGTAGGAGCCGAATATATTTTGAGAATCAAAGGATCCGACCTCGGTGCGTAAATAGGTTTCAGGCTCTCCACTTCCTCTCGCGGTTTCCATCCACAGAACTCCGCCAACCGATTCGCCACCATGAATCGCCGCTTGCGGACCACGAATGACTTCAATTCGACTGAAATCATTGACCCGCCCACCTGACAGGAAATTTCCCATCGGAGAGGTTGAATCACTAACACGAATCCCGTCGACGACAAGCTGGGAGTAAGATGATGTGGTTCCGCGGATATAGATAGAACCCAAACCACCCGTTTGTCCTCCGAGTGAGGTTGAAATCACACCGGGTATCCGATTCAGCGCATCTTTCATATCGAGAAGACCCAGGCTTTCCATCTCCTGCGGATCAAGAACGGTTACGGCCGAAGTCGTACTGGAAATTTTTCCAGGCATCCTCCATGCGGAAACGATCAATTCATCAAGCTGATTTTCCACCTCCGCATTCAGTGAACCACAGATGACTAGCGCTAACACCCCTAAGGCGCAACCCGACCGTATCGTTCGCTTATGCGCGAACGTTTTATTTTTTATCATTTATATGTTTTATCTCCGTGAACCTGTATTCCGCAGGTTCGTTCAGAAACTCCCAAGGCTGGCGATCTGACTCGATTCCACGTTTTCACGAAAAACCATACAGTGGCGGTACCGCTCCGGATTCTCACCGGATTCCCCATCAATTGACTGCCCGAGCGACGGACTTCCAAAGGAGTGCCGCTGCTATTTCAACAACGACGGGGTGGTCTTATCCGTTGAAACTTTAATCTCCAAGCCTGAAATGAACGTAAATCTTCGGTAGGGTCGTTTTGAAAAAACGACCGCCTTCTGCGTCCCATCTAACCCCAACGGTCATTTCATCGAAATGACCCTACCAAGCTTCTCCATTTGATTTTAAATTTCGTGCTTAAACTTTCTGATTTGAGACCTAGGATTACCCACATGAACCAACCTCGCATCATCGACGGCAAGGCCGTTGCCGCAGCCGTCCTCGAAGAATGCCGCATCGAAACTGCCTCACTCAAAGCAAAAGGAATCACTCCTGGCTTGGCGGTTGTGCTGGTTGGAAACGATCCTGCTTCCGCCGTTTATGTCGGCTCGAAAGCACGCACCTGCGCCGACCTTGGATTCCACTCGGTAAAAATTGAACTCCCTGCGGAAACCACACAAGATGAACTCCTCAAAGTCGTCGCCGATCTCAATACGGATCCCTCCGTGCATGGCATTCTCGTCCAATCTCCTCCCCCGAAACACATCGATGAAGACACCATCATCCGCGCGATCGATCCAC
>JBIIFS010000125.1:0-4978 GCA_044237185.1 Luteolibacter sp.
TTGTTGCGATGTCATTTTGATTGAGCTTGAAAAGGGCTTCGGCTGCGGTGGTGCGGATGATGGATTCCGCATCTTTCAAAAGAGGTGACACATCATCGGGTTTCACTTCGCTCGATTTGCCAGCGAGGTGCAGCAAGCCATTCACGCCCCAATAGCGCTCGACGGGATGTTCGGATTTCACCGCATCACGGCAGATTGGAAGATGTTTTTCGTGGATCTCGGTAGCCGCGAAAGCGAGATCGGCGATTTTGTTGAGATCGAAAGCATCGCTCTGAACATGGGAAGCGATGGAGTCTTTGCCTGCGAGCGCCTCGAACAAAGGCTCGGGAACGAGACCGGTGTCGTGGTTTTGTTTCATGGTGGCTTTCAGGCGCTCACGCAGGGCGGCGAGTTTTCCGTAATGGGCGGGATCCTTGGCGAGATTGTTCATTTCCCAAGGATCGGCGGTTAGATCGTAAAGCTGCTCCGATCCGCTTGGTGGTTCCCAAAGCGATTTGTGGTAGCCGCAGAATTCATCGGCCTTCCATGCCTTTTGATAAGCCGTCCAGCCCGGTTGCCCGAACTGATAAAACGAGTAGGGCGCGAGCGGGAGATGGGGTTGGAAGTTGCGGATGTATTTCCATTTGCCATCGGTCAGGCCGCGGCGCATTCCGTAAATCTCATCGAAGCGATCCGCGTAGAGAAACTCCATTTCATCGGCGGCGGGTTCTTTGCGTTTTTCACCGAGGAAAGGCCTGCCCTGCATTTGTGGCGGAGTTTCGATCCCAGCGAGCGAGAGAAAAGTGGCTGAAAAATCAACGAATGAAACAGGCTCTGTAATGCGGTCACCGGATTTGAATGGGGAGAGTTGTTGGAATTTCCGAGGAATGAGAATGACCAGAGGAATTTTCACGCCGGTTTCTTCGAGGTAGCGCTTACTGCGTGGCAGGATGCCGCCGTGGTCCGAGGTGTAGATGACAATCGTATTGTCCGCGAGACCGGCTTGCTCGAGTTCGTCGATAAAATTTCCAACTTTGGCATCCATGGCCGTGATGCGGTCGTGATAACGGGCCATGTCCTTGCGGATTTCAGGCATATCCGGCAAGTAAGGCGGGAGATCGATATCCACCGGCTTCAAGCGCTTCGGCTCGGCGGGGGCTTTGTTGAAAAGAGAACTTTCATGAGAATCGTGAATATTGAAAATGGCGAAGAACGGCTTTCCTTCCGGGCGATTTTTATAATGCGCTTTGTTAGATGAATCGTCCCAATACGAGTTGTCGTTTCCCTTAAAATTGTAATCGGTCTTCGCGTTGTTCGTGCAGTAATAGCCGGCACTGCGCAGGTATTCGACATTGGGTCGGTATTTCTGAGGTATGGGCTGGCGCGATCTCATGTGTTGCGTGCCCGTCGTCGGCGCATAGGCGCCGAGCAGAATCGTCGATCGCGCCACGGCGCAAACCGGCGCATTCGAATAGGCCCGTTCAAAGAGAACGCCTTCGTTCGCCAGCTTGTCGATGCGCGGTGTCTGGGCTTGGGGGTTTCCGTAGCAACCGATCCAATGCGAGGAATTGTCCTCGCTGACGATCCAAAGGATGTTCGGTTTTTCCGCCGCAAGAAGTGGCAAGCCAAGAGCGAGAAGGGTGAGGAGGATTTTCATAGTAGGATTCGCAACTAGGGCAATTTTTTCACCGCAGAGGCGCAGAGGTCGCCGAGGAACGCGGAGAAATCCAAGTATTCGTAAAAATCTGAATGAATTTCTGACGTATTCATACCGCCCAAGCGATTTAACCTCGCTAGATTGAAAGGGTTGCTAATGCTAGTCCTGCTTTGCGCCCTCATCACGCCTTGAACTCGTGACCCCATCGCTCGGCCTTTTACGCAAGGACTTTTGGCAAACAGTCTACACAATGGCAAATGCTCCCGACAGGAATCGAACCTGTATCTAGAGTTTAGGAAACCCTTGTTCTATCCGTTGAACTACGGGAGCTAAGAGATGAATTTGATAGGGGCTAAGGAACGCCAGCGCAAGCGATAAGGTTTGATAGTCAAAAGCCAATGCTTATCGGTGGTTGTATTTCTTCTAGATCAGACAGCGTCATGGATAACAAAAACCCCACGCTCGCTTTTGAGTTCGACTTCCACACCCATGGATATGTTGGCGCTGAGTTTGTCGCGGTCGGCGTTGATTTCCTCAATGTCCATGGTCGCGATGACCACGCGCATCTGGCCGAAGATGATGTCCTTCGCGAGTTCCTTGATGTGCTCCATGTTCAGCCCGAGCATGCGCTCTGCGGCGTTTTCCATGACACCGGGTTCCGTGGAAATGCCGGCGTGATACCCGATATGCCCGCCTTGGTTTGGAAATTCCTGATAGAAACATGAGCTATTGCGGCGTTTCGCCGGATTGGATTTGAATCTGCAGGGGCTTCGAGGTGCCTAGATTCAAATCGCGCTGCGGGAATGGAATGGAGATTCCAGCTTCGCGCAGGCATTTTTCGATCATGATTCTCAGATCGCTGTCGATGACGAGCCGGTTGTTTCCTTCCTGGATCTCAACCCAGAAATAGAGAGTGAAATCCAAGGAATTATCGCCGAAGCCGGAGAGCGTCGCGAACGGTTCCGGCTTTTTGAGAATCAGACCATGCCGTTCCGCGACGCCTCTCAGAATGTCGATCACTTCCTGAGTTGGAGATCCGTAAGCGACGCCGATCTTGATTTCGCGAAGAAGGAGTCGGTTGTTCAGCGTCCAGTTGACAACGCGGTTTTCAAGAAAAAGCGCGTTGGGGACAAGGCTTTCGACACCATTGAAACCACGGATGATCGACGAGCGCGTGTTGATTTCCGAGACCACACCAACGGTGTTGTCGACTTCCACGATATCGCCGACCCGGATTTTTCTCTCAAACAGCAGGATGATTCCCGAGATGAAATTCTTGATGATCGTCTGGGTTCCGAAACCCACTCCGATCGCGAGAGCACCTGCGAGGAATGCGAAAATGGTAACAGGAATGTTCAGCCAGTTCAGAGTCGCCAGAGCCAGTAAAAACGCGACCAAAAGCATGATCCAATTTTTCAGCGTGCGGGCCTGGTTTTCACCGATGATGCCGCGGCCGACGAGCATGTGTTGAATGCGGCGGAAAATGTTAGAAGCTACCAAGTAGGCGATAACGAACAGAACGAGCGCCTGGATCATGGATCCGAGACTGACATCGCGAATCTGAACGATTTTTTGACCGTCCCTTTCAATGGCCTCCTCGAACTGGTTGATCGGGATATCCCAGACCCGTTTGGTGGACGCCCAGAGCCGCTGAAAAAGCCCCGATACTTTTTTATGCAGCGCCTCCTTGTTTTTTGAGAGATGGATGGCAAGCCAACTGTCCAGAGTCCTTGTTTGGTTGGAAATGCTCTGAATGAGGCGTTGCATGAGTGACTGCCTCTCCCAAAGTGACGTTCGAATCCGGTTCAGGGAGGACAATCTCGGATCATCTGCCGGAAACGAGGTGGCGCGTGCTTGTTCGTTGCCGATCGCCGCGGTAATGGCTTTGAGCTCGTTGTTGGCAACGACTTCCCAAGTGGCGAGCCTTTGTTGGAGGGATTGAAGCGCTGTGACGGAATCCTTGCGCTCGATTGGTGAGGATTTCGGATCCAGCAAAATCAGACGGTGCTGATAAGACTCGGGGATATACGCTTCAATTTGGTCCAGCGATTCAAGCGAGCTGATCATCTGCTGGATGGAGTCCAAGCGCACTTGTGAGGCTTCGTGGCTGATGCTGGCAAGTTCCAGCGCCATTGGATCCGCGGGCTCGGCGGACTTCGCGCTTTCAAGATTTGCAAGTGCCTTCGCTTCATCAGCGGAGGCTTTGCTTTGGCGGTTTCTGAGCGCGTCAATCTCGGTCCTCAGGGCTTTTCGTCGATCCGAGGAACCGGCGTTAATTTGCTCGATATCCTCTTTGCCAAGCACCGCGGTCAGGTTGGCTTCGCGTATTTTTTTGCGCAGCAGATCGGATTCCCAATCCAGTGTCTGGATACTGGTTTTAAGCGCGGTGATTGAAAATTGCAGTGCGCTGGACTGAATGAAAAGCAGGCGCTGCTTTTCTTTATCGGATTCGAGATTCCACACTCCGGCGTGATTCCGGTCTTCTGCCCCATGGCGATTTTTCTGAGCCTCTGAAATTCGCGCATCGAGTCTTTTCGATTCTTCAAGCCACCCATCCAGAGTGCGCTGGTAAATATCGAGTGAGGATCGGTCGGATGCCGCTTTTTCCGCCAGAGTCTCTTTCCGGTTATTCAGTTCATCAAGAACCAGCATCGACTTTGGCGGGTTATCGCCGTATCCGCTCCATTCGGCGGCCGCTTTTTTCGCGCCTTCGAGTGCGAGCTTGTTTTCTTCGATGCTCTTGATCGCATTAAAATGACGACTGATCGCCAACTGGGTGCGTTCAAGAACCCGCTTGCGATTTTCCAAATCCGCTTCGCTGACTTTGGGTGGCAGGTCGGATTCAACGATGAATTTGGATAAACGTTCCAGATCCTCGGCGACCTGCTTTTCCCAGATCTCCAGTTGGTCGCTGATCTTTACCGCGGATACCTCATCGGCTTTTTTGTCGGTTTTATCAGATTTGGATTCTTTCAGAAGGATGCCTGTTTGGGCAATGGCTTGCGTGCCGAGGGCGCCCGCCAAAAGAGTTAGAATGGCCAGACAATGTTTAAACTTCACCGCGTTCATCTTTTTCAAGTTGGATTCGATCATCAAGGTTCCGAGCTTTGACACGATGATTGCGTTTGAACCAGCGCTCGGTCGCCATCTGACGTTTTTTGGCACGTTTGCGAAGCGCCTCGATTTCTGTCTCGAGATTCAGGAACGATTCGTAGCGTGCGGGATCAAGCTCCTTTTGTTCCACGGCCTTGCGAATGGCGCAGCCTGAATCGCGCTCATGGCTGCAGTCAGCATACTTGCATTCGCTGGCAAGTTGGGCGATGTCCTCGAAGCTGGCTCGCA
>JBIIFS010000126.1:0-4916 GCA_044237185.1 Luteolibacter sp.
TGAACCGTTTGCGCAAGGATCTTTTCAAACATCTCCTGCACTTGCCGGTTCCCTACTTTCAGGACCAACGCGCCGGCTCCCTGAGCAACCGAGTCTCGGCAGATCTCGCCTTAGTCCGTGAAACTCTCCTCACCACCGTTCCCCAGGCCGTCCGCCAAACTGTTGTCCTCATCGGAGGCTTGATCTTTATTTTCATCGCCTCATGGAAGCTCTCAGTGGTGATGCTGGGCTGCATTCCTGTGGTGGTGTTGCTCATCGCATTTTTTGGTCGGAAAGTCCGCAACCATTCAAAAACCGCCCAGCAATCCCTCGCGGATGCCTCAACGGTCATCGAGGAATCCGTGCAAAACATCGCCGATGTCAAAGCTTTCACCAACGAGCCGTTCGAACAAGATCGCTACCAATCCGCACTGCAATCTTTCCTCAACGTCACCCTCCGTGGAGCAAAAGCCCGCGGCGCATTTCTTTCGTTCATCATCTTCGTCCTGTTCGGAACCATCGCCTTTGTGGTCTGGTGCGGCGCTCACATGTATGCCAGCGGCGAAATCCTTTGGGAGCCGTTTTTCGCCTTCATCATCTTCTCCATTTTTGTCGGCGCCTCGCTCGGATCGTTTCCGGAAATCATTTCCCAATTCCAACAAACCGCCGGCGCCACGGAGCGACTTCGTGAAATTCTCGATATGCAGGGCGAGCGCAAAACCGGCAATTCTGGCCTGACTCTGAAAGGTCAGATCGCATTTGAGAACGTTTCCTTCAGCTACGCCTCCCGACCCGAGATCACAACCTTGAGCGAAGTTTCCCTGCAAATCCCATCAGGTCAACGCACCGCCATCGTCGGTCCTTCCGGAGCTGGAAAATCAACCTTGTTCTCTCTCACCCTCGGCTTCAACGATCCCACCTCCGGCAGCATCCGCTTCGACGGAACCGATGCCCAAAACATTTCCCTCGATTGCTTGCGCTCACAAATCGCCATCGTGCCGCAAGAAGTCATGCTCTTCGGCGGCACGATTTCTGAAAACATCGCCTACGGCAAACCCGGCGCATCGAAAGATGAAATCGAAAACGCCGCGAAACTCGCCAACGCCCACGATTTTATCGCGGAGCTTCCGAGCACTTATGAAACTCTCGTCGGTCCCCGCGGCACCAAACTCTCCGGCGGCCAACGCCAACGCATCGCTATCGCTCGCGCCATCCTCGCCGATCCGAAAATTCTTCTCTTAGACGAAGCCACCTCCGCCCTGGATTCCGAATCCGAACGCCTAGTCAACGAAGCCCTCGAGCGCCTGATGAAAAACCGCACCTCACTCGTCATCGCCCACCGCCTCTCCACCGTCCGCCACGCCGATCAAATCCTCGTAATCTCCAAAGGTAAACTCGTCGAACAAGGCACCCATGATGCGCTCAATGCCGCAAACGGAACGTATCGATTCCTCGTCGAGACGCAGCTGAGTTAAGTCACCCTTAGAAAGGCTGTATCTTCCACCTTTCTTAATCTCCTTCGCCATTATCAATTCCTGCCTCTCCTTATTTTCTTGATCCATGCATGATTCCATGCATGATTTATACATGGCTACCAAAACAATTTCCCTAGAACTCGACGCTTACGAAAAGCTCCGTCGCTCCAAACTCGATGGCGAATCTTTTTCCGCTGTTGTCCGTCGCGCAAGATTTGACCCTGCCGACGCACGTGGCAGCTCCATCATCAGCGCCCTATATGCACTCAACGTTCGGGAATCGGACAAAAAAGCATTGGAATATTGGGAAAAGACCAGTCTCCCAGAACGAACCAGCAGCCCTTCTGCATGGGAAGGAGATAAGGAAGCGTGAAATTGCTGGATACCTGCTTTCTCATCCATTTGCATCGTGAATGGACCAAGAAACAACCTGGACCTGCCACTCATTACCTTGAGCAACAGCGACAAGACGAATTCGCCATCTCCGTCATTACCTCTCTTGAGTTTCTCGAGGGCTTTGAGCAGACCAAGGATGGTCAACGTTTTCTCTCACCTTTTTCTGCGCTTCCTCTATCCGAAGAAGTCGCACGTATAGGCAGTCGCATCAGACGTGATCTCCGCAAGCGCGGCGAGATGATCGGAGATTTCGACATCTTGATCGCCGCCACCGCCATCGAAGCCGCAATTCCAATTATCACCGATAACATCAATCACTTCAACCGCATCAAAGGACTAACGGTGGAAACATACCGTCTCTGATTATTTTCACCCTTCACAAAATCCCACCCGGCACATAAGCCGCAGCTTCCGGCCATTGATTTTCTAACAATTTTACATTCTTAGAAAACTTCGCGACCTGTGCCTTCGCCGCACCGACCTCCTGATCGCCTTTGCGTAAAATTTCATCCAACTCCGCGCGACTGAGGCCGAGTCGTGTATCGCCTGCGAGACGTTCGATCAAATTGTTTTTCTCGACCGCACCTGTGCGCATATCGGCGACGGTGGCGACGGCGTGTTCCTTGATCGCCTTGTGCGCCGTTTCCCGACCCACCCCACGTTTCACCGCTTCCATCATCACGGTGGTGGTCATCAGGAAAGGCAAGTAACGCGCGGTCTCCACAGCGATCACTGCTTCATAGGCATCCATCTGATCCAGAATGGTGAGGTAGGTTTCAAACATTCCGTCCAGGGCGAAAAACGCATCCGGCAACATCACGCGGCGCACAACAGAGCAGGAAACATCACCCTCGTTCCACTGATCACCCGCAAGCCCCGCCGCCATCGCAAGATAGCCTTTGAGGATCACATGAAAACCGTTCACCCGCTCACAGGAGCGCGAGTTCATCTTGTGCGGCATCGCGCTGGATCCCGTTTGACCTGGCGCGAATCCTTCGCTCGCGGTTTCATTGCCAGCCATCAATCGCAGGGTTTTACAAAAGGATGAAGGACCGCTCGCAAGTTCTGTCAGAACCGAAACCACGCGCATGTCCAACGACCGCGGGTAAACCTGACCGACGTTGTCCCACTGATGCGGAATGCCGAGATGTTTTACAATCCTTCCCTCAAGCTCCGCCACTTTATCCGCATCGCCTTCAAACAAGGAAAGCTGATCCATCTGCGTACCGACCGCTCCTTTCAAGCCGCGCACCGCGTAGCCGGAAATCACATTTTCCAACACACCCAAACTCGATTGCAGCTCCTCGCCAAACATCGCAATGCGTTTGCCAAGCGTCGTCGGTTGCGCCGCCACGTTGTGCGTGCGCGCTGTCAACACCACATCGTCCCACTGCTCCGCGCGCTCACGCATCCGACGCAGTGCGGCGATGGTTTTTGTCCGGATGAGTTGAAGACTCCGGAAAACCTGAAGCTGCTCAACGTTTTCCGTCAGATCCCGCGAGGTCAGGCCTTTGTGAATTTCCTCATGTCCGGCGAGTCCGTTAAATTCCTCGATCCGCGCCTTCACATCATGCCGCGTCACCCGCTCACGCGCCATGATGGATCCCACATCCACCTGATTTTTGACTTTTTCATAAGCAGCAATCGCCTCCGCAGAAATCCCCAAACCAAGATCACGCTGCGCTTTCATCACCGCGATCCAATACTCCCTCTCCAACACAATCCGCCCTTCGGCGGACCAAATGTCATTCATACCTGCGGAGGAATATCTTTCTGCCAGAACGTTCGGAATCATGTCTGCTGAAATGAGGCGCCGACTTTTCCCTCCTGTCCAACAAAAAACCTCAACTCATCTTTTCCGCGCGCCGCGCACGACGCTTCAAAACCGGCAGGTGATGCGGCATGATCGCAGAAAACAGATGCACCACCGGAAAAGCAGCCAATGCCAGCAACACCCCGGAAACGACCATCCCGAGAATGAAACTCGCGGCATTGAAATTCAAATCCATGAAACTGATCTCCACTCCCTCAAAACCAGGCACCTTGATTCCTAGGGTTTTTCTCATCCAGTCGCCAATCGCCACCTGCAACAGCCCGATCGGCACATTGGTGAACATATTCGAAAGCCAGCACGCCAACATCGCAAACGGCACGTTCACCCGAAATCGTATCGCCACGACCACCGAAAAAAGCATCTGCAAAGGCAAAACCAGGAGCATGGAAAAGAAACAGCCAATCGCCAGTCCCGCCGCAACGGTATCCCTGCACGGCATCCAAAGGGAACGCTCAAATAAGGGCTTGGTAATCGCACGCCACCATGGACGATCCCGCAGCCGCTTGTGCTTCAGCATGCGGTAGCTTTTTCGAACCAACCTTAAATATTTCTCTTTCATCCCTTTGCTCGAAGCCAACTTTTCATGCCCGATCAAATGGGCAATGTCCAATACTCATATTCATGAACTCATTTTTCATCCCGTTCTTGCCCTGAAGCGGATCTACTCCCAACATCGGGCAGAAAAAATTTATGGAAATCTGGCAAGCCATCCTCCTAGGTCTCATTGAAGGCATCACCGAATATCTTCCCATATCATCAACCGGCCATCTGATTGTCGCCCAGCGGCTCATGGACATCGGCACCTTGAGGGAAAGCAACAAGCTTGCCGCAGATGCTTTTGCCATTTGCATCCAAGGCGGGGCCATCCTCGCCGTACTCGGACTATATTACAAACACGTGATCCGCATGATCAAAGGGGTGCTCGGTAAAGATGAAGAAGGACTCAGACTGGCCATCGCGGTGATTGCTGGTTTTCTTCCTGCTGCCATTCTTGGATTGCTGCTCAATGATTGGATCGAAGCAAAACTCTTCGGTATATGGCCAGTGATCACAGCATGGATCGTTGGCGGCATCGGCATTATCTGGACGGTCTCTTGGCGCAGACGCAACCCGCCCCGTGGCAATGGTCGCGACATTCTCAAGCTCGCCTGGCAATCCGCCCTCTTCATCGGCCTTCTTCAATGCGTCGCGATGTGGCCGGGAACGTCCCGCTCGCTGATGACCATCTGCGG
>JBIIFS010000001.1:0-50961 GCA_044237185.1 Luteolibacter sp.
GCCGCAAAAATGCGCTTGGCTGAAGGCCTCTCTGCTTACGAGGCTGGGGATTTGCGTGGTGCACGTTCAGCTTATAGTGGAGCGTTGCTATCGAGTGAAAATCTTGTTTCCGCAAAGGCTCACGAAGGTATAGGTAATACTCTTTTTCAGTTAGGCTGGATGGGTATTTCCGGAAGCCGTTATCCAACGGGAAAAGCGATTCCGGAAATGGAGCGGTTTGATCAGATGGTTCGCGAGCAATTGCAAAAAATGCGTGAGGAAAAGATTCCTGAGAAGGGAGATACGAGTGGTTACTTGCGTATGGAGGCGGTCATGGTGAACTGGTCGGATGCGGTTCGGCATTATCGTACGGCGCATGTCAAAAATCCCAAGGATGACAAGCCGGGCAGGAATGAAGAGACGACCCTGGTTTATTTGAAGCGATTGGCGGAGTTGTTGGATGAGGAGAAAAAGCAAACTGAACAAGAAATGATGCGGCAGCAGCAACAGGATGCTCCATTAGAGGGTCAAGGAGAGGGTGATGAGCCCAAAGAAGGTGATAGCAGCGGTGAGGGAGAGAAGGGTGAAAAGGGAGATGATGAAAAGCAGCCCGATTCAAAAAAACTGGGCGACAAGGAAAAAGGTGACAAGGAAAATAGCGAGAAGGACGGGGACCAACCAAAGGATCCCACAGATGGCGACTCCGAGGATGGTGACAACACCAATCCTAGCGAGACGCCCCAGGATTTGGCGCGCAGAAAACTCAAAGAGAATTCCGATGTTGAAAAAGGATCTCCGCTTTCCGGGCGCAGAGAATTCAAAACCCCTGACAAGGATTGGTAACTATGAATGCATGGATTAAAAAAACTTTCGTCTTGTTGTTGCTCTCGTCTGCTCCGCTTTCCGGTGCTCCAGTCGAGGCCGAAATTTACTCATCGTTTTTGGCACGAGGGGAAAAAGTCCTGTTGGAGCTAAAATTCGAAGGGATTGAGCCCGATAACATCCCGGCGTTTCCCAAGATGAAAGATGTCAGTATCGAGCCTATGGGTTTCGGTCCGCCTGATATGATTCCCGGACGTCAAATCGAATATCGATTTCGTTATGTCGTATCCAGTTATAAGGTCGGTCAGCATATCATTCCCGCGGTCGAGGTCGTGGTGGGAGGAGTGATTCACAAGACCGCTCCGATCCCGATCGAGGTTTTCAATCCGGATGATCTCAAATGGAATGAGGCAAAGGCAAAACCGGAGGCGGCGGACGAGACGGTGCGTTATGCAAGTGCCATCAAAGTATCGGATAGAAAGATCTATCTGGGCCAGACGGTGGAGACGGAGATCAAAATCTATGTTCCAAGCAAAATGGTGAATTCGGTCGTTGATTGGGGTGTGCCGGAGTTTGAGCGAGACGGGCTTGCGGTGTGGCGTTACGAAGCGAGCCCTGCGAGGGGTGAGGTGAATCTTCTGGGTCAACCCTATGTGGCGGTTTCCTATAGGTCGACGTTGAGTGCCCTGCGCTCTGGAACGGTGTCGTTAGGTCCCGCAACTATCCGTCTAACCTATTACAAAATGATTTTCGATCGTTTCAACCAGCGGCTGCAGCTGGAGGCCAGCTTGGCGGTTCCAAAATATGATTTCAAAGTTGAACCATTGCCGGATGGCGCTCCGGAGGGCTTTGATCAAGCGGTTGGCAAGTTCACTCTCGGTACGGCAATCATGCAAACTCATGTCATGGAGGGTGAGCCATTGGCACTGGATGTGATTGTTTCCGGAAGCGGCAATCTTGACACGCTTCGCTCGCCAATACTGACTGATCCCACAGGTTGGAAAGTTTATGATGCGACAGCTAGCCAACGCGGAGATGAGCGCCGTGAACTCAATGGGGTTGTGATTTTCAGTCAGTTCATCCGCCCTCTGGATATGAAGACTTCAATTCCTCCCTTTCGCTTGGTTTACTTCGATCCGGAAGAGGAGAAATACAAAACGGCGATGAGTGAGGCCATTCCGATCACGATGACACCTGCCATTCTGAGAAGTGGCTTGGAATCATCCGGAGCGCCACAGGCATTGCCGATACCGGTCGAGCGCATGACCGATATACTCGGACTCTTGAACTCAGGGAGTTTGCTGATGGAAGAGCAGCCTGATTTTACGATTAAAATCGTTCAAATCATTTTAATCCTGACTGCACTTCTTCTGATCGTCAAATCGCTGTGGATGCGTTACGGGCATTTGCTTGAGAGAGATGAAACCAAGCTGCAGATGAAAAAGGATTTTCAAAACGTGATTAAGGCAGAAAGTCGTAGCGGTTTGGATTTTCTTCGGAATGCCGGAGCATTCGTGGAGAAGTGGCTCGGCAATGAAATGGATGGTGAAATCGGTGAGATTGTCCGGGAACGCGATCGGTTATGTTTTCAAAAAGATAAACAGGAAGCTGCTTTGCCAGCGAAACGCCGTCAGCAAATTCTGCGGGCAATTAGGCGTGGGGCTTTCGGGCTACTTTTGTTTGCTTTTTTGATGCCACCAGCACGGGGTGAAGATGTCATGGCGAAAGCTACGAAGGCATACGAAGCGGCCAAGTATGAGGAGGCAGCCAAGCTTTGGTTGGATGCGGGTCCCTATCCGAAGCTTTCCGCAGATACCCTTTATAACATTGGAAACTCGGCCTACAAGATGGGTTCTCCCGGTGACGCTGCGCTCTATTACAGACGCGCATTGGCGCGTGATGCCAGTCATGCCGAAGCGCGCCAAAACTTGCGATTCATTGAACGCAAGTTTGGTTCGATCACGGTGACACGTCCCGCTTATCAATACGCATTGGCGCGTGTTTCGCTAGAGACTTGGTATAGCGGATTTCGGATAGGGTCATGGATCTTGTTGCTTGCGGTCCTGGTCTTTTTTGCGACAAGACCGGGAAATCGGCTAAGGATATTTGGAGTGGTGGGATTGATTCTCGCGCCGCTAATCATCATCTTCACTCTACTGGGTTGTCATTACTACCCGAACGATGCTCAGTTCGCGCAGCTCTCTAAACAGGCGGTGATTGTTGGAGATAAAATCGTACTGTATACGGACGCATCGCGAACTTCGCCCGAAGTGATCGATGCTCCACCCGGTTCACTGGCGGAGGTGATTGATGAGAGCGGTGACTGGGCTTATGTGGGCTTTGCGACTCGGACACGTGGGTGGGTGCCGATTGAGTTTGTGAAAAAAATTATTCCAAATCAAAAACCTGAGCCTCCTAAAGTTTTAAAATCCACTGCGGATGGAAGCAGTGCTTGAACCTACTTGATGAGCGAGACAATTGCATGGCTTGCCCGCACAGATGGCACGGTGATAGTGGGATATGGGCCGTTTTGTGAAGCGGATGCGCCACCCGAATCCGGAGTGGCATTCTTTAAATGTGGTTTCTTCGAGATAGGGGGAAAACCGTGGAAGATTCCGGAAAGAGTCGAACACCTCAGCTTGCGGCAGTTTCAAGAAAAGTTTTCCAATCCTTCGGGTAAACTGGAGATCGATTGGGAAACACCGGATGCGGTACCTTTTTCCCTCGTATTCCAAGAAATCATGACCCGCATCGGGCAAGGGATGATTGAGAAAACGGTTCCCGTGGTTACCGAACAAGGCAAGGTGCGTGGAGGGTGGACGCCATCCGCCAACATGATTGCGGCGATAGCAGCACAGCGCGCGCCATTGCATGCCTATGGCTGGGTGGATGTCGATTCCGGCTTCGCAGGCGCGACTCCGGAACTTCTCATCTCCATGCGTGGGTTGCATTTGGAAACCATGGCACTTGCTGGGACAGCGAGGCAAGAGGATGAGGCTGTCTTTGGAGTGGATGAAAAAGAGATTCGCGAGCACGAATACGTGGCGCAGACATTGGTTGCGAAGTTGCTCGATCTTGGAAAATTGAAGCGAAAGGGGCGCGAGGTGTTACGCTTGGGTTCGATTGTTCATTTTTTAACGGGCATTTCAGTGGATTTAGAATCCCTGCAAGAGCCCCTTCGCCTGCTGCATAAATTGCATCCGACTCCCGCTTTGGGTCCTTTGCCACGGACCGACCAAACCATGGCAATGCTCTGTGAGTGGCGTAAGCGATTGGGTTGTCCGGTTGAATTTGGCGCGCCGTTCGGAGTCTGGGACCAAGGAACTTTCGAAGCCGTGGTTGCGATCCGGGGTTTATGGTGGAAGGGAAGTGAAATATCGCTTCCAGCCGGTTGTGGAATTATCGAAGCGAGCCGTTTGGTCAATGAATGGAGGGAATTGCGCCTCAAACGCGAGGCGGTGAAACGTTTCTTGATGTGACAGGTTTCTCAGGTTTTACTTCATACATGAAATTGATACGCCTGTTGATGATTTGTGCCATTGGGGTGCTTTCAGTAAATGCGGAGGAATCGGGCTTTGATTCGGTTGACGGTCCAAACGTTCGGGTTATGCGCCATGATGATGGATCGCGTACAATTTTTGTTCGCAGCCCGGATAATAGAACTCTGACCAAGCGGACATTTAGTGCAAAAGGCACCGTTAACATGCTCACGATTTATCGAATGGATAAGAATGGAAATCCGACGGGATGCAAAATTTTCGATGGTAATGGTAGTGAGCTCTATAAGTTCAGTTACGGCTATAACAAGAAAAACGGCAAACTGGCGGAAGAGCGGATGTTTGATTCTAGGGTCAAACGAATCGATCCCAAAACCGGAGATGAAATGCCCGTGCGTCGTTTTATCTATTCGTATGATGCGCTGGGGAATCGTAGCGCACCGATCGCAATTACTCTTATCAAGGGCGTGTATGCGGAAAATTTTTTCGGATCTCCTTCGGCTCTTGAATCGGATCCTTTCGCAGCTCCCAAAGGGCGGTAATTGACAGTGCGATGATATCTGAAAAACAGTTACTCACGTTACTCATAGGTGCCGCGCTTGGAGCGGGCGGTTGGATGTATCGCGCGGACAAGGCGCCGGATGCGGGCAGGGAATCACTTGAGGGTGTGGAAAATCAACTCCGTATTGCGGAAGAGGAGATTGAAATGCTCAAGAAAGAGAATGATTCTCTTCGTTCGCTTGCACAGGGCGGGGGTGAGGTAGCTGTGCCTAAGGAATTGATTTCCAAAGTCGAAAAGGATTACGGGCTGCATTTTTTATCGAATCCCGTGGTTCATCAAGTGGCTGGCGAGGAACTCGGATATCGTATCGAAGCGGCACTTGAAAGCCGGCTCGGGCCGCAGGGTATGGATGACAGGCAAGAAGCCTACCGACGCATGGGTTGGTTGGCAGTGGATGATAAACTAATCAACCAGCTCGTTGCGATAAAATCCGTGGGTGTTCTCTCATGGTTTGACGAGCAAGCCGGTCAGGGCTGGGTAACGGATCGGTTTGATTTGAAAAATGTTCCGGATCAGGCAGCGATGATAGGTTTGCTGGTGCGCATTTTGTTGAATCAGCATTTTCCTGCGCCTGTAAGCTATCCCGGCGATGATGCGGCTAGGACGCGCGAGGCTATACACGCAGGCGCATCTTATGGGGCGGAATCGAGGTTTTATGCTGACAGTGCGCGCCATATGGGTTTCATGCCAATGGATGAAAACGGTGCTGTCGAGCGCCTCATGTTATCACTTCCTCCCTTCATTCAGGGTCTGAAAATCTTTCCCATGACATCGGGTAGGGCTTTCGCTAACACACATTATGTGAAGGGAGAGAAGATTTTTTCCGAGGCGATGAGAAATCCGCCGCAAACGACTTATCATCTCGCTTTTCCCGCAGAGTCAGGTCGCGGGGGTGCGATGGATTTTCCGAAAACGGATGATGAAATCTTTCTCACTGAGAGCGCGGGTTACTTGGGATTGCGTTTGTGGTTGGAGGAAATGGGGGACGTCGGGATTGCCGAAGAAGTGGCACGTGAATGGTCGCGTGATGGCTATCTGTTGTTCGCCGACGGGGAGACTTCATCTGGGTTATTATGGGATTTGGAATTTCAAAACGAAACCGCCGCTGAACAATTCACAGCAGAAGCCAATCAGCGGATCCAAGTCATGAAGGATCAGGCTCAGGATCGATTTTTCAGCGTCAGGAGAATATCCCCAAAGCGTGTTCGTTTCCTGAATGTCGCGACTGCCGAAACATTGACCAAACTATTATCCCGATAGCTGATGAAAGTTTATACTGCCGAGTTGGCCATTCGAACCCGAGGCAAGGGAACATACGAAATTTCCGATGAAATCGCAGGAATTGTAAGCGATTCAGGAATTGTATCAGGGCAAGTTACCGTGCTGTTGCGGCATACAAGTGCGAGCTTGGTTCTGATGGAAAACGCCGACCCCAGCGCGCGGCGAGACTTGGAAAGATGGTTTGATCGATTGGTTCGTGAAGATGATCCGGATTTTGTCCACACTCTCGAAGGCCCTGATGATATGCCCAGTCATATCCGTATGGTGCTAACCCGTTCTTCGGAAGTGATTCCCATCCTCAGAGGTCGTATGGCTTTGGGAGCCTGGCAGGGAATTTTCATTTTCGAACACCGGCGTCAACCTCACCAGAGAAGTATTGCTGTAACGGTGATGGGCGAATAAAGTCGCTTACAAATTTCCATTTACCTAACCAGTCTATTTTATGTCCCACGAATTGATCATGATGGCTTTGAAAGAGGATATCGGTGAGGGCGATGTCACATCGGCATATTTCATTCCTGAGGACAAAACGGCTCGGGCGTTTTTATCGGTTCGCCATGAGGGAGTAGTTTCCGGGGTTTCAATTGCTGAAAAAGTATTTTCCGAGGTGGATCCTTCTTTGGTAGTTCAGGTCTTGGTGGAGGATGGGAGTCGGGTGAGTGAGGGGGCGGTTTTGATGATGATTGAGGGCAAAGCTAGATCGATCCTCACCGCCGAGCGCACGGCATTGAATTTTTTACAACGCCTTTCAGGCGTCGCGAGTATAACCGCCCGATATGTCGCTGCGGTAAAACACACACGTGCGAAGATTTTGGATACCCGCAAAACCACGCCAGGTTACCGCACTTTGGAAAAAAAAGCGGTGTTGGACGGTGGCGGAACCAATCACCGCATGGGTTTGTATGACCGTGCCATGGTGAAAGACAATCATCTCGTGTCAGATGGAGATTTGGAATCTCTGCAAGCGGCGATTCGTTTGCTGAAATCCGAAAAGCCCCACGTCAAAGTCGAGCTTGAGGCGGATCGGTTGGATCAGGTTGCGGACTTTCTAGCGCTTGAAGCTGTGGATTATATTTTGTTAGATAATATGCCTCTCGATGATTTGCGTGAGGCGGTCAAAATGCGTGAGAAAAATCCAATGATTCGCTTGGAAGCAAGTGGTGGGGTGAACTTGGAGACGGTTAGGGAAATCGCAGAGACGGGAGTGGATTTTATCTCGGTGGGCGCGCTAACCCATTCGGCTCCTGCGCTTGATATAGGACTGGATTTCATACCCATGGAAAAGTTGGAAAGCCTTTAACAGACGCCAATAGAATCGAATGAATTCCCATCCATCACGGAACGACTTTCAGGATATCGCTGCGCAGTTGCCGGATCCGTATCGCTTGTTGTGGCGGGAGCAGGTCGGATCGACAAATGACGAACTGCGCAAACTTGCCGAGCAAGGTATGGCTGAGGGTTTGGTGTTTGTGGCGGAAGAACAAACAGCGGGCAGGGGAAGGCGTGGTGGGGTTTGGGTTTCACCAAAGGGAGAGAACCTCGCGTTTTCGATTCTGCTCAAGCCCATCGCATCGAAAGTATTATGGCATCGGCTTTCATTACTTACAGGTCTGGCCGTGGCAGAGGCGTTGGAAAATTATGTGCCGCTCTCGGAAATCAAATGGCCGAACGATGTGCGGGTCGGAGGAAAAAAGATTGCCGGTATCCTTGTTGAGGCGGGTAAGGATTTCGTGATTGTCGGAATAGGGATCAATATCAACTCAACCGATTTTCCTAAAGAGCTCGCAGCAACTTCTCTGCATGAGCAAACCGGACGTGTTTACCCTAGGGCGGAGGTTTTACATGAGGTTGTGACCCGAATGAGTCGATATGCCAATGGTATCAATCAGAGATATGCGGATTCTTTGAAATCGATTCGTGAGCGCTGCTCTCTGACGGGACATCTCGTTTCCTATCTTATCGCAGATCAACGCCGCGAAGGAATCGTGCGGGGAATCGGCTCCGGTGGTGAATTGATGGTGGAGACCGATGGAAAACTCGAAGCGCTGGTTCAGGCAGATGAGGTGAGGATTTTGGATTAGAAGTAGAAAACTCGAACCACGGATGGACACGGATAAACGCGGATAAACGCGGATAAACGCGGATAAACGCGGATAATTATGAATACGCCTCTAAATTAATTCACTGATAAAGTCAGGATTTATTGAATTTCTGAGATCAAAAATCCGCGTTTATTCCTGTCTGTCCGTATTACCTCTTTTCTTTCCCAATCTAAACTCCAATTGTCGCAGGGCGTAGATGAGAATGAAGGAGAGTTGCATGAGCAGATACCAAGCGGTGAATTTGGAGAAATGGACAGGTTTCCATCCGTGCTCCTGACCTGGGTATTGCCAGGCTCGAGCGAGGGTTCCGAGATTTTCAGCTAAGTAGATGAATGCTGCGACAAGACAGAATCCTAACAACAAGGGCATGCTTAGATTCACGGATTTTGGTTTGAAATGAATCTTTGTTTTTGCGAATGCAAAAACGCCGATCACAATTAACAGCCAGCGGATATCGACGAGATAGTGATGGGTGAAAAAGTTTGCGTAAGCGAGAAATGCGATGGAACCCGCGATCCACAAGGGCGGAAAGTGAGTGAATTTGAAATCAAAGATTCGCCACGCTCGTGCCATGTAAGAGCCGATTGCGGAATACATGAATCCGGTGAACAATGGAACGTTGCCGATGCGCATGGCTGAATCTTCCGGGTAGTTCCATGAACCAATGCTGTCCGAGGTTTTGAATAGCTCCATCGCGCTGGCCATGGCGTGAAACAATAAAATGACACCGACTTCGCGCCAGCTCTCAAGTTTAAAAAGCAAGAGGCATGCTTGAATGGATAGAGCGTAGATAAAAAGAAAATCATAACGCGAGATTCCAAGATCAGGAAACCACACTGCCGTTCCCAATATTCCGGCTAATAACAAGCCTCCGAAAATGCAGGCCCATGCCTGTTTGAAGCCAAAATAAATGAATTCACTTAAAGGACCTTTCCTTGTTAAAAACTCAGGAAGGTAGGGCGTGAGGTGCGGGGTTTTCATGATGAGGCGCGACCACCGACTTTGTCGGGGCATCGCTGGAGTCACGCGGTCCACCCTGGATTACGGAGAAACCGAGAGGCGTTCAATTTCGGACTCTTGCTCGAAGAGGAAGCCATTTTCCTTGTAGGTTTTCAGGCGGAAGTGGGTGGCTGTCGATAAGACTCCATCCAATGAAGAGAGTTTCTCGGAAACAAAACGCGCCACCTCGCGGAGATCATGGCCCTCGACCACGACCAGTAAATCATATCCACCCGATGCGAGGTAGCATGAAACCACTTGATCAAAGCGCGCGATTCTCATGGCTAAGCGATCGAAACCACCGCCGCGTTCCGGGGTTAGACGCACTTCGATGAAAGCCGATACCGAGGTGTCTCCCATCACTTCTTGGTTGGTCACCGCATGATAACCGAGAATCGTGCGATCTTTTTCCCATGCGGAAATTTTTGCGGAGACATCGGATTCTGAGAACCCCGTGAGATCGGCGAGTTCTTTAATCGATGCACGGGCTTTGCGGCGAAGCGTATTGAGAAGTTTCATTGGAATGGTGAAGAGTAAATGGTGAAGTGAGAAAAATTATGACTTTTTCGCCAGAATATCACGGATCTCGGTGAGCAGGACTTCTTCCTTGCTAGGTGCGGGTGCCGGCTCGTCAGTTTTTTTATGAAGCAGGGAAATGACTTTTTTTACCACGATGAAAACCACAAAGGCCATCAGAAGAAATGAGATCAAATCTGTGATGAATTGTCCGTATTTCAAGGACACGGCGGGAATGACTTCGATTCCGTCTTTTTCCAGAACCCTATCTTCCATCACATATTCCAGTTTCCTAAAATCGACGTTCGCCAGGAGTAAGCCTAGCGGTGGCATGAAAACATTGTCCACGAGCGATTTTACAACCGTGGCAAATGCCCCGCCGATCATGATGCCAACCGCCATGTCGATGAGGTTGCCTTTGAATGCGAACTCCTTGAATTCCTTGAACATGATCGGAAATTAGCGGGGTTAGGTATGGAATGGGAAGAAAAATGCTCGCGGTCGCAAGGTTTGATCATTTGGTTTGATTCACCGCGGAGACACAGAGGTCGCCGAGAGACGCAGAGTTTTAATTTGAGGGTGAAATGATCTACCGAGCCGGCAGCGTAAAATTGAAGTTTGGAGTTTTAAATTTTAAAGTTTCACTCGCGGATCAGTTTTTCAATTTCCTCCGCATTCCACGCAGGTGCATCGTCGGGTGACAGGGATTCGTTGAGCGACTCGGCCAGAGCTTTTTTGGTGATTTGGAGACGGACGACTTTTTCTTCGACGGTGTTGCGGGTCAGGAGGCGGAATACGGTGACGGGCTTGGTCTGTCCAATCCGGTGGGCGCGGTCGGTCGCTTGGTCTTCGGCGGCGGGGTTCCACCATGGGTCGAAGTGGATGACGATGTCAGCGGCCGTAAGGTTCAGGCCATATCCGCCCGCCTTTAGAGAGATGAGGAAAACGGGTGGACCATCTGGCGATTGGAAATGATCGACCATGCTTTGGCGATTACGGGTTTGACCGTCGAGGCGGATGGATGGAATGCCGATTTCAGCAAGGGCGATTCCTATTTCGACGAGTTGTTTCTGAAACTGTGAGAAAACGAGAATGCGGCTGCCAGCGGCGATGGATGACTCGGCGATTTCAAGGAGTCGCTCCAATTTGGCGGATCGACGTGCGATGGGGAGGTTTTTGAGTTTTTCCGAATCGAACAAGGCAAGGTCGCAACAGCTCTGGCGAAGGCGCAGGAGGGTTGTGAGTTGTTGCATACGGGCGGCCGCGATCTGGCCTGAAGACCGGATTTCATCGATCAGTTGAAGACCTTGCTTCTGGATTTCGCGGTAGGTGGATTCTTGTTCGCGTGACAGACTACAGAATTCGTCGATGAGGATTTTGGATGGGAGATCGGGCGCGACCTCGGTTTTGGTGCGGCGGAGGGTGAAGGGAGAGGTTTTAAGCCGGAGCAGCGTCGCGGTCCGGGCATGGGTTTCCGGTGTTTTTAGTGGGATTTCGTAGCGTTCTTGGAAATCTTTACGGGAACCTAGCCATCCGGGTTGGATGAAACGGAAGATTGACCACAGATCCCGGGCGGAGTTTTCGACAGGAGTTCCGGTCAGGGCGATCCGATACTTCGCGTTAATTTTGGCGACCGCTTTGAAGTGATCCGTATCTGGGTTACGAATGAGCGAGGCTTCATCGATCACGGCGATCGAGTAATTCTGGCGGAGGTGCCAGGCGAGGTCCCGGGCAAGGGTGGCATACGTGGTCAGGATGACGTCAGAGGGCTCGATTTTATCCCTCAATGTGTCCCTCTGAGTTCCATGCAGCGTAATGATCCGCCGTTCTGGTGCGAAGCGTTTGAACTCGGCTTTCCAGTTTCCGAGCAGGGAGGTAGTGACGACAATCAGAACTGGGGAGGATTGTGAATAACTTGCAAAAAAATGTTCTATACAAGCGATTGTTTGCAACGTTTTGCCTAATCCCATATCATCGGCAAGGAGGGCGCCACTGAACCTTGTGAGACGATCGACCAGCCACGAATATCCGGCGACTTGGTAGGATCTTGGAATAACGTTAAGTAAATGGTTATCAACAAGTTGTGGACATTTTTCATATTTATTAACAAAGGTTGATTGTTTGAGAATATTAGCTATTTCAAGGACGATTTCGGCACTGGCCCGCTTTGCTGTAAAACGACCGTTTTGTTGTTGGATATCGAGATCTTCGAACAGAGGATCGATGAGATTCTCGATATCATTGTAGAGGATGATGCGCTGATTTGACGGGGAATTTTTGGACCTGAGGAGTCGCCGAATTTCGCTTGAGGGGATGATTTCACCCGATTCCGTTTGGAAGCTGAGGTTGAAAACGAGTGACTGGTCATCGGAGGAAAGAATCTCGATTCGGGGAGAAATGACCACGTAGGAAGAAGCTAGTTTTTGGATGGCTGGCGTGAGTTCAACCTGCCAGTTGGGTGGAAATTTGCCGATTTTTTGGGTTAGCAGGTCCCTGATTTGATCGGAATCCGTGAGTTCGTATGAGGTATCGGAAAGTGGGGTGAAATACTGGCAAATCTGGCGGCGAGCCTGGTGTACGGCTTGGGGATTGGCTGATGTCAGGTGGGTTCCATCGAGGCATGGAAGAACTTGTGAATAACTTGTGTGAAAGGTAGCCTGAAGCTTGGAAGGACCTCCGGAAATTGAGAGTTTGAACGCTGGTTCGGCCGAAATGAACTGCAGTGACTCGAACCAAGCGGAGGCGCTGAAATCGATGAAAACCTGAAGTGGATCGAGTTCTTTGAGAAAACTCGCCAAATCGAGGTTTGCTGGCTTTCCGGAAGCGAGGGCATCAAGCACGGGCATGAGGGAAACAGGGATTTCCTTATTTCCGACTTGTGCGACGCTCATGTCAGATACACTCCAGAAGGAGTCGCCGATTTTGAAAACTTTGTCTGCTCTAGGGGTGATCCGAACGGTTTTTTCCGAAAGCGTGCAGTCGGCAATGCGAATCTGGGTGCGTGTCTCAATGCTCAACGAGCCCTCTGAGGTGCTGATTTCCGGATGATTCCGAGCGTGATTGAGGAATTCGGAGAGTTGTTTGCCGTTGAGCACCAGCTGGAGGCTGTTGCTGGAGGTTTGTTTTTGGGCGATCAACCAAGTGGTGAGTCGTTGGTCCGCGGGTGTGGGTGCGTGATCGGAGCTACTGAGTCCGATCGCTGCGTGGCCTTTTTCCAGAGATTTCTGCCAAGGGCCTTGGAAGCGGACTTTCCATGAGAGTTCAGGGATGGGGTTTTCCGCAGGTTTGTCGGGTTTTACTGCGGAGGGCTTCGGAGGAACTATAAGATGTAACCCTATAGCGATCGCGTGCGGGCAGAACGCACCTTCGCGTTGGTTTTTGGGGCAGGGGCATTTAGCGTCAAGCCAAGTGGGAGTGCGGGCGACTACGGTGATTCGGTAGGTTCGTGTTCCAATTTTTACAGAACCCTGAAAACCATCTGGAGTTGATTCGGAAGAAATGACCGCGCCTGTGTTGAGCAGGTCCTGTGCCTCTTTGAAATCCTGCCATGAGGCGGCTTTGCGGAGAGTGGCTTCATCGAGGGACGGCATCGACAGGAAGGATGGTGGATTTACGCACTGCTAAAAACACTAAATTCACAGAATTGGAAATCCTGCGATCCCATAAAGCTTCTGCCTCTTCTCGTCAGAAAATTTCTGCCAGTTTCTAGCCATCATGGCGGAACGAGGATTTTTCAGGAAAAGCTCTTGGTGATCGCCGACGAAGGTCCAGAACAGGGCGTCCCAGATTTCGGTCCACGGGCCTTTGGTTTCATCGGACATTTTTAGGACGTAGTTCGATCCAGAAATGTAGGGTTTGGTGGTGAACGTTCCACCATCGGCGAACTGAGACATGCCGTAGACATTAGGAACCATGACCCAATCATAGGCATCGATGAAGAATTCCATGAACCATTGGTAGACCGCATGAGGATCGAAGCGGCAAAGCAGCATGAAATTTCCCAGCACCATGAGTCGCTCAATGTGATGGCAATAGGCCTCATCTTGAAGCTGGCGGATGATGCGATCAATGGGAGGGATGCCGGTGGTTGCGTCGTAAAACGATTTCGGGATGGGTCGGGTGTGTTGGAAAAAATTGAGATTGCGGATTTCGGTGCCGCGGTGGCGGTAAACGCCATGCATGAACTCTCGCCAACCGATGATTTGGCGGATGAATCCTTCGAGAGAATTGAGTGGAACATGATCCTGTTGAGCGAGTGCGGCATCGACGATTTCCTGAGGCGTTAGCAATCCGATGTTCAGCATCGGAGTCAGGACGGAGTGATGGATGAAAGCATGCTCGGTGGAGATTGCGTCTTCGTAGATTCCAAACTCTTGAAAACGTTCACAGATGAATGTTTTCAACCATGCCTTTGCATCGGCGCGAGTGACGGGGTAGCGGAAGGTTTTGCAGTTTCCCGGGTGACTGGGAAATAGGCTTTCAATGTGCGCGATCGATGCGATGACATAGGCGTTTTTTGGGGTTTTGGGCGCGAAGGGTGGAGCGTATTGCTTGGGGAGCTTTTTGCGATTGTCTTCATCAAAGGACCATTGCCCGCCGGCCGGGTTTCCATCAGCATCGATCAGTATCCCCATGCGTTTGCGCTGCGCCTGGTAAAAGGTCGCCATGAAAGGCTTTTTGCGGCGGGCGATATGCTCTTCCAGAAATTCAGGAGGTGAGAGAAAGGCGGGTGATGGGTAAACGGTTAAGGAAAGCCCGCGATGACTGGCAAAGTCTCTGACACGCTTTTCGAGAATGAAATCGTGGGGGTAGGCGAGGTGGAGTTCAGTTATCTTTTTTGGCAGGGCTTTTCGGTAATCCCGAGTATGAGGGAGAATGGTTACTTCGTATCCCTTAGCCCGAAGCTCATCCGCGTAAGCCAGCATGGATGCGTGGTGCAGAACGAGTTTTTGTTTGTGAAAAGCTATCGGATAAATCGGGTCATTTCCAAAATACAAAGGGTCTTCAGCGAGATAGACAGGCCGGTCCTTTGCTAGAGCAGGATGGGCTTCAAACAGTTGGTGGGGAAAAATGAGCGTTGCGGATGACATCAGGCAGTCAGGTTACAGGGTCTTCTTAGCTTTTGCGTAGGGTAGGCGTGTTGGCTGGCTGAGTTCGAAATAGGTATCGAGAGCTGTGGAGGCCAGTGAACCGAGTGCGGCGAGATCCACCGCGCCATCCGCTGCGAGATGTTCTTCAGGGATTTGCGCCAAGCGGACTTTTCCGATGATGAGGATCGTGTCGTTCGCGGTGATCGGAACTGTTTCAACCAGATCGAGAGCGAAGCGGAATCGAGATTCAGCCACAAAGGGAGCGGCGATCCCGGGTTCGAAATGAGGGGTCAAGCCGGTGGCGGTGAATTCGGAAATCTCGCGCGGGTATCGGGCTGAACAATGATGGGCCTGGTCGAGAATCCCGGAGTGGACGTGATTGATCGTATAGGAACGAGTTTGGATGATATTGGCTAACGTGTGCCGATCCACCAGATCCGGGCGTGAAATCAAGCCGATCAGGAGGGGATTTGAGCCAAGATGCGTGACCGAGGAAAACGGGGCGAGGTTGGTTTGTCCGGCTTCATTGACCGATCCGATCAGGGAAATGGGTTTTGGGCCAGGAAGCGAGTTGGCAAATTGCACACGCACCAGCTTTTCCATCGCCTCGATATCCGTTAGATGGATGTTTTTCATCTGGCTTACTTCTAGGCTAGGTTTTCTTGCAGGGAAGGTGAAAGATTCGAAAATCATGCCTAGTATAAGAATTTTCGATCAGATATGACTCCAATTCTAAACCCAAAATAATAACAACGATGATCTCAAATCCCATTTCAAAATATCTAGCCATCACTTGTATTTCCGTCTCGCTAGGAGCGAGTTTTGTTCAAGCCGATGTGGTGCCTAATCCTCTTTTCACCGATGGCGCAGTGCTTCAGCGTGGGCAAAAAGTGCCGGTATGGGGAACTGCTGATGATGGGGAAAAGGTTACGGTTGAGATCGGAAAACAAAAGCTCACCACCACGGCAGCGGGTGGAAAATGGCGTGTGGATCTTGCACCGCTTGAAGTCGGTGATCCGCTCACCATGAAAATCTCCGGAAAGAACACGATCGAAATCAAAGAGATTTTGGTCGGTGAAGTCTGGGTGAACTCCGGGCAATCAAATATGGAATGGCTCTTGAAAGGAATTGATCCCCAGAAAGAACACGCGTCAAAAGCAAACTATCCAAAAATCCGGATGTTCACGGTAAAAAAAACCACCTCGATTCAGCCTCTTACCACGCATACAGGATCATGGATCACGGCATCACCTGAAACAGTCGGAGAATTTTCTGCGGTCGGATATTTCTTCGCTCAAGAACTTCACGAGAAACTCGGTGTGCCTGTGGGCATGGTCAGCACCTCATGGGGCGGCACTCCTGCACAGGCTTGGACCAGCATCGAAGGTCTTGGAAGTGAAACTGAACTCAAAGGATATGTGGATATTGCCGAAAAGACGATCGCTGCTCCTCCTGAGAAACCAGTCGGATCAGGTTATCCAACTTCTCTCTACAACGGTATGATTGCACCCATTGTGCCTTACGCAATGAAAGGGGTGATCTGGTATCAAGGCGAATCCAACGCAAATAATTCCAAAGAATACCGCACCTTGTTTCCAGCGATGATTGCCGATTGGAGAAATAAGTGGAAACAGGGAAATTTTCCATTCATCTACGTTCAGATTGCTCCGTTCAAGGGTCAGCCACCGGAAATCCGTGAGGCACAGCTCCTTACGCTTTCCAAATCCGAAAACACCGCAATGGCCGTGACTACCGATGTGGGTGATGCAAATGACATCCATCCAAAAAACAAGCAACCCGTCGGCCAACGTCTTGCATCCGCAGCACGTGCCATTGCTTACGGAGAAAAAATCGTCTATTCGGGACCTATTTATAATTCAATGAAGGTGAGTGGCGATACAATCGAACTCAGCTTCAAGCACCTCGGAGGCGGACTCGTCGCAAAAGATGGCGACCTCAAAGGCTTCACGATTGCTGGCGAGGACGGAAAACATGTTCCTGCAAAAGCTGAAATCAAAGGCAGTAAAATCATCGTTTCAGCCGCTGAAGTCAAATCACCAAAAGCAGCTCGCTACGGTTGGATCAATGTTCCTGATGTAAATCTGTTCAATAAGGAAGGTTTTCCTGCATCACCGTTCAGGACGGATGTGGATTAATTGATTCAGCACGCCTTCGGCTAGCTTCATCCTGAGTCACCGAGTGAATGAACTTTCATTCGGTTAAAACCTCTGGTGAGAGAAGAAAATAAATTCTGATTTCAACCACTTTGCGTTGTTTGCGCGCTTTGTGGTTGAATTTCTTAAACCGCACCCAAGCAAGAACCGAACTCAGCGATCCCTAAGGATCTCGTTGTGATCTCCCATCAGGAGATTATTTGGTTTGATAGGCGTATCGGAATATCCGAAAGCCATGATCGCAACGCGTTCGCCTTTTTTGATGAGGTGGGCGGCGCCGCCGTTGATCAGGATTTTCCCGGTATTGGGCGGGCCTTCGAGGACATAGGTTTCAAGGCGGGCTCCGGTGGTGATCGAGGCAACGAGAACTTTTTCGCCCGGCCAGAGATCGGCGGCGTCCATGAGATCGCGAGGAATCTCAATGCTGCCCTCATAATCCACATCGGCCTCTGTGATGACGGCGCGGTGGAGTTTTGATTTCAGAACCTCGCGGACCCAAAGTTTGGATGTTGGTGACTGGCCAGACATTATCGAGGGGAACGAACACCGTGGAAGGTATACGGTCAAGGGGAAAGAGGGTTTGAAAGAGGCTTTATCAAATGAAGAATGCGCGTCTGGAGACGCGCGGTCCAAGGGTTTATAGATATTGAAAACGCACGGCGGAGAGGCAGAACAGGGTGGCGGTTTCGACGCGTAGAACGAGATCGCCGAGGGTGACAGGAATAAAGCCGGCTTCGAGTGATGCATCGATCTCCTTAGAGGTAAAATCACCTTCCGGCCCAATTAGGATGGTTACCGATTCGATTTCGGGATGTGCGGCAAGGGTTTCACGGAAATTTCGCGGATTCTCGGCGAGTGAGGCGATGATTTTCAATTCCGTGGGCTCATTGAATGTGATCCATGTGTCGAAGCTGACGGGATCGGCGATGACGGGAATCGTGAACTGGGCGCATTGCTTGCAAGCCTCGAGGGCGGTGCGGCGCCATTTTCCTGCTTTATCATCTCCGGGAGAGACGATCGTGTTACGAGTGACCAGAGGCTGGATTTTTGAAACGCCGAGCTCTACGGCTTTTTGGACGATCCAATCCATGTTTTTCCCTTTTGGAATAGCTTGAGCAAGAGTGATTTCCGGAAGCGAAATCGGCTTAGACTCAGCGAGTTCCAACATGAGATCGACTCTTTGTTTGGACACAGAGAGCACGCGAGCTTCTGCGAAATTCCCCAGACCATCGAAAACCGTGATCGTTTCTCCAGATTGGATTCGTAGCACTTGAACGAGGTGCTTGGCTTCATCGCCATCGAGAAATGGCGATTCGGTCCAGTTGTTAGGAGCAAGGTAGAAGCGTGACACAAACTTTAAAATTTAAACATTGAACCTCAAGCAAGACGTATGCGCTGCGGCGGAATTTAAGACGGCGACCCCGACTGATCGAGGTAGGCGGTAGATCGGCGTTACATTAGAATTTGAGAAATGTTTCCAGGATTTGTTTGCCGTTCTCGGTGAGTATGGATTCTGGGTGGAACTGAACGCCGTGGACGGGATGCTCTTTGTGGCGCAGTCCCATGATTTCGTTTTCAGCCGTCCATGCGGTGATTTCAAGACAATCAGGCAAGGTCTCGCGCTTGACGATGAGCGAATGGTAGCGGGTGGCCTCAAAGGGATTTGGTAAACCGGCGAACACACTGCTGCTGTTGTGGTGGATGGGAGAGGTTTTACCATGCATCAGACGATCCGCACGAACGACATCACCGCCATAGACTTGTCCGATGGATTGGTGACCTAGGCATACACCGAGGATGGGAGTGGTTGGACCGAGCTCACGGATGAGCTCCAGAGAGATGCCTGCTTCATTCGGCGTGCACGGACCTGGAGAGATACAGATTTTTTCTGGTGCGAGCTTTTTCACATCAGCAACCGTGAGCGCATCGTTGCGGAAAATTTTCATTTCAACCCCGAGTTCGCCAAAATATTGGACGAGGTTGTAGGTGAAGGAATCGTAGTTATCGAGGATGAGAAGCATGTGTTGGAAATTTTAAACTTTAAATTTTAAACCTCAATGAAGAGGAGTCGATTAATCCTTTAAGGTTTTCGCTAAAGCGATCGCGCGTAGCAGGGCTTTGGATTTATTGACGGTCTCGTTGTATTCGTAGGTTGGATCGGAATCGGCAACGACGCCGGCACCTGCTTGAACGTGGGCTTTGCCGTCTTTCAAAAGGCATGTGCGGAGGGTAATGCAGGAATCATGTGAGCCATCGAATCCGAAATAACCGACGGCTCCCGCATAAGCGCAGCGTTTGTTTTTTTCGAGTGAGTTGATAATCTGCATGGCACGGATTTTCGGCGCGCCTGAAACCGTACCGGCAGGGAAGGTTGCGCGGAGAACATCGTAGGCGGTGTGTGATGGATCGAGTTCACCAGTGACGTTGGAAACGATGTGCATGACATGGCTGTAACGCTCGATGATCATGAAATCATCGACAGAAACCTTACCATGTTTGGCGATCCGTCCGACATCGTTGCGGGCGAGATCAACCAGCATGAGGTGTTCCGCTCGCTCTTTCGGATCATTGAGAAGGTCGGCCGCGAGAGCATCGTCTTCTTCGGCTGTTTTCCCTCTCCAACGAGTGCCGGCGATTGGGCGGATATCGATGCGACCCTGAATGGAGCGAACATGCACTTCTGGCGATGAACCGACGAGTGCGAAGTCACCCATTTCCAAAACGAACATGTAAGGGGATGGATTGACGTAACGCAGTGCTCGATAGAGGTCGACAGGTGATTGATCGAAGTCCGTAGTGAAACGTTGGCTGGGAACAAATTGGAAAATATCGCCTGCAGAGATGAATTCTTTCCCGTCGCGCACCATCTGTTCATATTCTGCCTGAGTGGTATTGGAAACCGCAGGCTCATCGGTAATTTTCACTAGCCCATTGAGCGCTGGGACGTGAAGGGGACGGTTGAGAATTTCAATGATCGAATGAATGCGTCCTGATGCAGCGGCGTAGGCTTCTGCTGGTGAAGCATGTTCGTCTAGAAACGCATTTGCGATGATATGCAAACGGCGGAGGCGGTGGTCAAATACCAACAAGGTATCCGCGAGCATGAACAATGCATCCGGCACGCCGAGTGAATCTGGTGGCGAATCACCGAGGGTGGGTTCAAACTGTCTTACCGCATCATAGGCGAGGTAGCCGACCATGCCGCCGGAAAAGGGTGGCAGGGCAGGGTTGGGGACGGGATGGAACGGGGCCATCTCTCGCTCCAACGCGGCGAGCACATCATCTGGTGCTTGAAGCGTGCGCAACTTGCTTCCTTCTGTGATGGAGATGTCTTTTCCCTTTGCTGAAAAAATCCGTTTCGGACCCGAGCCGACTATTGACCACCGACCGCCCTTGTCCGTCGCTTCAGCAGACTCCAATAGGAACGAATACTTGGCATCACGGATTTTCAGATAAGCAGAGAGGGGAGTTTCGAAATCGGCAGCAAGTTGGGTATATACCGGAACAACGTTTCCTTGTTTGGAAAACGCTTCGAAGGCTGCCAAGGATGGCTCTACAGGATTGTGACTCACAAGCGGGAGAATGAAATGAAAAGGGGTTGGAGGTCAATGGCGGGCATTCGGGTAGTTATTTTCATGATCGGATCAAGGTTTCGATCTCTCATACGGCGCAGAACTGGGCCATGACATCCATGTCAATCCAAGGACAGAGATTCAATGCTTGTGATCATGGGCCGTCTTACAATCTTTGTCATGGCCGTGACAAAGATTGTAAATTGCGAATTTTCATGGTTTGCGGTTCATTTGAATTTCGAATGGTTTTTTTTGTTTAAGGCATGGCGACTTGCAAAAATGCGTTTCGGAGATGAGGCTCCGGCGTGGCCATTGCATTGCATGATTTGATGAAAAAACTGCCGGAAGGCGGATTGTTTGGCGGCGGTTCGTGGCAGTGGTCGCCTGAGCCTTTGAAGCTTACTGTAGCAGAGGCCAAGGAAATGATGTCAATGGGGCATCCTCTTGCTAAGTTTCAACAAGCTTGTGATTCGCTCTACCGGCGCTCGGCTGCGGGAAAAATCGAATCATGGCTGTCGGATTTGCTAGACGATGGCAAGCCGGAATGGCTGACAAATCTGCAAAGGGATCCGGGGCTAGCAGAACAATTCCCCCGAGTGATTCGTCCGGATTTGATACTTGCGAAAGGTCATTTCGCTCTCACTGAGCTCGACAGTGTGCCTGGCGGGATAGGTATTACCGCATGGCTTTCAAAGACCTATGCTGAGGCAGATTTCGAGGTTTTGGGTGGCCCCGATGGCATGGTGGAAGGCTTCCGCAAGCTGCTCCCCGATGGAGGAGATATTCTGATTTCTGAGGAAGCAAAGGATTATCGGGCGGAAATGACATGGCTGGCAAAGCAACTCGGTGAGGCATGGAATGTGAAAAATGCTGAGGAATACGAGGAGTGTGGTCGTGAGATGTATCGGTTCTTTGAGTTGTTTGATTGGGAGTCGATGCCGTATTCGCGAAAGCTGGCTGAGAAATCGGCGCGAGGTGAGGCGGTCCTCACACCTCCGTTCAAGGCTCATTTGGAGGATAAGCTCTGGCTCGCGTTGTTTTGGTCGCCCGCCTTGAAAAAGATCTGGGAGCAATCTCTGCGTGGAAGTCATTTGCGGAGATTAAGGGAATGGATTCCGTTCGGTTGGGTTGTTGATCCTCAACCGCTGCCGCCTCACGCCTCACTGCCGCGTCTCGATGCGCATTCTTGGGATGATGTTGGGGATTTTTCCCAAAAAGAAAGGGAATTGGTTTTGAAAATCAGCGGCTTTCATGAGAACGCTTGGGGATCCCGAGGGGTGTTTGTCGGACATGATCTTTCTGCCATGGAGTGGCAGGAAAGGTTGCGGTTTGCGCTCTCCCAATCCAGCAAGCAACCTTGGTTGATGCAGGAATTCAAAGAGGGCAGGCGGTTCATGCATCCGGTTTTCAATGAAGACGGTAGCGTCAGAATGATCGAAGTGCGGGCTAGGTTGTGTCCTTACTTTTTTACAGACAAACAAGGGGAAACTACTTTTGGCGGCTGCTTAGCCACCTTGGTTCCCGCGGACAAGAAAAAAATCCACGGCATGAGCGACGGGATATTGGTGCCTTGTGTGATTGGGGAGTGACCATTTCACGACACTCAGATTGGGCTTACCAAAGATTCCTTTTACGCCATTTCGTTTTTGGTAGCCATGTGATTTGTTCCGCTTTTGTGGAAAAACATCTGGCTTCCATCACACGAGTGCGAACCAATGGTTCCAGGTCTTTGTTTCAGGATTTGACACTCCGACTGAAGATCACCACCACGTTATCTGTGGGCATGCTCGATCGCATCACAGATGGCAGGGAAGATTTGACGTTTGCGAGAGACGACGCCGGGTGCCGAATAGAGAGTGTCATCAATGCGGCTGAAGGGAAGTGCGGCGATGATGTTCTCAGGGCCCACCGCAAGAACCATGCTTTTGAGGAGTGCGACATCGGTGATAACGAGAACCGCAATGTTATAGCCTTTTTCAAACTGAAGCTTGCGCAGGGCGATTTCAAGCTCTTCGCGCCGAGCTTTGAATCCGTGAAGGTCGCGTTCCTCGACTTGAGAGACGCTGATGAACATACCTTGTTCATTGAACTCCTTGCGGTCGGAGTTGATGATTTCATCGGCTGTGCCGTTGGCGATGAGTGATCCAACTGCAAAAAATTCCTCTGCGAATTCCTTGGCGTCAACGCGCGCGATTTCGCTAAGCCAAGTCAGCATTTTACGATCCAGAGTTGTGGTCGTTGGTGATGTCAGGCACAGGGTGTCGGATACGATGCCGCCGCATAGGCACAGGGCGACGCCAGGCTCGGGAATGAGATCCCTGTGGAAAAACTTACGCGCGACGAGCGTGCATGTTGATCCAACCGGTTCGTTGAGATAGCGAATCGGTTCACGCGACACCAAATCACCGGAGAGACGGTGGTGATCAATCACTTCCGTAATCGTGGCCTCCTCAATGCCTGTAACGGCTTGAGCGTATTCGTTGTGATCGACGAGAGCGAAGCGGAGTTTCGGAGGATCGACCAAGTCCGACTTTGCGATCACGCCTATCATGGCGTCCGAGCCGGATTCCATTACAGGAAATAGGTCTTGATCGACTGCGACGAGTTCTTTGCGGATTTTGGAAACGGGCTCTTTCGAGTTTACCGAAATAAATTTCGTTTCCATGACGTGGCGCACGGTGCGTGAGCACCGGATCAGCGTACTGGCACTTGCCGTGTCTTGTCGGCAACGTAAAAGCACCGTTCCCTTGGCAATGGCGAAGTCTAGGATTTCCTTGGAAATGGCATGCTGACCTGTCACCAACAAGGCACGGGCACCTGACTCAATGGCCAAGCGCTGGACGATGGGTCTATCACCGCAGATCACCAGGAAGTTACGAATGTTGCCTTCCTTAGTCGCCTTTTTGAGACGGGATTTAACCGTTTCCTGGGAAGACGCGCCGACGAGCAGAATGAGATCTTCCTCATCGTCCTGGTTACTGATCGGCGCAGCCAAACTTTCTGCATTAAGGGTTGCGGCCAGATTGTTCAGTGAAGCATGAACCGTCCGCACACTAATGCCCTGGGTGTTTGCTGGCAGGAGAAGCTTGAGAAGGTTGATGTATTGCAGCATTCCCGCAACCGTACCATCTTCATTCATCACCGGAACGCAGCGAATCGATGCGTTAAACATGCGGTTGTAGGCAGTGAGGAATGTATCATAAGGACGTACGTAAATGACGTCGCGTTTGCAGATCATCCCGGCGTTGGTGCGGGCGTCGGTGAGAAGTTCGGGGGCATCGAAGCCTGCTTTTTCGAGAACCCATTTGGTGCGTTGCGAGATATCACCGCAACGTGCCGCTATCGCATTTGGTTCATCACCACAGGCACGAAGAAGTGCAGCATGACCCAAAGCGGAACATACCGCATCGGTGTCAGGGTTTTTGTGTCCGATGACGTAAAAAGGGAACATCCCAATATCTTTTATAGATGCTTACAAAAGTGCAATCTTAAATCTCAAGTTTCAAAGTTCAAATTTCAAGGAAAGACATAGGAATAGACACGAATCCCTAGAGTTGCCTGAAAGTTGAAATCTAAAGTTTCACATTCTTTCTGGGCAACGAATCCCTAGAAGCCCTAAGCCTTGTTCCAGGATCGTGAAAGTGAGCTTGCATAGGGCGAGGCGGCTTGATTTGAGAGGTTCTTCGGACTTGAGGACCGGACATGCCTCAAAGAAGGAATGGAAGGCACGTGCGAGCTCCAGGAGATAGTTAGCCAGCAGATTGGGACGATGATCTTCGATCACCATGGGCAGCACCTCTCCAAAACGGGCGAATAGGCGAGCGAGATGGATTTCCTCGGGCTGCTCCAGTTGAATCGTTGAGGTATTGGCATCAAACGGCCCATCCAGTTTTCGGAAGATGGAACGGATACGGACCGTTGAATATTGCAGGTAGGGAGCCGTGTCGCCCTGCAGCGCGAGCATGCGATCCCATGCAAAAACATAATCGGTCAGGCGATTCTGTGAAAGTTCGGCGAATTTCACTGCGCCAATTCCTACGATTTCGGCGATTTCCTCAGCTTCCTTGCCTTGGAGCTCAGGATTTTTTTCAGCAATGGCAGCCGCGGCGCGTTCGACCGCCTCTTCGAGTACTTCAGTCAGGCCTACATTTTCGCCGGAGCGGGTTTTCATGAGTTTGCGATCCTCACCCAAAATCGAACCGAAGGCGATATGGCGGAAGGCGCCGGTTTTGCCCCAACGTTGCGCTGCCTCGAAAATCTGGCGGAAATGGAGTTGTTGCGGGACGCCGACGACATACCAGATCTGATCAGCGTTCCAAGTATCGATGCGGTATTGGATGGTTGCGAGATCGGTGGTGGCGTAGAGAAATCCGCCATCGGCCTTGCGGATGATGACTGGGTTATCGGTCCAGCCGTCTTCGCGATGGACTTTGAAGGGATCCTGGCTGGGATCTTTCGAGTTATCGGAAAACACACACACCGCGCCGTTGCTTTCACGCGCGATATCTTTTTCGAGAAACTCATCGACCAAGCCGGGTAGCATGTCGTTATAGAAACTCTCGCCTAGCCAGTGATCGAATTTTACATCCAGACGATCGTAAATTTTCTGAAGACCTGTCTTTGATAGATCGATGCATTTCTGCCAGATTGCTAGGTTTTCGGAATCGCCGGCTTGGAGTTTGACCAATTCATTTTTGCAAGTTTCCAGAACTACGGGGTTTTCTTTGGTGGCGAAGTTGACCTCACGATAGACGCGGACAAGCTCCTTGATCGGATCCTGTTCCAGCGCCTCGTTATTGAGCATGGTTTTCCAACCATGGAGAATCATACCAAACTGTGTGCCCCAGTCACCAATGTGGTTGTCGGCAATCACTTCAAAGCCAAGGAAACGCGCGATACGGCAGAGGGAATCGCCGATGATCGTCGAGCGGATATGTCCGACGTGCATGGGTTTGGCGACATTCGGGGCGGAGAAATCCACTACGATACGCTTGCCTTTGCCGAGTTCAGGCGCACCGAGACATGGATCTTTCAGTAATCCCTCGGCGTAAGCGGAGTAGGCTTCCGGAAGAATAGTGAAATTGATGAAACCCGGGCCATCGATCTTGGCTGTCGCAAGTCCGGCGATATCGACCGAGTCGAGGATTTGTTGGGCGAGGGCGCGAGGATTGGATTTCATCCGTTTTGCCAGAACCATCGCGGAATTGCTCTGGTAATCCCCGAAACGAAGATCAGCTGCGGCCATGAGATTGGGCGGGGTCGACTCGCCAAGCACGGCTTCAAGAGCGATAGCAAGGCGGGTTTCAAGATTCTGTAAAAGGGTCATGGGTAAAAACGAAAAGAATTTGGAGCGCCGATGAACGCAGATAAACACGGAGAATTAAAGAGTTATGAATATTTTTTCTTTTAACCGTTCACTAAATGGGAAATTTCTTCGAAAATCTCTTACAAGCCGACTCCATCAGCGTTCATCAGAGGTCCGATAAAAAATCTTGGCTGATGAAAAAAGGCTGACTGGAAAGGGGGGAGATCGTCGGACCAGACTCAGCAAGGCTCTTTGTTAGCCTTTGCACGTATGGCTTTTGGATCGAGAATTTCCAAAATTTCATCGCGAGTCACGGCGGCGGATAGTCTGCGCCTGACTTCCATGTTGGTAAACATTTTTGCAATCGCTGAGAGAGTAAGTAGGTGGAGTTGATAGTCTTTCCGAGGAACGATGAACAAGATGATGAAATGCACCGGAGAATGATCGAGAGCATCGAATTCGACGCCTTCTTTTGATCGTCCGAAAATGGCGACAACTTTTTCAAGATCATCGGAAAACGTATGTGGGATGGCCAAGCCTGTGCCGATGCCCGTGCTGATTTGTGCCTCACGCTCCTGAAGGGCTTTGAGGATGTCGTTGTAGCAGTTTTTCGGAATATCTCCGCATTCGGTGAGGAAATCTACAAGTTCAAGAATCGCAGGCCAATGCTCGGACGCCTTCATATCCAAAAGGATATGATTTGTATCGAGTAATTTCCCTAAATTCATAAAAATCCCGTATTAAAAAGAGAGTGTTTCTTGGCGTTTGGAGGGGGGGTAATTATCCATCCTGCGCAGGGGGTGCAAGAAGTTTTACAAATTGTAAGTCGCCCAAAAGAGTACAAGTTTGAAGTGAGGGAGTGGTATTCCGCCACAGGCTCTGGACTGCTGCGGTTCTGATCCGCAGCTCTCAAGGTGCATGAATTCAAACCGAGAACCTCGGTTACATCCGTGATTTTAGGATTACTTAACCTTGCAACGGGCCGGTTCCAACGGCATGGAGGGGGGCGCAGAGCGAACACATGACCCGAACAGACAAAGAAATCATCATTGGCACGCGTGGCAGCGAACTGGCATTGGTGCAGGCCACGGCGACCCAAGGCTTGTTGTCTGGTAAATTTCCGGACTGGGTCATCAGCCGTAAAATCATCAAGACCACGGGTGATCGCCGGACGGATGTGTCGCTGGCCGATGTAGCGAAGTCTGAAGGCACGTTTGATAAAGGAGTTTTCATCAAGGAGTTAGAAGAAGCGTTAGCCGATGGGACGGTTGATATCGCGGTGCATAGTTTGAAAGACATGCCGACGGTAATCGATCCGAGATTCGAACTGGCAGCGACCCTTGAACGCGCACCGGTTCGCGATGTATTGCTGACGAAACAAGCGGGTGGATTGCCCGCGCTGAAAGCAGGTGCAAGAGTCGGCACCAGCAGTGTAAGGCGCGCGAAGCAGATCGAGTTTCTGCGGCCTGATCTGGTCTTGGTGGATCTTCGCGGAAATGTCCCCACCCGTATTGAAAAGCTCGCGCAAGGTGACGACTACGATGCAATCCTCTTGGCTGAGGCTGGTTTGGTGAGGTTGGGGTTCATTCCGGAATTTCCAGAAAGCGACGAGGAGCGGGTTAGCGCATCGGTGCCGGTTTTTTGCACGCGATTGGCGGAGGATGTTTTTTTTCCCGCCGCAGGGCAGGGAGCAATTGGTTTGGAAATTCGCAAAGGTGATACTCGTTCACTGGAGCTCGCTATGGCGATCGGGCATGCGGAAACGTGGACCAAAGTTACCGCTGAGCGAGAGTTTTTGCGTTTGCTCGACGGTGGCTGCCACACGCCGGTAGGGGTATACTCCCATCTTTCCGGCGGTCAGATTCATCTTTACGCCCGCGTGTTTCCAGAAACCGGCAGGCAACCTAAAATCGGATCTGCTACAGACACCGATCCCATCAAAGCGGCACTCAAAATTTTTCAATCCCTCAAATGACATCCACAGGAATCTGCTATCTAGTCGGCGCCGGCCCCGGCGACCTCGGTCTTGTAACTTTACGCGCAAAGGAGTGCATCGAAATCGCCGATGTTCTCGTTTATGATGCGCTGAGCAGTCCTGATTTATTGAGATGGACCAAGCCAGGTTGCGAAAAAATCTACGTTGGCAAACGTGCAAAAGACCATGCGGTGCCGCAGGATCAAATCAATCAGATCATCGTGGATTTCACCAAAGCGGGTAAAATCGTCACTCGCTTAAAGGGAGGGGACCCGATGATTTTCGCACGCGGTGGAGAAGAAGCGGCGGAATTGGCGGATGCAGGTGTGGCGTTTGAAATCGTTCCCGGAATCAGCTCGTCCATCGCCGGTCCAGCTTATGCGGGTATTCCTGTGACGCATCGCGATCACAATACCCAGCTCACGATTTTTACGGGACACGAAGATCCTACCAAAGGCTACACATCGATTGATTACGCCCAGCTTGCCAAAGCTCCCGGCACGAAAGTTTTCCTAATGGGTGTCGCTCGTTTAAGAGAAATCACCAGCTCTTTTATTGCTCATGGAGCCGCGGCGGATACTCCGATCGCACTTGTGCGTTGGGCTACCACAGGTTCGCAATGGACGATTGAAGGAACACTTGAAACCATTGCGGACATCGCCGAGAAAGCAGGTTTTTCATCGCCTGCGGTGGCGGTGATCGGAAACGTTGTAAAGGAGCGCGCAAAGATCAATTGGTTTGAAAAGCGCCCGTTGTTTGGAAAGAAAATCGTCGTGACCCGCACCCGAGAGCAAGCCGGAGACCTTAGTAAGCGCCTTCAAAATCTCGGCGCGGATGTGATCGAGCTACCTACGATCCGGATTGAACTTCCCGAAGACCGTGAAGGTTTTGCTGAAGGAGTCACTCATGCGCATGAGTATGATTGGTTGATTTTTACCAGTCCGAACGGGGTTGAGAAATTTTTCGACGCGTTCTACGCCACCTATAACGATGCGCGGAGTCTGGGAAATCCGAAGATTGCCGCTATCGGGCCGGGGACCGCTGCGAAAATCCGCGAATACCGGATTGGGGTTGATTTGTTGCCGAAGAAATTCGTTGCAGAAGGTTTGTTGGAGGCGTTCAAGGAAATCAACATTGAGAATCAAACCGTGCTTTGGATCAAAGCTGCAGAATCCCGTGATGTCATCTATGACGGACTGATGAATCTCGGTGCGATCGTCGATGAATGCATTTCTTATCGCACCGTGCCAGAGTCCGATGATTACACAGGAGCCCAAGCTAAATTCATCGAAGAAGGTGCCGATATGGTGACCTTTACATCGTCATCCACAGCTGAACATTTCTTTGCACTTGGCTTGCCCTGGCCGGACAAATGCGTTGCGGCAAGCATAGGTCCCGTGACTTCGGAAACACTTAAATCGTTAGATCACAAACCGGCCGTTGAAGCGGCACAGCACGATATTCCGGGACTCGTGAAAGCCATTGAGAATTATTTTAAAAGGTAATAACAGTTGGGAGCCATGCGCCCTCAACGACCATGCTGACTTATACATCCCCATTCATTCGTCAGCATGGTTCGCGACGACGCTCTACCCGTCTAAATATCATTTCTAATCTCACGCAGTGGATTCAGAACAAAAGGTCGTTCATAGATGCGTGGGTGGGGTAGCTGTAGCTCAGGATGATCGAGTGTGACATTACCAAAAAGGACGATATCGATGTCGATCAGCCGTGGGGCATTGCGTAGGGTATGGGGCTCGCGACCGAGTTTTTTTTCAATCGCTTGGGTTTGCTCGAGAAGTTTTAACGGATCGATCCCTGAAAAATGAAAATCGACCGCGGTATTGAGAAAACGTGGGGAATCGGGTGGACAGTCCTGGGGTTCCGTGTCGTGAAGCGAGGCAATCAAAAATGGTTCTCCGACACTGGCGATTTGGCGGAGCTCCTCAACAGCGGCAGCGATGTTAGATTCGCGCTTGCCGAGGTTGGAGCCGAGAGCGATGGCGACGCGTGGCATGCTTCAAAGTCGATGGGTTTTCACTCCTCGAGGTTATGGAGTTTAGAGATGCCGTAACTTGCTTGAACTCGGCGATTTGCTGCCTCGACTTCGGCGCTGGGGACGACGAGAGGGCGGTTCGCTCCGTAAAGTTCGATGGTATGAAATTCCGGAGGATTTTCCTGCTTATAGAGAAGTTCATGAGCTTGGCTCAGGCTCGTAACCGGAGTACCGTTAATTTTTTCCACGGCAAGACCGGTAAAATCATCCATTTGCGAGGTCACAGAATCGGGTTGGATCTGAGTGAGGATGACGATGTCTTTTTTCTCCGTGAATATTCCTTTTGAAACATAATCGGTATAGAGCCTGCGCACGGTCACATCTGTAAATTTCGAGGCGGCGAAAAGGTTGGTATCCAGCGGTTGAAATACCAGTCCAGCAAAGATGACGTATCGGGGTTTTTCCTCGTAGCGAATAGAATACATCCGGGCGGCCGGAAGAGGTTTGAGTTTGATATCGAAATCCAGAGAGGCACCTTCTCGAATCACTCGGGCAGCGACTTGATCGCCGCTGAATTTACGTTCAACGATTTCGGCGAGATCGACCTTTTCCCCATCGATCACGACTTGTCCCGCGGAGTCGACCGATTGTCCGTCAAGTGAGATGAGCACGTCGCCGGATTTCAAAATGCCATCTGCAGAGCTGGTTGGCGTGACACGGGTGATGAGGATTCCCTTGTCATCATTGGGTAAGCCCAGAGCCTTGCGCATCGCAGGATTGTAAAGTGGGAAATCGCTGATTCCGAGTTCGGCGTATTGATCGTAACTTCCATCGGTGATATCCTTCATGAAACGGTTAATGACAGGAGTTGGAATGATGTAGCCGGTGTTGTCCGCTTGGCGGAGGCCTTGAAAAGCAACACCGACAACTTTTCCGTTTTGGACCACTGGGCCGCCGGAGTTGCCGGGGTTGATTGCGGCATCGATTTGGACGATAAGATGAGAATCGGCACGACTGTGCGAGTAAGGTTGGAAGTCGATGCGTGAGACGATGCCTTTGGTGACGGACAGACGGGATCCACCGACAGGATAGCCAATCACCGTGACTTCGGATTCGAGTTGAGGAGTATCTCCGAAAGAAAATACTGGAAAGTCCTTGAAGTCCGAGAAGTCCTCAAGTGAGAGCAAAGCGAGGTCACAATCATGAGCGATGAAATCGACTTTTGCAGGATATTTTTTCGAGCTGCCGTGGACGGTGACAAGGATGCGATTTTGATTCGATGCAACGTGTGCGTTGGTGAGAATCTGATTTTTACCAACAATGAATCCGGTTCCTATGCCGCCACCAAATTGACCGGAGTTCCAAGGAGTTTGGTAATCGGGATTGATGGTATCCACAGCGATCCGAACAACGGATCGATAGATGGCCGAATGGTTCGCTGGCTGGCTTTGCGCTTGCAGAAGTTGGAGGCTGATTGCCGTGAGAACAAGAACGGGACTGAAACGAATCATGTTGGCCTGGAAGTTAGGGGATAAATGGTGAGTTGTGAAGAATGAAGAGTGAAAGTTGAATAATGTAAGTAGAATGAGTTCAGTCAGATATAGATATTTCTTTTTCACTACTCACTCTTCATCATTTACTTTTTTTAGCGTCTGCCTATACCCAACAGGGTTTGAAACTTCGGTGGCGCCTCTTCCTTATCTGCAATGAGGGTTTCGATTTCCGTGAAGCCGGATTTTTTGAGCATGGTCGCGAGTTGGCTCTCGGAGAAGCCCAGCCAGCGATCTGCGTAGAGTTCACGGGCCTCGGTGAAGGTATGTTGAAGGAGATCGAGGATGATGATGCGCCCGCCGGGTTTTAAGATACGGTGAGCAGCATCGATGGCGCGCTGAGGGTTTTCTGCGTGATGCAGAGCCTGGCTGAGTATGGCGAGATCGATGCTGCCATTATCAATCGGCGGGCTCTCGATATCGCCGATACGGAATTCCAAGTTGTGCAGGCCGTTTTTGTGCGCAAGGGACTGCGCAAATTCGACCATTTTCGGTGAGAGATCGACTGCGATGACCTTCTCCGCACGTTGAGCAAGCAACTGGGAGAGGGTGCCTTCGCCTGCCCCGAGATCGGCGACGTTGCGGTAGTTGAGAGATTTGATCAATGCCTCGGCTAATGCTTTCCATGAGCGGCCGGGGACGTAGTCCTTGCCAAAGCGCCCCGCTAATTCGTCGAAATACGCACGGGCGTAGTCTTTGCGTTTGGAAAAAATATGTTGAAGTGCGAGGTTATCGGCGCTGGTCTCAGGGATTTCGGCGATGGCATGGGAGACGACAGCTGAGAGCTCGCTTGGTAGGCAAGCCGAGTAAACATTGTTTTTTCCAGCGCGCTCATCGGTTACCAGACCAGCTGCTTTCAGCTGTGAAAGCTGGGTTGAAATCCGGCTTTGGCCCATGCCGAGAATTTCCTGAAGCTCAGCGACTGAGATCGCATCCTGGTCAAGCAGTGCGAGAATCCGCAACCGAGTGGTATCGGAGATAAGTTTCAGGCATTTGATGGTTGACGACATGGCAAACATGTTACATCAACGCATCACGATTTGACGATACGAAAATTAAAAAACAAATGAGCACCTATATTTTTTCCTCAGAATCAGTTGGCGAAGGTCATCCGGACAAAGTTTCTGACACGATTTCCGATGCTATTCTCGATGCCTGCTTGGCGATTGATCCGTCCAGCCGCGTTGCCTGCGAAACCTTTGTAAAGAGCAACATCGTGGTGGTCGGCGGTGAGATCACCATTCCAAAACTTCAGGACAAGAAGAAGGGAACGACCAAGCCGATTGATGAAGTGATCAACATCGGCAAGGTGATCCGTGATGCCGTTCGTGGAATCGGTTATACGAATACCGACGATGTGTTTCATGCGGACACCCTTTTCATCAACAACTACCTCACCATTCAGAGCCCGGACATCGCGCAAGGCGTTGATGCAAAGGCTGCAGACGGCAAGAAAACCAAAAAGCAAGGCGCAGGCGACCAAGGCATCATGTTCGGATATGCATGCGACGAAACTCCCGAGCTCATGCCGGCGCCAATCATGTTCGCCCATCGTTTGGGTCGTGAATTAACGAGAATCCGCAAGGCTGGTAAACTCGCTCCATGGCTTCGTCCAGATGCAAAAACTCAGGTTTCCGTTGAGTATGTGAACGGCAAGCCGACCCGCATCGTCAACGTCGTGATCTCTACCCAGCACACAGCGGATGTGGCGCACAAAGACATCGAGAAATTCTGTATCGAGCAAGTGATCAAAAAAGTCCTGCCGAAAAACATGCTCACCTCCAAAACCGAGTTCCTCATCAACCCGACCGGCAAATTCGTCATCGGCGGTCCTCAGGGCGACAGCGGTCTGACCGGGCGTAAAATCATTGTTGATACCTATGGTGGCATGGGCCGCCACGGCGGCGGCGCTTTCTCCGGAAAAGATGCATCGAAAGTTGACCGCTCCGCAGCCTACATGGGCCGTTGGGTTGCGAAGAACGTGGTTGCAGCAGGACTCGCCAGTAAATGCGAAGTTCAGTTCGCCTACGCCATTGGTCACCCAGAGCCTTGCAGCGTGCACATCGATACTTTTGGCACAGGAACCGTTTCCGATGCGAAAATTCTCGGGGCCGTTCTTAAAGTGTTTTCCTTCAATCCTGCAGACATCGTCAAGCAGCTCAACCTGCTTCGCCCTATCTTTTCGAAAACCACCAACTACGGTCACTTTGGAAAAGATGATTCCGATATCACATGGGAGAAGACGGACAAGGTTGCTGCTCTCAAGAAAGCAATCAAGTAAAAGACAGAAGATAGTCAGACAGAAGACAGAAGATAAGAGATGCATAATTTCGAAGAGCTTGAAGTTTGGAAGCGTTCATCGCGTTTAGCGGTGGATGTTTACAAACTCATAGACGATATCCGTCTGTACAGTCTGAGAGATCAAATGGCTCGTTCTTGCCTTTCGATTCCTTGCAATATTGCTGAAGGTGCAGATCGTGATAGCGATCGCGAGTTCCGAAGATTCTTGGCGATATCAAAAGGTTCTGCCGGCGAGCTTAGGACTCAATTATACATCGGTCTTAAAGCTGGAATTTTTTCCGAGGAAGTTGCGAAGCCTTTGATCGATGAAGTAAAAGAAATATCATCAATGATCGAAGGACTACGTAAGCGTCTGCGTCCTAAAATGATCAACTCTCTATTGAGCCTCTTTTTCTAGTCTTATGTCTTCTGTCTCCAAGTCTTCTGTCTAAACCCCTTCGCATCATCCACTCTATAAAAACAAACAACACTTCGATTAAAAAAATATGAGCTTCACAGACTATAAAGTAAGAGATATCGGCCTTGCCGATTTTGGACGTAAGGAAATTGATATCGCCGAGCACGAGATGCCTGGCTTGATGGCGACGCGTGAGAAGTATGGCAAAACCAAGCCGCTTCAGGGGGTTCGCATCATGGGTTCGTTGCACATGACCATTCAGACCGCGGTGTTGATCGAAACGCTTGCCGATCTCGGTGCCGAGGTGCGCTGGGTTTCCTGCAACATTTTCTCCACCCAGGATCATGCTGCAGCAGCGATTGCGGCTCGTGAAATTCCGGTGTTCGCTTGGAAAGGCGAGACCTTGGAAGAATATTGGTGGTGCACCTGGCAGGCGCTCGTCAACAAGGACGGCCTTGGTCCACAACTTATCGTCGATGACGGTGGTGACGCAACCCTGCTCATCCACAAAGGCTACGAAATGGAAAACGGATCCAACTGGATCGACAGCCCGGGTGAGAGCGAAGAGGAGCAAGTCATCAAAGACCTTCTGAAAGACATTAAAGTCAAACAACCCGGAATTTTCCATACCATCGTTAAAGACTGGAAAGGTGTTTCCGAGGAAACAACCACCGGTGTGCATCGCCTCTATCAGATGGCGAAGGCTGGCAAACTCCTCGTTCCTGCCATCAACGTGAACGATTCCGTGACAAAGTCCAAATTCGATAACCTCTACGGCTGCCGCGAATCGCTGTTAGATGGCATCAAGCGTGCGACCGATGTGATGATCTCCGGCAAAGTAGGCGTGGTCTGCGGTTACGGCGATGTCGGCAAAGGTTGTGCGCAAGCGCTCCGTGGCGCCGGCGCGCAAGTGGTTGTGACAGAGGTCGATCCGATCTGCGCGCTGCAAGCCGCGATGGAAGGTTTCCGTGTTCTCACGATTGAAGACACGCTGGGCTGGGGAGACATTTACGTCACTACTACCGGTAACAAGGACATCATCACCCTCGATCACATGTCGAAAATGAAAGATCAGGCCATCGTTTGTAACATCGGTCACTTTGACAACGAGATCCAGATGGACAAATTGAACAAAGCACCGGGCGTGACTCGTCTGAACATCAAGCCTCAAGTGGACAAATACACTTTCGCCACTGGCAACAGCATTTACATGCTTGCTGAAGGTCGCTTGGTGAACCTCGGTTGCGGAACCGGCCATCCATCTTTCGTGATGTCTAACAGCTTCACCAACCAGACGCTCGCTCAAATCGATCTCTGGGAAAACCGCGAGACCTACAAAGCCGGACAAGTGACCGTCCTTCCGAAACACCTCGACGAAGAAGTGGCTCGTTTGCACCTCGCAAAAATCGGAGCGAAGCTCACCAAACTTACTCAAGATCAAGCGGACTACATCGGCATCTCAGCGGAAGGCCCGTTCAAAGCAGATCATTACAGATATTAATTTCCCGTTTTAGGGAATCTCAAAAGCCAGTCAGGTTTATCTCCGGCTGGCTTTTTTTGTTACGATGAGCGCGTGCACCGCTACCAGCGATGGATCATGCGCAACTTACTTCGCTAATTCCTGACAGCCTTTGATATCGAGTTTGCTTAAGGAGAAGGGACATTCCTGTCCCTTAATGAAGATATGTCTTCTTATGTAAGTTCGCTAGATCTCACAAAGCATTGATGTTTTTGTTTTTTGATTTGGGAGAGGCAGGGTTGAGCGGCCCGCTCGACAGTGATTACGAAATTCCGGTGCGCGGTGGGACCTAAGGAAATGAAACCCGACGTGTCCGGGTGAACCAGGCCTAGCGGCTACGATATATGCTGGCATCGTCTCTTATCGCTCGTCTTTTTCGAAATCATTAGGCAGGCTACGTCCATTACACGAGATTACAATTTTGAGCGCATTTAGAACATTGGGAATACCGTCGGATTTGGTAGAGGGCTTGCAAGAGCTTGGAATCATCACGCCGACGGAGGTGCAGGAAAAAACCATTCCCTTTTTGATCAAGAACGGTGGGGATTTTTGTGCCCAGGCACAGACCGGAACGGGAAAAACAGCTGCCTTCGGTTTGCCGTTGTTGACGAAAATCGATTCGAGAAAACCGACGATACAAGGCTTGGTGATTGCGCCGACCCGTGAACTTGCAAAACAGATAGGCAAGCAGCTATTCCGTTATACGAAATATGCAAAGGAGAAGATTTTCATCGAAGTTCTCGCAGGCGGCGAACCGATGGAACGTCAGATTTCGAATTTGAAACGACCGACCCATATCGTGGTGGCGACCCCGGGGCGGTTGATTGATCTGATCAAGAAGAAGGCGCTGACTTTAGCTGATGTGAAGCATCTGGTGCTCGATGAGGCGGATGAGATGTTGAGCATGGGTTTCAAGAAAGATCTCGTCACCATCTTCGGCCTGACGCGGGGACGCCGCAGCACTTGGCTATTTTCCGCGACCTTTCCGGATTCCATTCACGGGCTTGTGAAAGGTGCCATGCCTGGAGCACCTGAAACCATCAAAATTGATAAGGCGCACGTCGTGAACCAGAATATTGATCATCGGTTTGCCGTTTGTGGCAAGGATGAGAAAAATGAGTTTCTTGCGGAGTTTCTTCACAAGCGTGGCGATGAACGGGGCTTGATTTTCGTCCGCACCAAGGCAGGGGCGATTGCTCTGGGCAGACAGCTGGAAAAGCTCGGATTCCCCGTAGATGTCATTCAGGGAGACCTTTCCCAGCGTGAACGCGACAAAGTCATGCGCGGCTTCAAAAACCAAAGAACTCGGATTTTGATCGCCACCGATGTCGCAGCACGCGGAATCGACGTCGAAGGTTTGTCATTTGTGATCCATTATCAGCTCCCTGAGCAGTTGGAATATTACACCCACCGCAGCGGTAGGACCGCACGCGCGGGAAAAAAAGGGACCTCCATCGCCCTGATCGACCCTCGTGAACGGAAGAAAATCGTCAAATTTGAGGAAGATCTCGGTGTGACTTTTTCGGAAATAAACTGAGAAATGTCGCACGCGAGGCTTGCGGTAAAGAAAAGTCGTCTATAGTTCTGCGCTGCGTTTAACGTATTATTCATGAATCCCATTCTTTTGTTCTCCATTTGGTGCCTCGGTGGCCTTATTGTCGGTATTGTCTTCGGCTCATTTTTTGAATGGACCTTGCATCGTTATGTGATGCATCGCCCGATTTGGAATTTCCGTTATGCCTTCCAAGCGCATGCGGTGGTTCACCATCAGGTTTTTAAATCGGACAAGACCTATCATCTTATCGATGAGAAAGACAAAATGACGATCCCGATGGCATGGTGGAATGGTCCGGCATTGATAGCGATCGGTGTAATACCTTTTGCGTTGATCTCGTGGTTGGTCGGTCAATGGGGCTTCGCTCTTGGCGGATTTTTAGCATTTGCGATTTATTACGGCACCTACGAATACATTCATTGGTGCATGCATTTACCTAAGGCACGCCGCGTTGAGAAACCGTTCTGGTTCCGTAAGCTTAATGGACATCATTTGTTGCATCACCGCTACATGCACAAAAATTTTAACGTAGTCTTGCCACTGGCTGACTTTTTTCTGGGCACTCTGATACTTCGTGCCAAGACCCGTTTCATGCAAGCCACCGGACCTTCTGTGCCGGATGTGCAACCCGTGTCTTGAGTGTGGTGTTTGGTTCATGGTTGTGTAATCTGCAACCATGACTGAAGCACTGGATCATTTCCCAAAAGTCGCGTTCTACGATACCAAGCCCTATGACAGGGTTTATTTCGATGCGGAAGCGGAGCGACTCGGTCTTTCTCTTGAGTATCACGATTTTCGCTTGTCCGCGGCGAATGCTGCATCCGCCAGAGGAGCTGTGGCGGTTTGTGTTTTTGTAAATGACCCCATTGACGGAGCTTGTTTGAAAAACTTGGCAGAGCAGGGGATCCGTTTGGTGGTGCTCAGGTGCGCGGGATTTAACAACATCGATCTCGCAGCGGCAAAGAGCTTGGGAATCCAAGTGGCAAGAGTACCTGCCTATTCGCCTTATTCGGTGGCCGAGCACACGGTCGGATTGTTGCTGACGTTGAATCGAAAGATTCATCGCGCTTATAACCGCGTCCGCGAGTTGAATTTCTCTCTCAGTGGTTTGGTGGGCTTCGACTTGCATGGCAAAACCGTTGGAATTTTGGGGACGGGTAAAATTGGTAAAGTCGCCGCCTGCATATTCAGGGGATTCGGTTGCGAGGTTTTGGCTTGCGATCTTTTTCCTGACGAGACTTGGGCTCAAATTCACGGGGTTAAATACGTCTCGCAGGCAGAGGTATTGTCGAAGTCGGATATCGTCAGTTTACATCTGCCGCTTACCCATGAGAGTTTTCATTTGGTTAACGCCGGTACGATTTCACAAATGAGGAAAGGTGCGTACCTGATCAATACAAGTCGCGGAAAATTGGTTGATAGTGCGGCGGTGATTGATGCCTTGAAGTCCCAACACCTCGGTGGAGTCGCTCTGGATGTTTATGAGGAGGAAGAGGGTGTGTTTTTCGAAGATCACTCGGGCACCGCGCTGCAGGATGACATCTTGTCACGCTTGCTGACCTTTCCGAATGTCCTGGTGACATCGCATCAGGCATTTCTTACGGAAGAGGCATTGCACGCGATCGCCGAGACCACGATCGACAGCATCAGCCACCACCTGAAAGGGGAGCTAATCCCCAGCGTGCGACTGGTCGTTCAATGAGGTGTTGGAACCGTTCCCGGGTTACGGATTTTCAGGTTCAGCATCTCCACGCTGAGTGAAAAGGCCATCGCGAAATAGATATAGCCTTTGGGAATCTCAAAATGAAAGCCCTCCGCAATCAATGCTGTTCCAATCAGAATCAGGAATGAGAGCGTCAGCATTTTTATAGAGGGATGTTTGGAGACAAAAGCACTGATCGCCCCAGCTGCCGCCATCATCACACCGACAGAAATCACGACGGCCAGCATCATCACGAATAAATCAAGAGACCCTCATTTCCAGCGGCATCCGGTTGAGTATACCATGAGAAGTCAAACATACGCGTTGGGAGTTATTCGGTCGAATTTTTGGAAATAATTTTTTCCAAGGCCTTCACGCGTTCAACCAGTTTAGGTAAGCGTCTCGCGTGTGCTTGTAACTTGGTTTCCTCTTTCATGGGCAGCGCGGGTTTGCCGGAGTAAATGATGCCGCCTGCCAAGTTCGTGGTCACGCCTGTGCGACTCGCAAGAATGGCTTTTTCACCTACCGTCACATGACCGGCGATTCCGGACTGTGCCGCTACAGTAACGTAGTCCTCGATGCGGCAGCTTCCTGCGAGGCCAGATTGGGAAATAATCAGGCAGTGCTTGCCAATGATCACATTGTGGCCGATCTGAACCAGATTATCGATCTTGGTGCCTTCGCCAACGATGGTTTTGCCGAAACGCGCGCGATCAATCGTGGTATTCGCACCGATTTCCACGTCATCGCCGATTTCCACGATGCCAACCTGATCGATTTTGACATGCTTGCCGCCGGAGAACTCGTAGCCATAGCCATCTGAGCCGATGACCGCTCCCGAGTGAATGATGACGCGCGAGCCGATGATGCAACGTTCGGTGATCGTGACATTTCCACGGATCTGGGAGTTTTCACCGATGATCACGTTTTCATGAATTACGGCATTGGGACCGACCTCAGATCCGTCACCCAAGGAGGCTCCGTCCATAATCACGGCACCGGCATGAATTTTGGTTTTTTCTGCGTTGAAAATTACGGAAGGTGAAACATTCGCCGATGGATGAACACCGGGTTTGAATTCGCGCGAGTGATTAGCAAAGTGCCGAACCACAGCGGCGAAAGCGAGCGATGGATTCGGGACGGCGATCAGAGCCGGGCCATCGGTCTTGAAATCGTAGCCAACAGGAACAATCACCGCACCTGCTTTTGTGGTCAGGAAATGAGACAGATATCTTTCGTTGCCGAGGAAGCTGATATCCTCGGCGACAGCGGTATCAAGGGCGGCTATTCCGTGAAAAAGATCAGACAACTTGCCGCATATGATGTTCCCATCGATAAGCGCAGCAAGTTCGGAAAGACTTAGGCTGACGGCCAAAACGAAGCGGGTTGAGGGTTTTGTTTACTTATCGGAAGCTTTTGGCTTGTCCGTTGGCTTCGCATCTGCCGGTTTCTTGTCCGCTGGGGCGTCTTTGTTCAAAACTTTGAGAAGACTTGCGGTGATATCGGTGGCGTCTTTGCTGTAAAGCAGCACCGGGACTTGGGAGGTGCTCATACCGGATTTATCGAACACGAAATCGTAGTTGTCGACTTTCGATCTCTGTTCGACCAATTTGCGAATGTCATCCAGGATGCTTTTCATGCGCTGAACCATATTTTCGTTCAATGCGGTTGTCCGGCGTTGGATGTATTCACGGCGTTCCTTGTCCAGTTGAATTCCTTCTTGTTGTTGAGCTTGGAAATCCTTGATGAGGCTTTGCTTCTTGGATTCGTTGACTGAAGGGTCTTCGATTTGTTTTTTGAAGTTTTCGAGATTCGTTTCGATCTCGCGGATGCGTTTGAGGCGATCTTCGTTGTCTTGGTTGATCTTTGCGCGTTCCACGTTGATCAGATCTTGGGCTTCGTTGGTTTGATAGTATTGCTTGAAAAGCTCCTGCATATCTACTGTGGCGACTTTAAGATTTTGGGCGCTTGCTGCAGAAATGAGCGAGGTGGCAAATACGATGGCGGAAAAACGTTGAAATAAGTTCATATCAATAAAGGTTTAGGATGGTTGCATGCGCAGCTTGGGTCTAAATCGCCAGCCCGTCAACAGCATGAATGTGGGTATTTCTTAAAAGTTGCAGCCCTTGGGAAACGGTTTTTTCGCTCACGTCACGAAACAACCGCGTTATTTCGTGCTGATTTCTAGGATATCTGTCGCCGGATCGGATTCCGTGGGGATGATCCATCTGATATCCGCCCCGTCGGCGACGATTTGAATTTGCTCCTCGAACATGATTTTTGAAGAGCTGACGGTGGATACCTTGAATTCAGTGAAGTCGTAGCCTGCGGATTTCATGACGAGACTTTCGACTCCGTCGCGCATATCCGCATGGAAATTCGCAGATTTTTTGAAATCATATGACTTGCGGTTTCCGGAAGCGATGGTGGCCTCGAATTTATCGCGTTTGATACGTTGTTCAAAACTTTTAGTTTCGGCACCGGTGCGTGTCGTATCTTTAATGTAGGGTCTGAGTCCCATTTTGATGGCGATGTTGAGAGGATTCGTGAGCTTGCCCTTGTCAGTGATTTTACCCGTGACAGCGAATCCCTCACGAGAAGGGATGAAGGTGATTTCGAACCCAGCATCACCTGTGACGGTGCCGGTGTAAGTGACCGGCTTGTCCGGATTCAACGCAGGAGGCTGTTTGGATTTGAGTGAGCCGGGATTGATCTTTTTGCTAGTGAATTTGCCGTCTGATTTTAATTCGAGGATTTCAATTTTAAAAATGACGGGATTGTTATCATTGATGATCTCCCCGCGTTTGGTGAGTGGGTGGAATACCGCTTCACCTCCTATTGTGATGCCGAACTGTAATTTTCGCTGTTTGAGAACGAAGAAATAATTTTGCCACGGCTTCTTATCGATGGAAGGAAGTTGGGCGGTAGATACGGAGGTGCAAGCCAGAAGGATGGCGAGCACCAAGGGGGAGGACTTGGTTATCTTCATGGCGAAGAGAAAAAACCAAAGTCCTGCCGGTGACGAGTGAAATTTACAGAATGAGGATTTTTTTCGTTAGATCACGAGAATGGAAAATTCTGCAATTTTCCATTCTCGTGAAAGTTTATCCGTATATGATGAAAAAGCATCTATTTACTGTGGTATTGGTGCTGCTATCGGTCGGTTTTATGGGACGGACAGTTGCGGCCAATGCGCGCGAATCCATTCCGATGGATTTCAAGGTTAATGGGTTTTTGTTTGCTTAAAGAATGTGAATATGGAAGATGAATAGGTGGTGATGATTGATAATCTGTTAGGTTAGTTTTCATATGGAATTTTTAGAACGCGCGGATATCTGGATTTCGCCCTACCGACTCAGGGCGCGGAGTTTTTTGAATTCGATCTCATCACGGCGTGAATTCGAAGGGGTCTTGATACGCGTGGGAGAGGGTTACGGCTGCATTCATCCATGGCCGGAGCTGGGTGATCCTTCATTGGAAAAATGTTTGGAAGATTTGAAAGGGCGGCGGGTCTGGTCGATTGTGAAGCGTGCCCTGCGCTGTGCGGAATTTGACAATGCTGCCCGACTGGCCGGAGAATCCTTGTTTGATGAAATGGAAGTTCCCCGCAGTCATGCAACATGGGTTGGCGCGAATGACAAAGAACTGGCCATTGCAGTGGAAGCGGGGTTTGACACGGTCAAGATCAAGGCGGGTCGCAACATTTCTGTTGAAGCACGGCTTCTTGAAGAGATGTCAGCCGAATATCCGGCGTTGAAATGGAGAATTGATTTCAATGAGTTGCCCGACCCCGATGCCGCGGATCGTTTTCTCGGAAATCTATCGGATGCGATGAAGGGAAAAATTGATTTCGTTGAGGATATTTGTCCGTTTTCGGATGCCCATTGGTCAGCGCTTTGGAAGAAACACCGCGTTCCTTTGGCGGTCGATCGTGAGGCGGGACCTCTTTGCAGGGCGGCACAGTATATGGTAATCAAGCCTGCTGTGGACGAGCCGTTTTTGTTGGCTGAAGCTGCGGCAATGCATTCCCAGCGAGCAGTGATCACGAGTTATATGGACCATCCATTCGGGCAGGCATTTGCAGCATGGGAAGCGGCACGGACGGAACTGATTTTTCCCGGGTTGATCGGGACCTGTGGGTTGCAAACGCATCATCTGTTTGAAAAAGATGCTTTCGTTGAGAAGTTGGGCGCATGGAAACCCGTATTCGAAACTCTCGGTGGAACGGGATTGGGCTTTGATGATGAACTTGCGGCGCTGACGTGGGTGAGTTTATGATTCCGGAGTCGCGGAGATTTTTTATCATGGATCGCAGCCTATATATTTCACGATCATTTTGGAATGATCCTGCGGATGTTGTGTTGGGCAATGGGCCGAATTCTATTCCCGATTTTATCAGTATTGGAGGTTCTGTGATCTTCAAGACTTCCGGCAGTGCTGGGGCCCCGAAATGGGTCGTTCATGAAAAGCGTGCGTTGCTTGTCTCCGCAGAGGCAGTCAACGCTTGGCTTGGAGTGAGCCAGTATTCCAAGTGGGGACTGGTTTTACCCATTGAGCATGTGGGTGGATTTGCGATTTTGGCAAGGGTGTTTCAGGCAGACTGTGGTTTAGCTGAATTCGATAGGAAATGGGATGCCTGTGAATTCCATCGGTGGCTTGGAGTTGAGAATGTGACTCATGTTTCTTTGGTTCCGACCCAGGTGCATGATTTGGTCAAGGCCGCGTTACCCGCACCCTCGCATCTTCGTGCGGTGGTAGTGGGTGGGGGGCGTTTGAATGATGCTTTGGGTCAAGCCGCGCGTGATCTTGGCTGGCCGGTATTGGCGAGTTATGGAATGACTGAGGCAGGATCTCAGATCGCCACGCAAGCGATGGATGATTTAAAGAAACCTTTTAGTGAGGGTAGCCTGAAAATTCTACCGATTTGGCAGGTGGAGAGCGATACAGACGAGAGGCTTTCGATATCGGGTGAGGCTTTGTTCCGGGGTTACATGTTCCAAGAAGGAAACAGCGGACGGCTTGAGCCTCTGTCAGGCAAGGTATTCCTGACTCAAGACCGTGGGATCATTTCACAAAATCATCTCAAGTTGCTTGGCCGGATGGACAAGCTCGTGAAAATGTTGGGAGTGTTGGTTGATATCGAAGCGGTTGAAAGACGGTTTATTGAAATCGCGGCAGGGCGGGTAAATCCTGAAAAATTCACAGTGATCGCATTGCCTGACCCACGGAAAGAGCATGTCTTGGTTGCTGTTTTCGAAGGGGAGATTCCCATTTCATGCTTTGAGGAATATCAACGCACGGCACCTAAATTGGAACGGTTTTCTGACGTTTTCGAGGTAGAAGTGTTCCCCCGTAGCTCACTTGGAAAGATTCAGCGCGGAGAGTTAAGTGAGATTTGCGGGCTGATGAAATAATTAGATATGGACGCCTAAGAACAGGCGTCGATGTATGAATCTCACTTCGTATGGCCCTTTTCTCTCTTGGTCGAAAGAACCGCTTCGACCATTTCTTTCACCTCATCATCGGTATTCAAGATGTGTGCTGGCATCGCTTGTTCACCCCAAGTTCCGACGCTGCCACCTCTGACTTTCGCGAAGAGTTTATCGACCGCTAGAGGATCTTTTCTATATTTGTCGGCAATGTCCGCGAAAGAAAGACCAACGAGTTTGCTCTGAGAGGCATGACATGAAAGGCAGGTGGCAGCCTGCATCAGTTTGATCCCGTTCATTTTTTTATTCATCCCGGCAATGCGCGGATCATCTTTCGGATCGGGCTCAAGAATTTGATTGAAGGATGCGTTGTAGGAAGCTTTCAGAAGACGGCCATCTTTCACGTCGTACTAGACTGGTTGCCAAAAGTCCTTACGCAAAATGGAGATTTTTTAGGTTTTGAAAACAGTCTAAAAATTGCTGCCACGAAAAACTTCCTCATTTCTGGGTTGTCCAATCGGGATGAAATTCTGAACATTCCGTCATGTCAAAATATGCAGGTGAAGAGGTTTTGGTTGTAACACGACCGTTGTTGGAGGAATTGGCGAAATTCCAGGGAATCATCACGGGAGGTGTGGATAAGGTAGTTTCGGTTCTATTGAGTGAAGACAACCATTTTTTCATGGATCGCGGTGCTGCCGAGGAAGATCCAAGTCACAAGCAGCTGATCCCATATTGCATTTTCAAATGCGGCGATCGGGTCTTGCATTACACTCGCGGAAAAGCGGGTGGAGAAAACCGGCTTCATGCGAAGATTTCCGTGGGAGTCGGCGGTCACATCAATCCCGTGGACATGGGTGAGGGGCGCAAGGGAGCGGCGGCGTATTACGCGGCGGTTCAACGTGAAATCGACGAGGAGCTGGATATCAAAGGGGACTATGAGATGCGTGTCATCGGGCTTTTGAATGACGATTCGAACCCGGTTGGCCAGGTGCATCTCGGCGTGGTGCATCTGGTGGAGCTGGAGAGCGATGAGGTATTTTCACGGGAGGATGCGCTGACAGATCTCTCATGGGCGACCCTCGGTGAGCTAAAAAGTGACTTGTTCGATCGTCTTGAGACGTGGAGCCAGCTTTGTGTGGAGCATTTGGCGGAGGGTTGATTCTTATAAGGTTAACCACGAAAAACACGAAAGGCACGAAAGGAAGGTAGTTCTCGTACACTCAATTTTTTGTGTATTTCGTGGTTAAAACTGTTGGGTTTGGTTTTTCCATTTGGGGCTATTTCCCATCGATTCAGGATTTACCATAGCGAAAGACTGTGAAAGATTGAGGCCATGAGTGAGTTCGATGCGTTTGAGAAAAAGATGAGAGCGGCTGGAATGGGCGATGCTCCCGTCGCGGTTTTCAAAAGGAACTACGAAGCTTTATTGCGGGATGAGACTGGGATGATCCCTGAGCAAACGATTGAGCCAGTGACGGACCTACCCAAAGCCGAGGATCTGAAGATGGATAAACTGCCTGGAAATCTAGGTGAGGTGGTTGTCATCAAGCTCAATGGCGGTCTCGGAACCGGCATGGGATTGCAAGGACCCAAGAGTCTGCTGGCTGTGCGGCAAGGAACGAACTTCCTCGATCTCATGGTGCGCCAGACGCTTTCGCTGAGGCAAAAGAGTGGCCAGAATGTGAGACTGCTTCTAATGAATAGTTTCAGCACCAGTGAAGATACTTTGGATCATCTCAAACGCTACGAAAATGAGGATCTCGCTTCCGCTGATGAAGTGGAAATGATGCAGAACATGATTCCGAAAATCGATGCTAATACTCTGGCTCCTGTTTCGTGGCCGAGCGATCCTGAACAAGAGTGGTGCCCACCGGGACACGGCGATGTTTATCCGGCATTGGTTGGCAGCGGTTGGTTGGACCGCCTGCTTGCCGAGGGAGTCAAATATGCCTTCATTTCAAACTCCGATAACCTCGGAGCCTTTTTGGATCCGGTCCTGCTCAATTTTTTCGCGGATTCCGGCGCGCCGTTTTTGATGGAGGTGACCCGCCGCACTGCCACCGATAAAAAGGGTGGTCACTTGGCGAAACGGATGAGCGATGGACGGTTGTTGCTACGTGAGGTCGCCCAATGTCCCGATGACGACTTGGACGAGTTCCAGAACATCGATAAGCACCGATACTTCAACACCAACAACCTATGGCTGAATCTTGAAAAGCTCAAAGCACAGCTGAAAGCGGATTCTGGGGTTTTGCCTCTTCCGATGATCAAGAACAAAAAAACGGTCGATCCGCGAGACCCGCAATCCACTCCGGTTTTCCAATTGGAGATCGCGATGGGATCTGCGATCGAATGCTTCGAGGGAGCATTGGCAATTGAAGTGCCGCGGAGTCGGTTCGCACCCGTGAAAACCACAGCGGATCTGCTCGCTCTTCGTTCGGATACTTATGAAGTTCTTTCCGACGGGCAAGTCAGGCTCTGCGAAGAACGCCAAGGAGTGCCGCCAGATATCTCTCTTTCTGGCGACTACAAGCTCGTGGATTCATTAGATGCCCTTGGAGTTCCTAGCCTGATCCATTGCAAATCACTCAAAATTTCCGGTCTGCTTCATTTCGAGCACGGTGTGGTTATTGAGGGCGATGTTGTCTTTCAAAACTCGAATGCAGAGCGTAAAGTCGTCTCGGCAGGAATCTATAAAGACGGAAGTTATTAATTTATGTGGAAAGGACGTTTTACTCAGGACACCTCAACTTTGGTTGAACAATTTGGTGAATCGATCTCTTACGATTGGCGGTTATTTCCGCATGATATCGCTGGATCGATCGCTCACGCGCGCGCACAGCTCAATGCTGGATTGCTGAATCAGGAGGAGTTTGATTCGATCGAAAAAGGTCTTCGTGAAATCGAAGCCGATATCATCGCAGGCAACTTTGAGTTCCGGACATCGCTTGAGGATATTCACATGAATATCGAATCCGCGCTGACCAAGAGAATCGGTGCAGCTGGCGGAAAACTTCACACCGCGAGATCACGCAACGACCAAGTAGCGACGGATACCCGTTTGTATTGCCGCACTCAGATCGATGAAATCGCTTCCGCAGTTTCGAATCTTCAAAAAGTCCTAGTGGAACAAGCCGGCAAGTATGCAGAGGCAGTCATGCCGGGCTATACGCATCTTCAACGCGGTCAACCCGTGACGGTGGGGCATCATCTTCTAGCGTATGTCGAAATGTTGCAACGCGACAAAGGAAGACTCAGTGACTGCAGAAGCAGGTTAAACGTTTCACCACTCGGTTCCGGTGCGTTGGCCGGATCCACCATTAATTTGGACAGGGAAGCGATCGCCGCTGAATTGGGCTTTGATGGAGTCACCCATAACTCGATGGACGCCATCGCGGATCGCGACTACATCGCGGAGCTGCTTTTTGTGATCTCCATGTGCGGTGTTCACCTTTCCCGCCTCAGCGAGGATCTGATTCTGTGGTGCACGAGTGAGTTTGGTTTCGTTCATCTCTCGGATGCTCATACCACTGGCTCATCGCTGATGCCCCAGAAGAAGAATCCTGATGTCTGTGAAATCACACGTGGCAAGACAGGTCGCTTGGTTGGTAATTTGATGAACCTCTTGGTCGCCATGAAAGGTCTACCGATCACTTACAATCGTGACCTCCAAGAAGACAAACCACCGCTGTTCGACTCGGTGGATACGATCTTGCTCGTGCTTGCGGTGAATACCGAAATGATCGCCGCTATGGAAATGCGTGAGGATAAATGCCTCGCTGCAGCTAGTGACCCGATGCTGCTCGCTACCGATCTCGCCGATGCTTTGGTGAAATCCGGAGTGCCGTTCCGCTCTGCCCATGAATTAGTCGGCAAAGCTGTCGCTGAATCCATCAGCAGTAAAGTGCATCTGGATCAGTTAGATCTTAAGAAAATCGATCCCTCTTATAACGATGCAATGATGTCGGTTTTCTCGTTGGAAGTCGCGTTGAAAGCACGGACCAACATCGGCGCACCATCATTTGCAAACGTAAAGCGTGAGGTCGAAAGGTGGCGCTCGTGCCTTTGATTTATCCGCCACTTGATCATGGGTTTTGGATCATTCCAGCCGTGATAATCGGTGCGTGTATTGGATCTTTTCTCAACGTGGTAATCTACCGAATTCCGCTGGGGATGTCCGTAAAAAAGCCGAAAAGGTCATTTTGTCCGATTTGTAAAAATCAGCTCTCCGCCTGGCAGAATTTGCCGATTGTCAGTTGGTTGTTTTTACGAGGAAAGTGCGCGCATTGTTCGGCGCCGATTCCGTTTCGTTATGTCGCAGTGGAGATTCTTACAGCAGTACTGTTCGGTTGGGTTTGGTACATGTTCCCACCTCAAGCTGTTGTTTTTCTATGGGTGTTGATGGGGCTCTTAATCGCGATTACTTTCATTGACGCTGAATACCTGATCATTCCGACGAATCTAACATGGGCGGGTTCTGGAATCGGTTTGATCGCTTGTTCGGTTTATCCGTCGCTCTCCGCCATGGCTGGCTACCAGTTGACTTGGCAAGAAGGTCTGATTTCCGGTGGCACGGGTTGGTTGTCTGGTTTTGTGGGGTTGTGGCTAGTGGTAGAGCTCGGAAAAAAAGCCTTCGGTAAACGGGCACTGAATTTCGATTCCGAAGTCGAATGGAGCTTGAAAGAACCCGAAGCTGATCATGAACCGATGAGTTTTGTGATCGATGGAGAGGCCATCGCGTGGTGGGATATCTTTGCCAGAAAGTCGGATCGGCTGATGGTTGATGCCGCGAGCTTAGTGGTCGATGATGAAGAAATCGGAGCAGGTCAGTTGATCATCCGTGAGACGGAAATCGAACTCGCCGATGGACGGCATATCGAATTGGAAAAACTGGTTTCACTACGTGGCCGCGCGAAATCGGTTGTGATACCTCGTGAAGCGATGGGGATGGGCGACGTGCATTTGCTCGCGATGATCGGCGCGTTTTTTGGTTGGAGTGGTGTGTTTTTCTCCCTTTTCAGCGCATCGCTGTTCGCCATTGTTGCGGCACTGATCGGCCGGATTGGCTTTGGAAAGCAATTACCCTTTGGTCCGTTTATCGCTATGGGCGCGGTTGCATGGATGTTTGGCGGCTGGCAACTCTGGAGAATGTATCTCGATTTTTTGGGATTCTAACTTAAAGTCGGTAGCAAATCGCAGCGTTATCTGCGTGAAGTGCTGAACGTTCGCTCTCGGAAAAGCCTTGGGTGAGTGAGCGGTAGGTTTCCGCCCATTCCGCATACCTCGTCCGAAGCAAGCAGACCGGCCAGTCAGTACCGAACATAACGTTTCCTGAGCCGAAGATTTCCAAGGTTTCATTGAAGTAGGCGGCAACAGTTTCCATATCACCCTCTCCCTCCGGAAACTCGGTGAGAAGACCTGAAAATTTCACACCAATGACATTGTCGCGTTTGGCGAGCTCTTTCATTCCATCGCGCCAACCAGATTCGATACGGCCATTGCGGGCTGCGGGCTTGGCGATGTGGTTAACTATGAAAGCGAGCTCCGGCTGGCGATCGATGAGTTCGATGGTAACTGGAAGCTGGCGTTCAAAAATTAGCAGATCATAGGAAAGACCGTAGGCGGGAAGTATCGAGAGACCCCGGTGAAAATCATCGCGAAGAAAATATTCATCGGGCTCTTCTTGAAGAACGTGTCGAACGGCTTTGAATTTGGGAAACGCGGAGAGGCGTTCAAGATCCGCAGCAACGTTCTCATCGATCAACGGAACCCAGCCGACGACACCTTGAATGCGTTCGGTTTGGTGGGCGAGTGAAAGTATAAAATCCGACTCCTCAATCATTTGTCGCGCCTGAACGACGACAGTGCCAGTGACGCCAGCCTCTGAAGTAACTGTCTCTAGCTCCGATAAAAGTTGGTTTTGGGCGAGCGGTGAACCCTCGGGGATCCACGGATATTCCTCCTGGGAGTAGTGCCAGAGATGGTGGTGGGAATCAATCATGTTTGCAGTTGCACGGCTATCGAAGCGGAGATGGATGAACTAGGAAACTGAAAAATTTCCGTCAAATTACAACACGGGAAGCTTCGAATGACAGGCCAGCGGAGAGCTAACGGAAGCGAAGAATGCCCTTCGTAGTATTCTTGGCCTCGTAGCTTTGGCGAAGGAGGGGCGGTGACCCTCTCGAATGTCCTTGTTGCCACGGCACGATGAAAATCAAGTGGCCCATGCTGCGACGCGAGGAGGTGGAATACTCCCACCGGAAGCGAGCCTTGGTCGGCATCCAGAAATGGCGTCTTCAAGCGTAGGCAGCAGGTCGTAAAGCCGTGTGATTGAGCCTCAAAATGCTTATTGATGGGGGCCTTCGTGTTAGGAATAGCGGGGGCAACCAGTCTAAGCACTGCAATAGTCTGGCGTAGAGGTCCGCCCGGGGTCTGAGAACAGGGCAGAGCGACGAATAGGGTTTTCAAGAAAGCTGGGAATGGGAGCGTAGCGGACATAGACCGTTTGCCAAAAGTATTTTCCGAAACGACCGAGTCCGTAGGCCTCGGATTCTAGGCGTGAGGAAGGAGTGGATGAACATCCACGACTGACGAACAACAACGAAACCGTGGGTTACGGGCCGGAACTCCAAAGC
>JBIIFS010000022.1:0-16914 GCA_044237185.1 Luteolibacter sp.
CGCCAAAGGGCGTGATGGGCTTCTCTGTGGAAGCGAGGCGGACTTGCCGAGCGGGAAAAACAGGGTTACAAATCGTTTGCATCGTTTGGTGAAGGAAGTTGGTGTGTGGTTATTTGACACAACTCTTCTACCATATGACCTGTAGCCAAACGATGCTTTACTCAACTTCGGATTTCGGGTTTATCCCTTTCTCTTCATTCATCTCTTTGGTGGTATCGAGTGGTTCAATGAATTCTCCAATACAGGAACGGTCATCTCTGTCGCAGCCATCATTTCCGCCAATGCCATCGGAGCATCCGGGTTCCCCAATCTGGTATCAAAACTCGGAATCTTCTGCCTGCTTCTTTTTTCCGCAGTTACTGGCGGTGGCATCAGCATGATAGGTGGATCGATCTGGATGAACATGGCAAAAACCTCGAGCTGGTCGCCGTTCGCCATCGCGTTTTACCACATTTTCGCCGTCATCGTTGTGGTCTGTTACGTCATGCTCGGACTGCTCGTCGCCCGTTCGCGACTCCGTCTCGCTTTGATGAATTTTGAAATCAAACCATCCTCTCTGCTCGTCATCATCATCGGTCTAGCACCATTCATCGTCGGAATGGTCGCGGCATTTATCTATGGATTCGGAAGTATCGCAGGGACGATCTTGCTGACTTTCCTTGCATGGAATTCGGATCGCACCCCAAAGGCATCAAAATGGTTGGTGGTTCCAAAAGCAAACATCCCACCAACCCTTCCTCCGACTCCGCCGACACCTCCTATCACACCAGAGCCTCCGGTGAGTTGATCCTAAATGTGGTATGCGCCATCGCCGAGGACACCGAGCTTTTTGGTGTCTTTACACAAGATCAGACTCCCACACGAGCCTGCGATCCAGCCGCTAGAAACGGCGACCGCAATGCCTGATCCAGATCAAATAATCCTTCGAAGTCCTCAGGCTTATCGGAATCCTGTTTTCCAAACACCTGCTCCTCGATCAAACGAAACACCATATTACCAACATCACGAGAGTGCTTAATTCCCCACTCATCCATTAAGGTCGCGGCCATAGGCCCATATTGCTCCAGTGAGTAATCGCGAAAACCCTCCAGTAGTTCTTTTCCACTTACATGCCGGCTTCGACCGGATGATTCATCCGAGAATCTCTTGAGCGTGAAGTCCAAAGCCTCTTTAAGAAAAAAGTAAGCTTGTCCATCATAGCGCTGATCCCGCTTCATGATCGAGGCGACAGATTCTTCAAAATGGATCGGCTGCATGCCAAAACATCGCAAAACACCCAGAACCTGTCAAAGCGCGATTTAGGCTCTGCAAATCACCATTCGTTCCCCACCAAATCTTTATCGTGACGTGCAGCTTCCTTAAAGCTTTCATCCATCTCAAACACTTGTGCGAGATGATTATGCGCGCTCTCTTTCTCGCCAAGCGTCCAATACACTCGTAGCAGATCCCGATCCACTATGCAGCTGGTCGAATCAAAAAAACTCTGACCTTGAAACCGCTTTCCAAAACTCCCCACAATCCCCCATGCGAAACGACTTCTACAACTCCTTCGATACCGAACGCTTGGAGGAAACCTCAACCAAAGAAGATTATCGCAGCCCTTTCCAGATCGATCGCGACCGGGTTCTCCACACCACGACCTTTCGCCGCCTCCAAAACAAAACCCAAGTCTTCTGGTCCGGTGAATACGATTTCTACCGCACACGACTCACCCACTCGCTTGAGGTCGCCCAAATCGGAAAATCCATCTGCACCTGGCTCCTACGCCAACCTGACTCCCCACTCTCCGATCATTTCTTCATCGATCCCGACCTCGTCGAGGCCATCTGCCTCTCTCACGATCTCGGCCATCCACCCTTTGGTCATGCGGGAGAAAAAACTCTCAACCACCTGAATCGTGAATACGGTGGTTTTGAAGGAAATGCCCAAACCCTGCGTCTGCTCACCGAGCGCATCTTTTCCGCCAAACACAAAGGCATGTCACCATCACGTGCCTTTCTCGACGGTATCCTGAAATATAAGACCCTTTGGTCGGAACTCATCACCGATGCAACACCTCCGAAGAATCATTTCATCTACGATCAACAGCACCACTTTCTCGATTGGAGCCTGGGAGAAAATGACTTCCCCATCGAATACACACCCGGCAAATCTCGCGATGCGTTCAAATCCATCGAATGCCAAATCATGGATTGGGCTGACGATACCGCCTACTCGCTCAATGACCTTTCCGACAGCGTGCGCGCCGGTTTTCTTCCCATCGAGAAAATTGAAAACTGGGCGAGATCCAAGCACATCGATTTGTCGGAAAACACACCTCTCGGCGATCTCATCCAAGCGATCCGCGCCAATCGTATGGAGCCGTTCATCGGAAAACGTATCGGAAAATACATCACCTCCACCCATCTCGAATCGGACGTCAATTTCCTCTCCTCCACCACCAACCGCTACCACTACAGACTGGTCATCGATTCAACCGTCCAAGCCGAATCTTCCCTCTTCAAACGCTTGGCCTACGACGTGGTTTTCCTTTCCCCAAAACTCAAGCAACTCGAGCACAAAGGATCCTACATGTTGCGCAAACTTTGGGAAATTCTAGAAACCCGTTACATCCACGGCCTGCCCATCGATGGCCAAGATTTCCAACTCCTCCCTAACGACACCGTCAGCGAAATTCAACAAGCCACCGATCCGGCCACCCGCGCGCGCCTCATCTGCGACTACCTCGCCGGCATGACCGATGGCTACGCCGCAAGAACCTACAAACGGCTCTTCTCGCCGGACTTTGGTTCGATCAATGATCTTTGACCGGAACGTAGAGAATAGACGCGGCGTTAGCCGTGCCACCTCTGGCTGGCGCGTGCAACATTGTGTCTGTAAAAGTGCAAAGCACCAGCAAACCGGCACTAGACTGTTTGCCAAAAGTCCGTGCGTTTAAGCGAGCTTGACGATGCTCACCGACCGGATCGTATCCGTGTCGTTTAGACTGGTTGCCAAAAGTCCTTACGCAAAAGGGAGATTTTTTAGGTTTTGAATTTTGCCGCTCTCGCGGGAGTTTTGCTACAGTCCCGGCGATGGAGTCACGATTTCTGCGTTGTTCTTCAGTTGCGGATATTCATTTGTCTAAGCTACGCTCCGACTAAGCGGAATGCGTCCCTTGAGGGGACGAGGAAGGATTAGCTTTGCGCCCTCATCACGCCTTGAACTCGTGACCCCATCGCTCGGCCTTTTACGCAAGGACTTTTGGTAAACAGTCTAACCAGACACCAACCATGACCGAACACACAAACGATACTCTTACCAACGAAACGATCAACACCCTTCTTCAAAACGGTATTTTTGAAGGCATCCCACTCATCGCCGAAATGCTCGCCAACGCAGCCATGATCCTCGAACGCCCCAAAACCTAAAGGTTGGAGCTTACGAGCGTGGAGAAAACCGTAATGGCCAAGCTAACGGCTTTAAAAATCGCGGACTTCAAACCTCCTTCGGCAAGCTCAATCTCAATGTCCACAGGTTCGTGGCAGTTCTGAACCGTGTAGCGGTCATGGCGGCTGGAACTGGAGGCGGGTCAGACGTTAGGAGGGACGTATTGTTGGGCTTCTGGTTACATTTTTCGCTTGGTGCCGAAGCTTGGGTATCTTCTGTCATGCCGAAACACCACCATGAAGATCGTATCCTCGTTAACCTCATATAATATGTGGTATGGAAACCTCTTCATGTTAGCCCTTCTTAATTCACAAGAGTCGTAATGATGACTTCTTGGATTACGCTCGATGGATTCAATAACCGCATCAAGCTCACTCCAGAATGATGACAATACTATATCCGAAATCTCAGCATAATGCATCGCCGCATGGCGAATATCTTCAGCCAGCTTCGGATGCCTAATAACGCACATCGTTTATAGGCGTCCACATGCCTTCCAAAATTCTTCCTTGGTCAAACCCTTGACATTGCCGGACCTTAGTTCTTCCAGGCGCTCTAAAACTTCCTCATCACTGACATAATGAGGTTCAGAGTCCAAGTCTTCTAGTAGCCACGATACGAGTTCAGCTCGATCTGGGAGATCGAGCTTCGATACCTCCTTGAGTAGCGCTGTCACCTGTGTCATGGCGGTACGGTAGTTGAATTCTTCGACAAAGCCAGCGGATAATTTTACCCAACAGTTTTATTAAGCCGCACGCCGTATCTATCCTGCAAATATAGAGTACAGTAGGTCGAGGGCAAATGCGGCATGGAAAGGCGTAGCTCTGCGGAATCCATTCATGAAATCAGTTTTTATAGTGTGATGAATGAACATCCAAGTCACAAAGCCAATATGTGGCTTTGTTGAATTCCGGATGACGCGAAGGACTCCCAGTTTCCGGATCGAATGGCATTCCTCTTCTTGAAGTTTAAAATTTAAAACTTAGAGTTTAAAAGAGAGTAGCCTTACTAGGACTCGAACCTAGAATGACGGAATCAAAATCCGGAGTGTTACCATTACACTATAAGGCTATTGAAAGGAGATCTGTTCCCTGGGCGCGGCAAGCTACATGAGCTATCGACTACTTGGCAACCCGGAAATTAATCCCTTTTTGTATTTTTCGGTCACTTCTCCAGCGGATGAGCTTTAAGCAGTTGGTCAATTTGGAGAATTCCGGCTTGACCCTTGTTTTTGTCTCTCACCGTTTTGACCTGCTCTGGAGTGATGGCGGCGGCTTTGTTACCATAGGAATTGCGGACGTAGGTGAGGACATCAGCCACTTCCTTGTCATTCAGCAGGCCGCCGAAAGGCGTCATCGGGACTTTACCGTCGTATTTTTTACCGTGCAATTCCATCGGACCCATCAGGCCGTAGAGCGTGATTTTGATCAAACGTTCCGGATCTCCGTGGACGAAAATGCTGTCATACAAGGGCGGGTAGGCTGGATCTAAACCTTTGCCATCCGGCTGGTGACAGGTTGCGCAATGGGCATCGCGGAAATAGACCTCATGTCCGGCGAGAAATGATTTTTTCTCTAGCTCGGAAAGATACTCAGGTGGTTTTGGAGCGGCGTTTTCAACAGGCTCCTTACCGGCTTTTCCTTTCAAGCGCCCTTCGGCAGCTGGAAGGACTTTTTCGGTCCATGAATCCATGCCTTTGGTTTTCGCGATGTTTACCACTTCAAGCGCTTCCGCTCTGTCATACCATGTGGCGGCAATAACCGCTTCGAGCCGGACACGTCCGTGATCGTCTGCCGCGGCCTTTTTCAGTAAATCGAGCGCGTCCGGAAAAAGGTTGAAATTGTAACGAAGCACTCGAACCGCAGCGGAACGCACGCGAAAATCCTCGCTCACGATGAGTTTTTTCAACAAAGCGGTATCGACACGGTTGATTGACCAAGTCGTCCACAACGCCTCAAGCATATGATGATTGTAACGGGCATCTTTCTTGTCGAGTGCGGCCATCCATTTGGAAAGTTCGGATAAAACCTCGTCCGCTTTGTGCGATCTCAGCTCACGGCGGCTGCGGTAACGGCTGCGGTATTCAGGCAACTTGAGATTTTCTAACAAAGTGGCGATCGGCGCACCATCAACGGCGGCCGGTTTCACTAACGGACGCGAAGGATACGTGATTCGATAGACACGTCCATGATCATGATCGCGGAGCGGATCACGCGCGTTGTGCTGCATGTGACCGATCAAAATATTCTGCCAATCGACCACATAGAGCGAACCATCAGGTGCAAACTCCAAATCCGCAGGACGGAAATTGCCATCGGTGGATTTCAAGAGCTCGTGCCTGAAAGCAGTTTTGTATCCCGTTCCATCATCCTGGATCGAGTGCTGCTTGATGCCTAAAAATCCGATGCAGTTACCGAGCAAGAAATCGCCCTGGACCTCATCCGGGAAATGACGTGAGGAGACCACTTCCAATCCGGACGTCGGACGGACTGCTTGCCCTTGCGGAACCAGATTGGCCGTTGGCGGTGCTTTCTCGCCATGTGCGGGTTTCAACGAGACAGGCAGGTTCCAGTTCCACGGTGGGCCGGAGGTGTGGATAAAAAAGTCCTGGCCCCATTCATCAAATGCGAAACCCCATGGGTTGGGAATCGAGAGCTGGGAAGTCCGCTCCAGTTTGGTTTTTTGCGGGCAGAAACGATAGAAGCCCCCATCAACCCCACGCACGGCACCATAGGGAGTCTCGACACTGGTATGAAGAAAAACACCCTCACACATCATGAAGGCACCGGATGGATCCGCAGCGAAGGCGCTGATCGCGTGGTGAGTATCATGGGAGTCAAAGCCGGTAAGCACAATCTCCTTGGAGTCAGCTTTATCATCACCGTTTTTATCCGCCAGAAACACCAAATGGGGCTCCTGGGAAACGTAAACTCCGCCGGGAGCGAATTCGAAACCGATCGGCAAATTCAAGCCATCCGCGAAAACGATTTCTTTGTCAGCCTTTCCGTCATTGTTGGTATCTTCGTAAATCAATAATTTATCATTCGGCTTTGCATCGCCTGGGCGATAGTGCGGATAACTCGGCATCACGGCCACCCACATCCGGCCTTTGTCATCGAAGGAGATCTGCATCGGATTCGCCAGGTTGGGAAAGTCCAACTCAGAAGCAAACAGTTCAACTTTGTAGCCCTCAGGCGTAATCAGATCCTTAACAGCTTCAGTGCCTTTCTTGTATTCAGGCACCACATTTGCTATGTAGTTGGTTTTTACTTCAGGGAGTTGGTGCGTGTTCTTATCTGCTCCAGCAATATCAAAGGCCTTGCCCTGCGCTGCCGCCCAGATCGCCTGATCCCGAATCTCGGTCATTTGACGGTTTTTCTTTTGCTCATCCGGGTAGTTGTCAGGTCCAAAAGGTTTGAAACGACGCCCATCAACGTGAACACCGTTGAGCATGCGGTATTCGTTAAACCAGAACCAGCATTTATCTTCCACGGCAGTCACCAATGCTTTGCTTGGAGCTTTTACTGCAGTCTTGACCTTTCCATAAAGTCCCTCGGCCAACAGATTACCCAAGTGACGATACCCGTTATCGTTTGGCAAAAATCCGTTTCGTGTGTAGGAAGATTTGAGCGTTGGGTAGAGCGATTTCGTAACGGAGAACACATCCAGAAACTCAACTTTGTTAGCCGCCGCTATCTCGGCCATCGCCTTGGTATAAAGCTCAAGATTCGTATTTTCGGCTTTTCCGTTCGGCAAATCACGCTTGGCTGACAAATCCTCATAAGCGATGGGAGAAACCAGAACCAAGCGCGGAGATGCAACACCATTGTATTTCTGCGCTTGGGTGTGCTTCACAAATGCTTCCAGCTCACCCTTGAAATTTTGCAATCCACTTGGACCATCAAACGATTCGCTATAACCAAAAAAGGCGATCAACACATCTGGTTTCACATCCACCAACCATTCATCGGGCGTCGGATGAAATCCCTGACCCGCATGGACTTGATGCTGAGAATGGAATTTTTCCGCACCCGGAAACGCCCATTGGGACTTGCGTGATGGATGCGGGCGGAAGCCAGGAGTGTCGCCTGGGCGGCAAAGATTCCGGATGTAGAGATTCTTTTCCGGAAAGCGTTGATGCAACTGGACTTCAAAATACGGGTGATCCTGCATCCTTTCACCAAGGCCATTTCCGATCAGGACAATGCGCTCAGTCTTCTTTGGAATGACGCTCTGCGCCATCAAGTGAGAAGCGCCGACTAATACAAGTGACAAACTGAGGAAAAGTTTTTTTGACATAAATAAAACAATGCAGGCAATCGATACGCACCCTCCCCCACGCGTCGATCAAAAAAATTCAATTTCGGAACTTTCAGCCACCCGATACTTTGTTATAAATATGTGATGAATCATCTGAAAATCGGGATTTTTCTTGCAGCTATCGCGCTCGCTGGCTGTTCGAAAATGCAAACCTCGATTTCATCCCTTGGCAGCGAACAGGCTCAAGTGCGCAGACAAGCCAGCGTTCCAGCTACTCACAAGCCCCACCTTCCCTTATCCGTTGTATTCAAGGGTGAGTCAAAATTCCGCTCCATCGTCGCCAAGGCCGAACGCGAAAACTGGCGCGAGCTTCCCATCGGAGATCGCACGGTACGCGTCGCGCGCGAACTCACCGGGTCCCCATATGTCAACTACAGCCTTGAAGTGGACAACTGTATCGAATCCCCCGTCGTTAACCTCAACGCCATGGACTGTTGGACCTTTTATGAAAACTCATTGGCAATTTCTCGCATGCTCACTTTTAAACAAGGGCCTTATCGTCCCGAGGACATGCTGCAGATGATCGAAATCGAGCGTTATCGCAACGGCACCTGCACCGGAAACTACCTCTCGCGCATGCATCAGCTTGAAGATGTTTTTCATGACAACCAGCGCCGAGGCCTTGCCACCAATATCACACCCCGCCTGCATGGTTCCGTGAGAATCAAACGTGAGATCCATGAAATGACTGTGCAGTGGAGAAATTACCGTTACCTGAAACACAATCCGTCTCTTATCGCGCCGATGGGGAAAATCGAGGCGAGCGTGTCAAAACTCCCTGTTTATCACGTGCCCAAAGAAAAAGTCCGCGCCGCTGAGGCCTACCTTCAAAACGGCGACATCTGCGCCATCACCACCCATGATGCCAATGCCTACACATCCCATGTCGGCCTGATTGTTAAAATCCATGGTCGCGCCTATTTTACCCACGCCACCTCGGAGCGATCAAAAGGCCGCATGATCATTATCGACCGACCCGTTTCCGATTACCTCTATGAAAGCCGAAAACACGCTGGAATGATCATATGCCGCCCCTTAGACCTGTCTGCGACCCACTGATCGCATCCACTATCCAAAAAATCGTGCTTTCTATTCTCCGTTGTCTGAACGAAGAACATTAGCCAAACCCGCAACCTATGTAGCCTCAAGGGGTTCAATCCCCGTATGCTCTTCAGTGAAAAACCAACTCACAGTGATTCGATGGAGCCTCCTCAGTCATCCACATCTTTCGACACGGAAACCCTCATGGATCATGACCTGATGGTGAAAATCGGACATGGGGATCACACAGCCTTCCGCACCTTGGTTGAGCGCCATCAGAATTCCTTGATCGGCACGATCAGTAAAATGCTCGGCAATGAGAGCGATTCCGAAGACATCGCTCAACAAGTCTATATCCGGATTTGGAAACATGCAAAACGTTACAAGTCGGATAACAAATTCACGACCTACCTTTATACGATCGCGCGCAATCTTGTTTACAACGAATCCCGCCGCCGTTCGCGAAAAAGAACCATTTCCACTGATCAACTGGAAGAAGATCATCATCTGCAATTCCCAGCCGAGGCGAATCAGGAACCGGATAACAACCTTCTCGAATCCGAACTTCGTCTTGCCATCGACGCAGCCATCCAAAAACTTCCGGAAAACCAGCGCCTCGCCGTGGTATTAAGACGTTATGAAAACGTTCCCTATGAGGAAATTGCTGTCATCCTAAAAACTTCCGTCCCCTCGGTGAAAAGCCTGCTATTTCGAGCCCGCACCACCCTACGCGAACAACTTGCAAAGTATCTGGAAGATTAAGTTTCAAGATTCAAAAATCAACAATCGTCAATCTTCTTTGAGCAAAGCCGCAAACTCTTGTCCAATCTCGGTCAGTTTCGCCTTCTCCGCATCACTGAACTCATAAGGCACGATTTTTCCCACTCCAAGCGTTCCGAGAACTTTTCCCGAATCATCTAAAATCGGTACCGCCAGAGAACCTGAAACTCCTGTCTTACGCGCATCCTCTTTCGCCACCCCACCGAGATCTTGCTGAAGATTACATAACTCCACGGGCTCCTTACTCTCCGCCGCAACTCCCGCAATTCCTTTTCCGAAGGGAATCTTTGAAATTTTATCCATCAAAAACTCCGGTACTCCCATCTGCGCAACGAGATACAACCACTCCCCATCCGCTCGATGCAAAGTTCCTGTCTGACACTCAAACTCCGCCACGGTTTGTTTTAATTTCGCATCTGCATTCATGAAAATATCATGCAATCACTCGACTCTTCTATTCAATAAGATTCCGAATCAACTAAACAAACCGCTGCACAATCGGCATGCGGCGCCCCATCCCAAAGGCTTTTGAAGTCACGCGTATCCCGGGGGCCGCTTGTTGGCGTTTCCATTCGTTCAGATCCACACGACGTTGAATCCAGCGGACCATGGTCTCATCAAAACCGCGCTCGACGATTTCCTCGGCGCCTAGGTGTCGCTCAACATAGAGTTCAAGTATTGCATCTAGCACAACGTATTCGGGAAGTGTGTCCTGATCTTTCTGGTCCGGACGCAACTCAGCACTCGGTGGTTTTTCAATCGTGTTCCATGGGATGCGCTCGGCATCACGGTTCACCCAGAGCGCGACCTCAAAGACTTTCGTTTTGGGCAGATCGGAGATGACAGCGAGACCGCCACACATATCGCCGTAGATGGTGCAATAACCCACCGCAAGCTCGCTCTTATTACCCGTTGTCAGAAGTAGGTGATTTTCCTTGTTGGATAGCGCCATCAGGAAAAGACCACGAAGCCTTGCTTGCATATTTTCCTCAGTCACGTCCTCAGCCTTTCCTTCGAACACGGGCGACATGGTCGATTTAACAGCGTCGAAGGCTTTTGAAATGGATACTTCCTTGCAAGATATACCGAGGCGTTTGGCGAGATCAAATGAGTCATCCACACTGCCGCGAGAGGAATAGGGACTGGGCATCGTCAATCCATAAACATTTTCAGGACCAAGAGCATCTGCTGCAATGACAGCGGTCAAAGCTGAGTCAATTCCTCCGCTTAGCCCGAGGCAGACCGTGGAAAACCCACATTTATGAGCATAATCCCTGAGGCCGAGAACGAGCGCTTCATAGAGCTGTTCCGCATCGGTGCTGCGCAGGCATTCCATCTCTCCACCACCGAAAACATCCACAACCCGGCACTGCTCGACAAATCCATCCAACTGCGCAATGACCTCTCCAGAAAGATCCACAACCATCGAGTGGCCATCAAAAAGCAATTGGTCGTTTCCTCCAAGTGCATTGCAATATACCACGGGTGCGAGTATCTCCCTGGCTACATCCCCAAGCATCTCTCTTCTTGTCTCGGGCTTTCCCATATGAAAAGGAGAGGCACTGAGATTGATCATAAGATCCATGCCCTTTTCACTGAGTTCCTGTACGGGATTGCGATCATAAAAAGGCCTTTGCAGGTAATCTTCAGTCCAGATGTCCTCACAAATGGTCACGCCTATCCTTTTCCCCTTCCAGACAAAGGGCTCGGATATACTCCCAGGCTCGAAATAGCGACGCTCGTCAAATACGTCATAGGTCGGTAACAGGGTCTTGAAAAACCGCGCCTTGATCTCTCCTTTCTCCAACCAAGCTGCGGCATTACGAAATGGCTTGCCTATACCTCCCGGAAAAAAATCAACATATCCCACCAATAGCGGTACAGCCTTGATCTCATCGGCGAGGTAATCGAGTGCTTGGAGGCATTTGGGGACAAATTGACTTTTAAAAACCAAATCCTTGGGAGGATAACCGACCAAACTCATCTCCGGAGTCACAACAAGATCCGCACCCTTCTCCAAGCACTCACGATAAGCTGCAAGAATGCGTTTGGCATTTCCGGGAAAATCCCCAACCACTGCGTTGATCTGTGCGATTCCAATCTTCATGTCGACATGAACAGCAAACAACCGTTCCGAGCGATGACCAACCCAAAAAATCAATCCGACTGAGAAACCTGCAGCTTGTCGAAATATTCCTTGGTAGCGGCGACGATTTCACCTGCTCGCGCCTCATCATAGCCGAGTCTCCCATCAAATGCCCAAACCACCCCAGGCCATGCCGGATCTTCGACAAAACGACCCACCACATGAATATGCATTTGCCGCACCATGCTTCCTATGCAGGCCACATTGAGCTTTTCCGGCTTGAAATACAAAGAGACAAATTCCGATATCTCCCGGATTAACAATGTGACTTCCTGAAACATCCGTTCATCGAGCTGATGCAAATCCTCGATCCCCTCCGCCACTTCGGGCACGAGAATGAACCACGGAAAATTCGCCTCGTTTTTCAACATTACCCTGCAACCACGTCGTCGAAGGATTTCAAAACAACCCGCCTTCAACCGAGGATTTAACTCAAATTCCATACTACCGGTTTTTCCTGATCTCCTGCGCGATTTCCTCGGAAAGCTTGCCCAACAATCGTGACTGGGCTGCCACCATCGATTCAAAATCCCCTGAAGAGATGGGCTCTTCTCCTGTAAAAGTGTTTTTCGCTACCATACGCCGACTCGGCAACGCATACACCCGCCAACTGGCCTGAAGGCGCGCGTAACCATCGTGACCCGCGACGAACTCACGCACATCCATTGCCACCTGATAATCAAGCTCACTGTCGCGCGACCAAGGATACGTGCGGATATTTCCCGTCTTTAAATTGCGACTCAAATTGATCGATACAACCCGCGAGATCGAGTGATCCAAATCCCCCGCCCAAAGATGATCCTGTGCCACTTGGATTTGATTTGCACTGGTCTGAACCACAAGATTCGAATGATTCACATACTCTGCCAAAATAACAGGCCCCACGCCTATACCAATTCCACCTCCCGACTGTCCCGGCCCTTCCGCGCTCAAGGTATAAAAAGAAGGATGAGTCGACCCACAACCCACAAACATCCAGATGGCGACAAATATAAGGAAAATCCGTTTCATGATCTGTTAATTAGCGGCCTGATCCAGCGGCCTTGGGACGGGGATCTCTTGAGCCTTCCTTGCCAAAGAAAATCGAATTCGGCTTCTCTTTGATCGTATCGGTGAGAGCCTCCATCGATCTCATCGCGGAACGAAACTCATCGAGTGTGCGGAGCAAATCTCCTTGAACCGCTCCATCCGGACCAAGGCTGACGATGGATCTTTCAAGTTCGACAATTGTTTTTTTGAAATCCGCAGGCAACTGCTTGAACTCAGGATTTTCCATCGTCTCACGCGCCGCTTTTGCAGCCAAAGCCAGTTCATCCAAAACAGCCCTCGATTCCTCAGCGGTCAATGCAAACTGCTTCACCGCATCATCCAACGGCAGCTTATCAATTTTATCCAAAATTGAAGAAAGCTTTACTTCGAGCTGCGCAAAACCGGAGGAAATTGTCGGCACAACTGGAAAGTCTCCTCTGTAAAACAATTCGGCAGCCATTTCATCCGGATAATAATCCAAATCCACATACATTGCCCCCGTAAGTAAACTACCCGTTTTCAAGGTCGCGCGAAGACCGATATGAACCGCTTCCGCAAGTTGTTTAGCATTCTCTTCCGGAGAATTGTCCTTGCGACTGGCCCTGAGCAAATTCGGATCAATCTCAACCAAAACAGGCACCATTTGATTATCGAGTTCGGGAACATAGTCGAAAGAAATATTCCGTACCCGCCCAATCGTGATTCCACGGTATTCAACAGGAGCGTTCTTGGACAAACCCCTCACACTATGATCAAACAATAACAACAATGCCAAAGTGGGATTAAACGTCGATGACGCCGCGGAATCTGCATCGCGATGCAGATCAAATGTCGCACCGTCGACAACCGGTTCACCTGCTGGAAGTCCGTCGGGAACAACGAATGCAACCCCACCAGCGACCATCGCCTGAAATGAAGGAGTGCGGATTTTAAATCCATCAACGCCTGCCGATATATCAATGCCACTCGTGTTCCAAAATCTCGTATTTCTTGTTACCAGATTCTGAAATTTTTCCTCGATGAAGACTTCATATTGGATTCGACGACCTTCCATATCCAAATCACGGGACTCAACCCGACCTACCTCGAATCCTCGATAATAAACAGGTGAACCCACAATCAAAGATCGGGCCTCATCTGAAACAAGAGTCAAGCGTCTACCAGGAATCGTGCGACTGGTGGCGGGTGGCGTCTCGAGCCCCTCCCACTTTTTCCCTCCCCTTTTTCCACTTCCGGGATCCAATTCAATATACGCGCCCGTGAGCAAGGTTCCCAACCCAGAGACATCCATCGCCGACACACGCGGCTTCACTACCCAAAATCGTGTGCCTTTTCTCAACAAGTGTTCATTACCAGCATTCAAATCACAAAAAACCGATACCGATTGCAAATCATCGGAAAGTTCAATTTTTGTCACTTTTCCAATACTCACCGAGCGGCACTTCAGCTCGGTGTTGCCCGCAATGACTCCATCCGCCGTTTCAAATCGAATTTGTATCTCAGGCCCACTCGAACTAAGGTTTTTCATAAGCAGCCATCCGCCGATCAACACCGCCAGAACAGGAACCAACCACACCATATTCCATCGCTGGGCGGCTTTTGTCAGAGGTTTTGCTGCTTGGATCTGTTTTTTACTCACAATCTGAAATATTGGAATCTGGTAAAGTTTTCTGCTCAAGCCGGTCCCAAAGCAATTTTGGATCAAAACTCATTGCAGCAAACATTGTTAGGATCACGACACCTGCAAAAGCAAGCGCCCCAGGTCCTGGCGTAACCGTCATGTAGTTGCCAAGTTGCACCATCGCCACGAGAATCGCCACCACAAAAATATCCACCATCGACCACCGACCCATTAACTCCGTAATCCAATACACCTTGCCCATGATCTTCACAGAACAGGGAATTAAGCCTTTTGCCGCCCCACACAACCATAGTAATGAAAAAATCTTGAGTAACGGAATCATGATGGATGCAGTGAAAATCACAATCGCGATCGGATAAGAGCCCATTTGCCAAAACTCCACCAAACCACTCATAATCGTCTTTTCTCTCGCAATACCGAGCTCACGAATCGTCAGAATCGGAAGCAAATTCGCAGGTATATACAATACAACTGCAGCAATCATCAAAGCGATTGTCCGGTTGATGCTATCTGGCTTACGGAAATGCAAATGACTTCCGCAACGACGGCATTTCACATCGGAAATTGGCGAGACTTTCTCGCAAATATGACAACTGGCAAGCCCCTGACTTGCGCCGCGCGGGGGTAATTGCTCCGGAATTTCATTCATGGGTTTTTGCCACCTCCAAGCGATCCCATAATTCTTTTCTATCAATTGCCGCAACTCCCGCAGCCATACAAAACATCAAAATTCCAAACGCCCAAAAACCCATCCCAAATTGCAACTCCGCAACTTTTCCCAGTTTCAGCAAACTGACCAAAACTCCCAACAGAAAAACCTCAATCATATTCCATGGCTCCGTAATACTGATCCAACGAGCTACAAACATCGCACCCGGAGCCATACGTCCAAACAATAATGGCACGCAAACATAAACTAATCCTCCAGCCAAAACCAAGGGTGTTAAAATCGTAAAAAACGCCACGCCCCAACCCACCAATGATGAACCTTGCGATATCAACGCATGCGCCGCTCCAGGCAAGGTAAGCGTCGTCCTCAAACTTCCCGCATCCATGGTGATAAAGGGTGAGATTTGCACAACGATCATCAGCAGCAGGGCAGTCAAAGAAAAAGCTGACACACGCACCAAGGAAGCCCGACGATTCTGATACAAAGTCGCGCCACAGCATACACAATTCACTCTGCATCCCTCGGAAACCGGCTCCGCAAAATGCAGCGTGTCACAGAAATGACAGATTGCGTAGTGCGGTCCGCCTCTCGGCACAGGCCATGATAAAATAGAAAGTCTTCTTCTCAAAGTGATTTGCGTGACCTCATGGCAACGACCCGTTGTTTTAATTCGCCCAAATTCTCGATTCCACATTCCACAAAATCTCCAGCTTGTAGGTATTTTGGTGGATTCATTCCCATCGCCACTCCGCTGGGCGTTCCCGTTGCAATGACATCGCCCGGTAAAAGAGTCATGAAACGACTAATATAACTCACGATACTCTGCACTCCGAACAACATGTCTTTCGTCCAACTGTTCTGTCGCATCTCGCCATTGACCTGACACCACAATCTCAGCTCTTGCGGATTCTTGATTTCATCCACAGATACAAGAGTTGGCCCCATCGGTGCGAAACTGTCACAGCTTTTCCCCTTCGTCCACTGACCGCCATGATCCTTCTGAAACGCACGCTCCGAGTAATCACAAAACACCGAGTAACCAACGACGCAAGACATCGCTTCTTTTTCTGAAACATACTGCGCCCTCTTGCCAATCACAACCGCTAGCTCCACCTCGTAATCCATTTTTTTCGCATCACGAGGAATGATGACATCGTCAAACGGACCACTCCATGCCGTTGTCGCCTTCATGAAAAGCACGGGCTCGATTGGAATTTCACCTCCCATTTCTTTAGCATGCTCCAAATAATTTTGGCCCACACATACAATTTTTGAAGGCCTAGCAATCGGCGGACCCAACCGAATCATGGGATCAACCTCAGCCCCTCCCGGGCAGCCCTGCGACACCCATTCCGCCATACTCTCCATCCCCCCCAAGGCAAAAAATGCCTCATCGTAATCCATAAACTCCCCACTCGCATCAATCCTACGGCCATCCTCAAGTAAAACTCCCGGATCTTCTCTCCCAGCTTCTCCAAATCGAATCAATTTCATCGTTTTAAAATCGAAATATAAAAATAAGCAAATTCCATGAGAAATCCAGCCTAAATCCAACAGGGATTTGATGGGAAGAGAACTTTTTTCCGTTAAAATGTTAAAATTTATTGGTGCTGGTTGATCGGGCGATGTTCCGACATCGCCTGTTTGGAAAATAATTCAAACCAACCAACACCATGACCGAACAGACAGTATTGAAGGAAGCGGCACAAGCCGAGATTGAGGATTTTAAGCCCGAAATCCGAAGTTGAGTAAAGCATCGTTTGGCTACAGGTCATATGGTATAAGAGTTGTGTCAAATAACCACACACCAACTTCCTTCACCAAACGATGCAAACGATTTGTAACCCTGTTTTTCCC
>JBIIFS010000023.1:0-16882 GCA_044237185.1 Luteolibacter sp.
AGTCGCGCGGTCCTTGCTGATTTGAATGCATGATAAAATGCATACGTTCGATTGCTTTTTAGTTTATGTAATCGTTCATATACAAAATTCTATTTGCAAACGAACACTTACAGAGATAGGAATGCACCCATGCGAATCAAAGCCGTTAGAAATTTAGGATCTCTGGTGCGGAACCAGCGCAAACAGGGTGGCTGGTCACAGCAGGAGCTTGCTGAAAAGATCGGGGCTAGCCGTCTATGGGTGAGCCAATTTGAGAACGGTAAAGCGACGGTTGAGTTCGGTTTGGTTCTCAAAACATTGAGCGCTTTGAAATTATCTTTGGAAGTTTCGCCACTAAACCCGAATCCATTCCATGGAGACCCGCTGGCATGAGCACAGATATCCTTCACATCCTTTACAACAGCACCGAGGTGGGTCGCCTCGAATACCAACGCAAGCGAGACGAAATGATCCTCGTCTATGAGGAATCATGGCGATTTGGAACGAAAAGTTTTCCTATTTCCCTGTCATTGCCTTTGGAAAAGCAGCGGCACGCGGACGGATTCATCCGTCCCTTTCTTCAAGGTCTCTTGCCGGATAATCCTGCTGTGATTGATGCATGGGGAAAACGCTTTCAAGTATCACCGAGAAATCCATTCGATGTGATCAAACATGTCGGTGAAGACTGTGCAGGGGCATTGCAGTTTGTAAAACCGGAGCGCTTGGGACCGATTCTATCAGGGGATCTCGATTCGCTCATTCCGCTCTCTGAAGATGATTTGGCAAAAAGGATCGAGGATACGGATGCGCAGGCAGCAGCAATACCCACAGCGATCCATGGTCGTTTTAGTCTTGCCGGCGCACAAACCAAAGACGCCCTTCACCAAAAAGGCGGCATATGGTTCGTTCCGGGTGGACGTATCCCTACCACTCATATTTTGAAGCCTGAACTGGACGGTTTGCCCCACCACGTGCTCAACGAGCATTTCTGCCTACAGCTGGCCGCAAAGAGCGGTCTTATGAAAACCGAGAGCAGCATTCTGCATATCGCAAAAAGACGTATCCTTTGTGTTAAACGTTACGACCGTAGCACAGATGCTGCAGGAAGGGTCACCCGATGGCACCAAGAAGATCTCTGCCAAGCACTGGGACGATATCCCAATCAAAAATATCAGAATGATGGCGGGGCATCGGCGGCCGAAATTATCAATCTGTTAGAAAATTATTCCGACAATCGTGAGGAAGACATCAGCCAATTCATCATGGCGCTCACTTTCAATTGGATCATCGCTGGGACCGACGCTCATTCGAAAAATTATTCCCTCCTCCATGCGTCCGGCAGCTTTGTGCGACTGGCGCCATTCTATGATCTTGCATCTTGGCTGCCATACGAGCGCGATCAAAACTCCAGTAAAGTCAAACTGGCGATGAAAATTGGTGGCTCCTATCGCCTTCATGAAATCAACTTTGAGTCATGGAAAAGATGGGCATCAGAGGCCAAACTCGATACGGCTTGGGTGACTGCTCAAGTACGAACGACAATCGAACGAATCCTGCAATTCATCCCTGCCACACGTGATCTGATTTACGAAGAAGATGACGGATTTTTAACAAAGCTTTCGCAACTTATCGCAGCACGAGCGGAGGGTGTTTTGTTAGAGAAGTAAGTCCGACTGATGTTCCCTCAGGAAATGATCATACTGGAAAGCAATCGTCGCCAAGGCATTCGAATTGGCTGATTTTTGGTGCTAGACCGGTTGCCAAAAGTCTTTTCCGAAACGAGGAGATTTTGAGATTTGGATGATTAGACTGTTTCTCAAAAGTCCGTGCGGGAAAGGCCGAGTCTGCGGGCGCACGAGTTCAAGGCGTGATGAGGGCGTGGATAAATATCCACAACCGAAGAACAACGCAGAAATCGGCGTTCGCAGGCCGGAACGTTCAAAATACCTCCCGCGAAGCGGCATGAAATCCAAACCAAAAAATCTCCCTTTGCTGCACGGACTTTTGAGAACCAGTCTAGCCGCTGCGCGGATGTTTGATCCTAGAAACAGAGATGGAACCACAATGGGTGCGAAGCGGACATAGACGAACACAAAAATTAAATCTCTTCGTCAAATGGACACAGATAGACACGGATAATCAAAGAGTTATGAATTTTTTCAGTCTCACCTTTTAGGTGAATGAAGACATCCCTTGACGGATCATGGCTTGCAAATTCGGACGAGATGGCAAGAGTGTGCGCAACGTCATGTCCGCATCCCAAACCGCCATCCAACCGACTCGTGAGCAGGATTTTCCTGAATGGTATCAACAAGTCATCAAAGCCGCGGATTTGGCGGAAAACTCGGAAACCCGTGGCTGCATGGTCATTAAGCCGTGGGGATACGGAATCTGGGAGCTCATCCAGCAGCAGCTCGACAGGCGCTTCAAGGCGACGGGGCATGAGAACGCCTATTTCCCCCTGTTGATTCCCCTGTCCTATCTTGAAAAAGAAGCGGAGCATGCCGAAGGCTTTGCGACGGAATGTGCGGTGGTCACCCATCATCGGCTGGAAGCGGTGAAAGACGAAGTCACGGGAAAAACCAAGATGATCCCGACCGGAGAGCTTGCGGAGCCTTACGTGATCCGCCCGACCTCGGAGACGATCATCGGTGCGGCGTTCGCGCGTTGGGTGCAGTCCTATCGCGATCTGCCGTTGCTGATCAATCAATGGGCGAACGTGATGCGCTGGGAGATGCGACCACGTTTGTTTTTGAGGACTGCGGAGTTTCTCTGGCAAGAAGGCCACACCGCGCATGAAACGAAAGCCGAAGCCATTGCTGAAACACGCATGATCCACGGGCTTTACGAAGAATTTCTTCGCGATCACTTGGCGATCCCTGTCATACCCGGAGAGAAAACCGAGAACGAGCGCTTTCCCGGCGCAGATATGACGCTGACCGTCGAGGCGATGGTGCAGGACAGGAAAGCAATCCAAGCCGGCACTTCGCATTATCTCGGTCAGAATTTCTCAAGAGCACAGGATATATCTTTCGCGGGACGGGATGGCGTGCAGGAGTTCGCACACACCACCTCATGGGGCGTTTCCACGCGATTGATCGGAACCCTGATCATGGCGCACTCGGATGACGACGGGCTGGTGTTGCCGCCACGCGTCGCCACCAAACAAGTCGTGATCATTCCCGTGACTCCCAAGGAAGACACGAAAGAGGCGGTGCTTGCTGCCTGTCAGGCGCTGGCGGAAACGCTGAGAGCTACGCGCACTTTCCACGGTGATCCGATCCGCGTGCACGTTGACACGCGTGATTTGCAAGGCGGCCAGAAAAAATGGGAATGGGTGAAAAAAGGCGCGCCCATTCGCATCGAGATCGGACCCCGTGACATCGAATCCCGCAAAGTCTGCATGCAGCGCCGTGATCAGGCACCGACGGAAAAAAGCTTCATGGATAAAGAGGAGTTCATTCAGATCGTGCCGGATCTGTTGCAGGAGATCCATCAAAACCTGCTCACGACCGCGACCCGTTTCCGCGATGAAAACATCATGGCGTGCAATGATGTGGATGAATTTCACGCACATTGGAGCAAGGAAAATCCGGCTTGGTTGCTCACCCCATGGGCGGGAACTTCCGAAGAGGAAGAGCAACTCTCCAAGCAGCACAAGATCACCATCCGTTGCTTGCCCATCCCTGAAGCAGGGCTTTCGAAAGAACTGTTAGAAAACGCGGGCGGCACATGCTTCCTTACCGGCAAACCCAGCCAGACCCTCGCGATCTGGGGTCGGAGTTATTGATTGGGAGTGAGAAAAGGACCGCGTGAGTCCACTCACGCTTGTTTTGAAGAGCGCGACCACCGACTTTGTCGGGGCATCGCTGGAGTCACGCGGTCCACTTAGAGTCGCGCGGTCCTTCTGAAGTCGCGCGGTCCATTATTGGCTTTGTGCGTATGCTTCCACCGAATCGCAGGTGCAGATGAGATTGCGATCGCCGTGGACGTTGTCGATGCGGGCCACCGCAGGCCAGAACTTATGATTGCGAAGGTAGGGCAAGGGGAAGGCGGCTTGCTCGCGTGAGTAGGGATGCGTCCAATCGTTTCCACACAAGACACCCATGGTATGCGGCGCGTTTTTGAGCGGGTTGTCGTTTGTATCCATTTTACCATCGATGATTTCGCGGATCTCACCGTGAATGGAGATCATCGCATCGCAGAAGCGGTCCAGCTCGACTTTGGATTCGGACTCGGTGGGCTCGATCATTAAGGTGCCGGACACCGGCCATGACATGGTCGGGGCGTGATAGCCGTAATCCATCAGGCGCTTGGCGATGTCCTCCACCGTGACCCCGGATTGATCGGAAATGGGACGGCAATCGATAATGCACTCGTGCGCCACCAAGCCGGATTTTCCGGTATAAAGAATGGGGAAAAAATCGCCCAAACGTTTCGCCATGTAATTGGCATTGAGGATGGCGATTTCCGTGGCGGTTTTGAGGCCCGTGGTTCCCATCATGGCGATATACATCCAAGAGATCGTGTTGATCGATGCGCTGCCGTAAGGCGCCGAGCAAACCGCATGGTTCTTGTCCTTCATTTCGAAGTGACCCGGAAGGAAAGGCACAAGTTGCTTGGCAACACCGATCGGCCCGACACCCGGGCCGCCGCCGCCGTGAGGAATGCAGAAGGTTTTATGAAGATTCAAGTGGCAGACATCCGCACCAATCAAGCCGGGCGAGGTCAGGCCGACCTGGGCGTTCATGTTTGCGCCATCCATGTAAACTTGGCCGCCGGCATCGTGAATGATGGAAGTGATTTCGCGAATCGTTTCCTCGAAAACACCATGCGTGGATGGATATGTGACCATCAATGCGGAAAGATTGTCGCGATGCTTTTCTGTGAGAGTGACGAGATCCGCCATGTCGATATTGCCGCGCTCATCGCATTTCACGCCGACCACTTTCATGCCGCACATCACAGCGGAGGCAGGGTTGGTGCCGTGAGCGGAAACGGGAATCAAACAAATATCGCGATGACCTTCACCACGCGATTCGTGATAGCGGCGGATGGCTAACAAGCCCGCGTACTCGCCTTGTGAGCCAGCGTTCGGTTGAAGAGAAACGGCAGCGAAGCCCGTGATTTCCGTCAACCAGTTTTCTAACTGTGTCAGCATTTCGATGTAACCTGTCGTTTGCGATTTAGGAGTAAACGGATGAATCGAAGAAACTTCCGGCCAGCTCAGCGGTAGCATTTCCGAAGTCGCGTTGAGCTTCATCGTGCAAGAGCCGAGTGCGATCATCGATTCGTTGAGCGCGAGATCCTTCGATTCCAAGCGCTTGATGTAACGCAGCATTTCCGTTTCGGAATGATAGGCATTGAATGCCGGGGCGGTGAGGAATTTGGAAGTGCGATCGAACTTCGCATCCCATGCTTTGGCAGCGATATTGGATTCGTGACGGGAGACTTCGAACAAACGGCAAAGCGACCAAATGTCTTGAGATACAACCGTTTCATCAAGGGATATTCCGACTTGTGAGTCATCGACCAAACGCAGGTTGAACCCGTGTTCCGGTGCGGCATCGACCAAGGCGCGTGCCTTGCCGGTTTTGACGATGATCGTGTCGAAAAACGCACCGTCCTCAATCCCGTACCCACCGGCAACCAAGGCCGCTTTGAGTTCCTGGGTTTGTGAATGGATTTTTCCAGCGATCGCCTTCAACCCTTCCGGCCCGTGATAGACCGCATACATCGATGCCATCACCGCAAGCAATACCTGGGCGGTGCAGATGTTAGATGTCGCCTTGTCGCGGCGGATGTGTTGCTCGCGGGTTTGCAGGGAAAGGCGGTAAGCGGGCTTGCCTTGCGCATCGATGGAAACGCCGATCAAGCGACCCGGCATTTTGCGTTTCAGCGCGTCTCTACAAGCCATGAAGCCCGCATGCGGACCCCCGAAACCGAGCGGCACCCCGAAGCGTTGAGAGGAACCGACGCAGATATCCGCGCCGAATTCACCGGGCGATTTCAAAAGAGTGAGAGCCAGTAGATCCGCCGCGCAGATCGTGACCGCGCCGGCGGCTTGTGATTTTTCGAAGAAGGTGGAGAAATCATCGATGCGGCCGCGGGTATCGGGATATTGCACGATCACCGCGAACAAATGATCGGCGGCGGCGGGATCGAATTTTTGCCAATCCGCAACGATCACATCCAAGCCAAGCGGCTCGCAGCGGGTCTTCACCACATCGACGGTTTGCAGATGGCAGCGATCGGAAATGAAGACGGTTTTGCCTTTGGGTTTTCCGGAAAGCGCGAGGGTCACTGCCTCGGCGGCGGCGGTTCCTTCATCGAGCAAGGAAGCGTTTGCGACATCGAGGCCGGAGAGGTCCGTGATGAGCGTTTGGAAATTCAGAAGCGCCTCCAAGCGGCCTTGCGCGATCTCGGCCTGATAAGGCGTGTAAGCCGTATACCAGCCGGGATTTTCCAAAATGTTTCTCAAAATCACACCCGGCGTGAGCGTGCCGTAATAGCCCTGGCCGATGAAACTCTTGAGGACTTTGTTCTGACTCATCCATGCGCGCAACAGAGCGAGCGCCTCATGTTCCGAAAGCGCGGAAGGAAGATTCATTTCTCCTTCCATACGGATCCCGGCAGGGACTGCTTCGGATATGAGCTCGTCCAGAGTGCCGTGGCCAATTTGTTTGAGCATCTCGAATTGCTCCGATTCTGAGGGTCCGATGTGGCGGGCGAGGAAGGAAGAAGTGGCAGCCATGGTGTTTGCACCTCTCATGCAACAGGAACGCCGGATCTGCAACCCGGAATCTAGGTTCGGGGAAATTCTTCACTGGAGTGCGGGAGCTTGCTCCCGCCATGCGGTGGACGGAGCTTGCTCCGTTGCGGATGGATTTCTTCTTTTGCTCTCCGGCTCACCATGCGGAGCAAGCTCCGCCGTTCCTATGGAAACGGCCCGCCCCATGCGTCAGGCCAGACTTTGTCCCAATCCGGACCGCCTGCCTTGAATCCGTAATTTGCGTGAGAAAGAGGTCGACGAGTCGATCGAATCGCTCAAAGGAACTGATGCGTTGATCGAACTCAACGTTCAGCGCGGAAAGGAGCCGAGCGATACGCAGGCGATCGCGATGGTGCGAGAGATAGCAGGCAAAGCGAAAGCAGCGGGGCTCAGAGTGGTGATTTATCCTCACGCGGACTGCCACGTCGAGCGGGTTGATCATGCATTTAAAATCGCAAAAGCCACTGGCTGCGATAACGTCGGGGTGGCATTTAACTTATGTCATTTCCTAAAAGTTCAGCCGAAGGATGATCTCGCTGCAACGCTCACCGCTGTGAAGCCACTGCTCTGGAGCGTAAGTATTTCTGGAGCAGATTCGGACGGTAAAGATTGGAACACTTTGATTCGTCCTCTCGACGAAGGAACCTTCGATACTTCTGTTGTAATCAAACATCTGCGGGATATAGGCTTCAAAGGCGCGATCGGACTGCAATGCTTCAACATCCGCATTGATCCCAAAGAAAACCTCACGCGCGCTATACAGACATGGAAGAAACATCTTGCGGCGAGTCAGGGGAAATAAAAAACGGCGACCCCTGTTAGACTGGTCGCCGTTGAATGAAGTTTTTATAACTTACTTCTTAAGCAATTTAGTCATTGCCTCGCCCATGGCGACGCCGACATTGGTGTAGGTTTTGGCATTGCCACCGTAGTGACCGTTGCCGCTACCGCCCATGGAAATTGGGTTCGTGTAAACTGTTGAAACGCTTCCTTTGAATTGAGGATGCTTGCCGGTTTCACCATCCACAGCCATGTGAGCTTGGTAAACGGTCAGGGTGTTGCCGGTGCTGTCTTTGGTCGCTTCTCCAAGCGTACCTAAAACAAACTTTGCTTTTGGAGATTCGAAGTCCTTACGAAGAGCCGCGATGAGATTCACGAGATTCTTTTCATATTGAGCGGAATGTGACGCATCGCCACAATCTTTCTCACCCTGCCACCAGAAAAATCCGGCGACCTCGTATTTGGTGGCACCTGGATAATAGGTTCCGATTTCTGAAAGAACTTTTTTGGCGTTAGCGACATCGTCGTCATACTGCTTGCCGGCATACCAACCAATTGGTACAGGGGTGGTGCCTTTTTCCCATCTCGCTGGGGATTGTTTGTAGCCCGCGTAAACGTAGGTTTTGCCGTCTTTAGGATCGACGAATTCCCATGACTCGCTGCCGGGAGGCAACAAATCCCAACTGAGACCGCGGTTGCCGATGGAGCTCTTGAGAATCATGACTGGCTCTTCGATCGCATCGCCCAGTTTGTGTCCGATGCCGAGCTCGATACCAATCTTGTTGCCACTGACGGTCAACCAATCGTTACGATAGACGTTTCCGCTATCGCCTTTTTGCATGATGCCGACGTTACGGACATCTTTGCGCACTGTCCAGGCACCGGCCGCATCAACCAAGAAAGGATACATCTTGTCCTTTTTGATGGCGCCTTCCAAGGTGTCGTCTTTATCAGCACCTAGGACCTTTCCCATTTCGAGGGTGTTGGATTGTCCCATGATGATGAAGACTTTCACGGGTTTGCTGATATCTGCCTCGGCCTTGGGATCGGCAAATACTGAATGGGAGAGCAGGCCTAACGAGGCAAGCCCGATGGCGGTTTGTTTGAACAATGGATGATTTGATTTCATGGGATGGTTTGTTTTGGATCGCAGGAGTTATGTTAAAAAAAAACTCGCAACTAACTTACGGGATACACAAATCAGATGTTTCCGGAAATCACAAATTTCGCCTGTTTCGGTCATTTTCCTCTGAAACATACGGATTTTTCAGAGATCCGGGCGATTTTGGCGGGTCCGGGCAATGGCTTGTTGCTTCCGCCACTCGGTGATTTTGGCATGATTTCCGGAAAGCAGGATTTCGGGAACCTTCATGCCATCGAATTCGATGGGACGGGTGTAGCACGGCGCTTCCAATCGATTTGGATCGGAAAAGGATTCTTCGATGGCCGACTGCGCATCGCCGAGCGCGCCGGGAAGGAGACGGATCACCGCATCACACAGCACGGCGGCGGCGATGGCACCGTTGGTTAGGACGTAATCACCGATGGAAATTTCCTCATCGATGAGGGATTCGACAATGCGGTGATCAACCCCTTCATAGTGCCCGCAAACGATGAGCAGATGAGTTTCAAGCGAGAGCCGGCGTGCGTGAGCCTGTTTGAAATGCGAACCCTGCGGAGTCATCAAAACCACGCGGGTGTTTTCCTTTTTCAAGGCGGTGATCGCGGCATGCAAAGGCCCGGGCTGCAAGACCATGCCGGGCCCGCCGCCGCAGGGTGAGTCATCAACGCGTTTGTGTTTGTCCTGCGACCAATCACGGAGGTTGTGCCCATGGATGTCCACCAAACCCGCATCACGAGCACGCTGAATGATCGAATCGCTCAAGGGAGCGAGTGCGATTTCAGGAAACAAAGATAGGATGTCGATGCGCATGAATTACTCGTCTTGAGCTAGCATGAATTGAAAAGTGGCGATGATGCGCGCAGAGGAATCAGAATCCAAGTGACCCATGGGGCGCAGGACTCTACGGTTGATGGGACGGATCAGATCACAGGCAACGATATATTCTTTCTCGGCGATGATGATTTTCTCGCGCAAGGGAGTGTGAGAAATATCTGCACGCAGTGGGCAAACTAACTGCGTAGGCAAGGAAGCGAGAGCAGAATGCTGAAGTCCGACGAGGTTTGGCTCCGTTCCTTTCTCTATCGAACCATAAAGTGGCAATCTCATGCCTCGGAAATTGGAAATTGAGCGTTTATTGCCAGTGTTTCCCTAGACACCTCAGGCGTGTAAGCTGCAATTGCAGATGCGTAAAAACTTTGTTTTTTGCGGCGTTCTGCCTCAGCCGCCACCAACTCTCCAATAAAAACCGACTTAGGTTTTCCGCCGCGCAAGCGATCCACAAGCTGAACGGAGGCCTCATTTAACGTGAGTGTACGACGCTGATTTTTTAGCGACTTTTTTACGACTTTCATAACCTAAACATGCCTTGATACGTTATGATGTCAAGGTTTCATAACTACGAGTCCGCTCTAGTTTTCCTCCAGTATTCAAGACGTTCTTTGATGCGGCTTTCCATGCCTTGGGTTCCGGGCTGGTAGTAAGTGCGCCCTTCAGGAAGGTAAGCCTGCGGGATGTAAGCACCTTCGTAGTCGTGCGAGTAAAGATATTTCATCGCCTCTTCGGAAACCCCTGTGGTGCTGGTGAGTTTTTTGGAAGTCGGGGTGCGAAGGTGGGGTGGAACGGCAAGGGTGCGACCGGACTCGACATCATGGATTGCAGCTCCGAGGGCGGCGTAGGCGGTGTTCGATTTCGGCGAGGTCGCGAGATAGACCGTGGCATGGGCCAGAGGAATGCGACCTTCCGGCATGCCGACAAATTCGAGCGCGTGATGCGCATCAAGGGCAACGCGCAACGCACCGGAATCGGCGAGTCCGATGTCCTCTGAGGCCGCGATGACGAGTCGGCGTGAAATGAAGCGCGGGTCTTCCCCGGCGTGGAGCATTTTCGCCAGCCAATACAGAGCGGCGTCAGGATCGGAGCCGCGGATGGATTTGATAAAAGCCGAGATCGTATCATAGTGACCATCGTCACCGTAATGCACGGCTTTGCGTTGGATGGATTCCTCGGCATCCGCGAGGGTGATGTGGGGATCGCCGCAAGTGGCGAGTTCGAGAGCTGTCAGAGCTTTGCGAACATCGCCATCGGAAAGTTTCGCGAGATGCTCGAGCGCGTCGGGATCGGCAGTGATGTTTTGTGTGCCAAGACCACGCTCCACATCTGCCAGAGCACGATTGAGAAGACTTACGATGTTTGCAGTAGATACCGGCTCGAGCTGAAAAATCTGGGAACGGGAGACCAATGGTGAGTTGACGTAGTAGTAGGGATTGTGAGTCGTGGCGCCGATGAAGCGAACCGTGCCGCGTTCGAGGTGGGGGAGCAGGACGTCTTGTTGGGCTTTGTTGAAACGATGGATTTCATCGATAAACAAAAGGGTCGTTTCGCCACGAAGATCGCGGTGGATTTTCGCTTGGTCGATTTTCGCGCGAATTTCCGCGACGTTGGATTCCACCCCGTTGAGCGCCTCGAAGCGTGATCCGGTGGTCTTGGCAATAACGTTGGCGAGCGAGGTTTTTCCTGTTCCGGGCGGTCCGTAAAAAATCAGTGAAGCGAAGCGGTCCGACTCGATTGCGCGGCGCAGAAGTTTCCCCTCCGCAAGGATGTGGTCCTGGCCGAGAACCTGATCGAGCGTCTGCGGACGCATCCGTGCCGCGAGGGGTTCGCGGACTTCCGGTTTATCGGCTTTCGCCTGTGGACTGTTGAAAAGATCAGACACGCTGCGGAAACTTTAATTTTTAAACTCCAAACTCCAAGGGAAGAAATCACCTGATTTTTCGCAATGTGATTCATCGTTTAAGGGTTGGGCCGCCTGAGGGAAAGGAACTAATTCCCGACGTGAAAAAGAGGATGACAAAGGGATGGTATAGGTGATTTTCCCATGAGTTTGGAGGGAGCCTGCTTGACGGAAGCCCGAACACATTCATAGTGGTCGCGGTAACGCTTTGAGTTGGCGTTTCCTTTCTATTCCAACTTTCCCTTTCGCCATGAAATTCCGTCTTTTTTTTACCATCCCGCTGATCAGCGGTTTTTTCTTTGTTTCCTGCCTCCCTATTCCCCGGGAAGCACCCAAGAAAAAACCGACCCAGCCCGCCAACACGATTACCAGCGAGGAGCAGCAGAAGATCGAGGAGCAGCGTGAACTCATGAAGCAGCGTGATTTGGAAAAACAAGCGCAGCTTGCCAATCCGCCAACCCCTCCGAAAAACCAGACGGAAAACACCGTTGTCGAACCCCCGGCGATCAACAAACCTAAAAGCGACTACCCTTTCGGCACTCCGGTTCCAGGTAAAGAGGGTTACGTATTCAGTCCATATAACAACAAATTGCTCGATGTCCGCGGCATTCCGAGCGGCACATTGGTGCAAGACACGACCTATCCTCTCACCGAGAAAAAATATTTCCGTGTGCCATAATTTAAAGAGTTAAGCAGCATGTGTTAGAAAAATTTACGACCGGGTCCATGCCCTTGGATCCGGTCTTTTTTTATGAGTCAGACATTTCAAAAAATCAGCATCTTGGGAGGCGGCCTGCTTGGCGGGTCGATCGCTCTTGCTTTGCAGGATTCCAGAGAGATCCGGCTTTGGTTTCGCAGGGCGGAGCTGGTGGAAGATGCGAAGCTTGCAGGATTCCATGGTGCGACAGCGGATCTCGCAGTTGCCGTGGCGGATTGTGATTTGTTGATTCTCGCCGTGCCGGTCGGCGCCATGCCAAATCTGCTCTCTGCAGCGGTAGATGCAGGACTTCCGAAGACGTGCCTAGTGACTGATGTCGGCTCCGTCAAACAAACTCCGCATCGGCAACTTGCGGAGATTTTAAAAACGAGCGGCAACGCTTTTATCGGCAGTCATCCGATGGCCGGCTCGGAGAAAAACGGCTTGATGGCGGCAAGAGCTGATCTTTTCCGGAATGCGGCTTGCTTGCTCACCCATGATTCCAACGCACCTGATTCGTTAACTAAGCAGTTAGAAATCTTCTGGCAGAATCTGGGTTGTAGGACCTGTTGGTTTTCCGCTGCGGAGCATGATCGCATCGTGGCGAGGATCAGTCATTTACCGCACATCAGCGCGGCAGCAACGGCGTTGAGCGCGCTGAAAACTTGTGCCGAACACGGCGGACTTTCGGGCGGCGGACTCAAGGACACGACACGTGTCGCCTCAGGAAATCCGGACATGTGGGCGGAGATCCTCATGGAAAACCGCGAGGCTGTCATCGGCGGGATTCAAGATAACATCGCCCGACTGCATGAAATTCTTGCCTCATTGGAGGCGGGCGACCTAGAAGCTACTCGCCAATGGCTGGCGGGAGCGAAGCAACTCCGTGACGGCCTGAAATAGAATTTTAACCATCAGATATGTCTACTTTACGCGTCAAATCCATTACCTCGCTGCATGCCGAATTCAGCGTTCCGGGTGACAAAAGTATTTCGCACCGTGCGGCGATTTTCGGCGGCCTGTCGAATGGGGTTTGTGAAATTTCCAATTTCCTGCCCAGCGAAGACTGCCTCAACACCCTCAAAGCGATGGGATCACTTGGCGCGCGCTACGAGGTTTTGGAAGAGCTCGAGGGTTATGGCCCGATCAAACTCCGCATTCACGGTCAATCGATGCGGCTTTCACCGCCGGCATCTCCAATCGATTGCGGCAACTCCGGTACCGGGATGCGTTTGCTGGCTGGATTGCTCGCCGGCCAAAGCTTCACCTCCGAACTTTTTGGCGATGCCTCCTTATCTTCAAGGCCGATGGGAAGAATCACCCTACCTCTCGCGGAGATGGGCGCGAATCTTGAAACCCTCGGTCAAAAGCCCGGCTGCGCCCCCCTGCGAATCCATGCAGCCAAGCTTCATCCCATCGATTACGACATGCCCATGGCATCCGCGCAGGTCAAGAGCGCGGTCTTGCTGGCGGGACTTTTCGCAAACGGCACCACATCCGTCACCCAACCATCCGTTACGCGCGATCACACCGAGCGCATAATGGCAGCTTTCAAGCTTCGCTGTGAAACCGTCGGAAACAAAATTTCCGTGGTGGGCGGTCAGATTCTGCAAGCATGCGATATCAAAGTCCCAGGTGACATTTCATCCGCGGCCTTCTGGTTGGTGGCAGCGGCGGCCATGCCGGGTTCCCGCCTGGTATTGCAAGACGTAGGGCTAAACCCGACGCGCACCGCAATTCTCAAAGTGCTATCACGGATGGGCGCTCACCTAACAGAAATATCACATACTTCTGAGGGAGAGCCGATAGGTCACATCGAAATCCATGGTGCCGCGCTGAAAGGAACGACTTTGTTAGCAGAGGAAATTCCAAACCTGATCGATGAAATTCCGGTGATTGCCGTGGCCGCCGCGCTTGCGACGGGTGAAACGCACATTCGCGGCGCACGTGAATTGCGCGTGAAGGAGACCGACCGTATCACCACCACCGTGAAAAACTTGCGGAAAATGGGAGTGGATGTGGAAGAATTTGAAGACGGCATGTTGATCCGCGGCGGCAGCCCGCTGCATGGTGCGGAGATTGAGTCACACGGGGATCACCGCATCGCGATGGCTTTTTGCATGGCGGGGCTTTTTGCCAAAGGCGAGACCGTTGTATGCGGAACGGATTGCATCAACACCTCCTATCCGGGGTTCTCTCATCACCTTAATGCCATTCAACTTGAGAAAACCAAGCCCGAAGATTTCACCCTTCCGATTGTTTTAAAATGAGCTTTTACGCCATCGCCATTGACGGTCCCGCGGCGTCGGGAAAAAGCACGATGGCTCGTGCCATAGCAAGCCGCCTCGGTATTGTGATGGTGAATTCCGGCGCGATGTATCGTGCCGTCACTTGGAAGATCCTTTCCGAGGGCATCGATCCAAAAAACACCGCCGCGGTGGTCGCGCTGATGGATAAAACCGTCATCACCTGCGGCGATGACGGTTTGCTCTCCACGATTTTAATCGATGGCATCAATCCCGCATCGCATCTTCGCAACCCAGAGATCAACGGCAATGTATCGGTGGTTTCCGCCATTCCTGAAGTTCGCGAGAAGCTGGTCCGCATGCAGCGGGATTATCTCAAACGCACTCACGTTGTCATGGAAGGGCGCGATATTGGATCGGTTGTTTTTCCCGAGACTCCATTTAAGATCTATATCGATGCAGACCCGGAAGTTCGCAACCGCCGCCGTTCCGGTGATGGTGAAGAAGATTCGGTTGCGAAGCGCGATGCGGCGGACAGCTCACGCGCGACCGCACCGCTGAAAATAGCTGATGGGGCAACGGTGCTAGACACCTCGCAACTTTCGATCGAGGGAGCCATCGAAGCCGCGATCGATATTCTCCGCAAACAAGGCTTTCCAATGCCTCGGCCAGCAATAGGCATTGAAAGTGAAGAGCCCGGAAAAATGATGCGCTGGATTTATTGGCTGGGCTGGCTTTTTTTTGGCGCAGCCTATCGCACCCTTTTCGGCCTGCGTATCATCGGTCGTGAAAACCTGATTCTTTCAGGTCCGGTTTTGATCGCCTCCAACCATCAGAGCTATCTCGATCCTCCGTTGATCGGGAATCTCTATCAGACCGAGATGGTTTTTTTCGCACGCAAAACCCTGTTCACAGGTATCGGCAAATGGCTGTATCCGCAGTGGAATGCCATCCCGATTGATCAGGAAAAACCGGACATGAGCTCGATGAAAACCGTGATCCGCAAACTCAAAGAGGGCTGGCGGGTTTTGGTTTTCCCAGAGGGTGCGCGGACTTTGGACGGAGAAATCGGACCCGCCGCGCCGGGCATAGGGATGATCGCCGCAAAAGCCGGTGTTCCGATTCAACCGGTACGCATTTTCGGAGCAGAAAAGGCGCTGCCTCGTGGTACAGGCAAAATGAGCTTGGCCAGAATCACCGTTAAAATCGGCAAACCCATCATTCTTTCGCCTGAAGAATTCAAAGCCTGCTCGAACAAAGCTGGCTACGAGAAATTGACCGAGCGGATCATGAATGCGATCAAGGCGCTTTAAAAAGGCATCGATACGCCGTCGGCCCATATGAGCTCCCATGCGTATTGGATCCTGCCGGCGCAACCACGCCAACCCCTTCATCCCTCGCGATGTAACCTGCCGCAGCTCCTGCTGCATCTATCGCCCGTGTTGAAGAACTGACGCGTCGACTTGCAAGATTGCCTGACATATTATCCTAGAAACAGAAATGGAACCACAATGGGAGCGAAGCGGACATAGACGAACACAAAAATTAAATCTCTTCGTCAAATGGACACAGATAGACACGGATAATCAAAGAGTTATGAATTTTTTCAGTCTCACCTCTTAGGTGAATGAAGAATTCTTGCTAATCCTCTTAGCATCAGCGTTTATCCGCGTTTATTTGCCGGAAAGATTCAGAACAGTCAGTCCGGCCATCTCCGCTGCGCTTCGATTGTGGTTCATTTTCCTCTTTAGGATTATACGGGCGTTGAGTTACTTATTTTCTTGCTTTCAGCAAGAAAAAATTTGTTCAGAAAAATTCTTCGAGCCTTTTACTGACAAGACATCACCCTGCCATTTATCCCGCATGAGCGCTCACCTTCCCAAAGCGGCAGAGATGGCATCGGCCAATTCTTTGCTTTCAGGTTTGGTGAAGGAATCAAAACGGGCCAACGGCTTGCCGTCTTTGCCGATAAGGATTTTACCGAAATTCCATTTGATGTCTCCGGGAAACGCGCCGTCTTTACCTGTTAGAGTAGCATAAAGCGGGTGCTGGTTTTCGCCCTTCACATCGATTTTATCCATGATCGGAAAAGTGACGTTGAACTTCGTGGAGCAAAAATCCTGAATCTCTGCGATGGTTCCCGGCTCTTGTCCGCCAAAGTTGTTGCAAGGAAATCCGATGATGACCAAGCCTTTTGCCCTATGTTCTTCATAGAGTTTCTGAAGTCCTGTGTATTGCTTGGTGAAGCCGCATTTGGAAGCGACATTGACCAACAGGATCACTTTTCCCGCATACGCCGACAAGCGGGTTTCTTTTCCCTCTGCCGTTTTGAACGGAATGTTGGAAATGTCCGCGGCGAAGGCGGAAGCGGTTAAAAGAATAGTCGGTATCAAAATTCGATGGAGCATAAGGCAGTATGAGTTGATTTCACAGTCATCCCATAGCCGCCTGAATGGCGGGTGGTGATGCTTGTAGTATGTGGGATTGAGGGCTTGTTTGGCGATTGTGTTTTTTGACTCTGTTTATTGTGGGGGTGGTTTCGCGGGGATCTTTG
>JBIIFS010000127.1:0-4809 GCA_044237185.1 Luteolibacter sp.
CTAACGTGCCTGATATTGTCTCTTGTATAGATGTCATAGAATCCAAATCTATGGCATCTATGCTATCCTTGAATAGAGGGGTTCTGTTGGGCGCTTACGCAGCAAGGGTCAAAAGACTCCGCTCATCCAATATTTCTTGGCGCAGCCGCATGATCGAAACCTGAATGAAATCCAGTGGCTAAAGATTTGAGCAAAATGCAATAAGGTCTACTGCTCGGTCCACTATAGCCATAATTTTTTGCTGAGGTGTTCCGTAGTTCTATTTCCAATTCAGCCCTTTTTGTGATCTCCAATTGCGGTAGGCGGTGGATTGTTCTTTTTTGCCAAGCAAGCGCCGATTCGGATCTTCGTTGAGAAACTCCTCAAAAGGAGTCTGGGGTGCGTTTTCGGCCTTGCCGGTTGATTCATCCGTATTAGCAGAGCTTGCATCCGTGGCGGTAGATTGACTGTCCTTGTTGGAAAAAGACGATAATTTGAGGTTGATTCTGAGAATGAGTAAAAAGATTGCCAGTAATAGGATGACGCAGATGTGAGCCAAAACCGGCAAAGTGAGGGGAAAGAAATCGGTTGCTGAAAAAAGCATGGTTATCATGGGATGGTGGAGGAGATTTCTCCATCTATAAGTTTAGTGCGCAAGTGCATACCGGATTTGGCATCTTTGCTGGAGCGGATGATTTTTCCGTCCGTGGTCATGGTGATGGAAAATCCGCGTTTGAAAGCGGAGTCCGGCCCGAGAGTTCTGATCAAGCTTTGTAAGTTTTCCAATTTCTGCGCGCGTAACAAAAGTTGTCTTTGGGTCAGTTGGTTGAGGTTGCGTCGCAATTCAATGATTTTTTCCGATCTGCGCGCGATGATCCTGCGTGGATGGAGGTTTTCATGTTTGAGAACGAGCTCCCGGTAATGTTGGTGGCGAGAAAGGAGAGATGACTCAATGATTTGAAAGAGGGATTCCCTCGATTGATCGATGCGCTGTGAAGGTTCACGAAGGGCGTGGATGAGGGAGCGAGTGATTCGTTTTTTCGCCTGATTCAAAAGCAAATTTAGTTCGGCGGAATCCGGAACGGCCAATTCTGCGGCGGCACTTGGAGTAGGCGCGCGCACGTCCGCAACAAAATCTGCGATGGTGAAATCAATCTCATGTCCGACAGCCGATATGATGGGAATGGTGGAGGCTGAAATCGCGCGCGCGACGACTTCTTCATTGAATGCCCAGAGATCTTCAATCGATCCGCCACCACGTCCGACGATGATCAAGTCGCATTTCGGGTAACCGTAAGCTTCGGGGTGATTGAGTTTTTGAATGGCATTGGCGATTTCATGTTCCACGCCCTTGCCTTGAACTTTGACGGGAAAAAGAACCGGCTGCACCCAAGGCGCGCGGCGTTTGAGGATGTTGAGGATATCTTGAATGGCGGCGCCTGTGGGAGATGTCACAATGCCGATCGTGCGTGGAAAAACCGGCAAAGTAACCTTTCTGCTCTGATCAAAAAGCCCTTCAGCAAGGAGTTTGCGCTTCAGCGCCTCAAACTTTGCCTGGAGATCGCCAAGACCTGAAGTCTCGGCTTTTTCAACGACAAGTTGCAGCTGACCACGAGCTTCGTAAATGGTGGCATCAGCGAGCACTTTCACTTTCGAGCCATCTTCCAGAACTTGTGCCCCCTCTTTTCTCCGTGCGTTGAAAATCGCACATTGGATTTGCGCGCCCTCGTCCTTGAGTGTGAAATACCAGTGACCGCTGGCTTGTTTTTTGAGATTGGAGACTTCACCCTCAATCCAGAGCTTGCCCACTCCGGATTCGACGGCCCGTTTCATTTTGCGGACCAATTGAGTTACGGAAAGCGCTTTGCTTTCTTTTTGCGGGATATCGGAGAATGGATCCACTGGCGCAGCATTCAACAGCGGGGTGGATTTGGCGAGTATGGAGTTGGAGCAATCATAAAAAATGCATGGCGTTGACATTATCCCGCGCTGCGGACATTTTTCCGCCATGAACACGATGTCAATTTTGCTTGGAGCAACATTTGCCCTGCTGCTTGCGGCTGTGGTTTTGTCGTTTCAAAATATGAACCATGGAGTGAAAAACGCTGCTCCTGAAGAGTTGGCGCGCCTGCAAAGACAGGTCGAGCAATTGACGATCGAACAGGAGCGGTGGAAGCTTGAAAGAGATGTTCAAGCATTTCGGGATGCGCAAAATGGAACCGGTTCGTCGGGAACTGATCTCAACCAGATCAAAGCCGAGCTGGCTGCCAAGGAAGCTGAAATTGCGGCTCTCGCCGAGGATAAGCTGAATGCGGAAAAAAAAGCATCCACCTATCGTGACGAAGCGGGATTGATCGGGCAAAGAGAATTGGAAAAAGGTGATAATGAATTGCGCCGGGCCCGGCTGATTCGCGACGCGCTTCTCATCGGGCGTATCACTGAATATATCGACAACCCACAGGTCGGGGGCGTCGCCTCGATCGAGATCCTGATGCCTGAGATCGTCAAAGTTGGCGATATTCTGGCGATCCGGCGCAACACAGGTATTCTCGGCAAATTGAAAATCACAAGTCTTTCATCGGATGGTGCGATTGGCAGTCCGATGCCCGGATTCGGTCCTATCGTTCCGGAGGTTGGTGATGAGCTCATCATTGCACCTCAAATTTAAATATCATTTTTTGCTCTTATGGAAAAAACAACTGTAGGTCTGGTTTCTCTGGGCTGCGCTAAAAACCTGATCGATTCTGAAGTGATGATCGGTCACCTCGCGGAGGCGGGTATGATGCTGACTCCCGATCCCGAGTTGGCGGATGTGCTGATCGTCAATACATGTTCGTTTATCGACATGGCGAAGCAGGAATCGATTGATGCCATTTTTGGCGCGGTTAACGAGCGAAATGAAAACCCTGAACGGGCGAAACAGAAAATCATCGTCGCGGGTTGTTTGTCTCAGCGCTTTGCAAAAGACCTGCCTGGTATCATGCCCGAAGTGGACGCGTTCATCGGGCTTGATCAGATCACAAAAGTCGCGCCTATCATCGAGAATTTGCTTGGAAAGAAAAACGCGCCGACTTTGACGAAAGACGAAGGTCCGTCCGCCACGAATGATCCCCGGGATTATGTGACATTGAAGCCCAAATACGTGCCCGATTACACGACGCCGCGCTTTCGTTTGACGCCGGATCATTATGCTTATGTGAAAATCGCCGAGGGCTGCAATCATACTTGCACATTCTGTATCATCCCTAAAATCCGCGGTACGCATCGTTCCAGAACCCAGGAGTCGGTGGTTCGTGAAGTCGAGGCTTTGGTAAAAAGCGGGGTGAAGGAAATCAATTTGATTTCCCAAGATACGACTTATTTCGGAATGGATCAGTGGGAGGGTCAACGGCCGAACCCGAGTTCTCCGGTCGATTCCAAACGAGGTAACTCGCTTTGCACCTTGCTGAGGGAGATCAATCAAATCGAAGGCGATTTCTGGGTGCGGTTGCTTTACACGCATCCGGCACATTGGTCGGACGAACTCATTCAGACCATCGCCGAGTGCGATAAGGTTGCCAAGTATGTGGATATTCCGTTGCAACATATTTCCGACAGAATGCTGACCGCGATGAAACGGGTTACCAGTGGCGATTATATCCGTGACCTACTCCGCCGCATGCGGGCTGGGATTCCGGGTTTGGGGATCCGCACCACGTTCATCGTCGGGTTCCCTGGTGAGACGGAAGAGGATTTTCAAGAGTTGCTCGAATTTATCGAAGAGTTCCGCTTCGAACGCGCCGGGGTTTTTCAGTATTCCAAGGAAGAAGGTACCCGTGCGGTCAAGCTTGACGGCCACCTTCATCACATGACCCGCAAGAGCCGCTGGTCGCGCGCGATGAGTGCTCTTCAGAAAATCGCAGCAGAGACCAACCAGGCGCAAGTCGGCAAGAAAGTGCGTGTATTGGTCGAGGAAAAAGGGGTAGGTCGCACCCAGTGGGACGCGCCGGAGATTGATGGATCCGTCATGGTCGATGAGGCGCTTCCGGTCGGTAGCTTTGCCGATGTGCAAATCGGCGATTGGAGGGGCTACGATCTGGTGGCGGCGCGCTAAGCCATCAACCCCTCGGGTGAAATTTGCGATGGGTATCTTTGAGTCCCTTTGAGCTGACGTGCGTGTAGATTTGCGTCGTCGCGATATCGGCATGTCCGAGAAGTTCCTGAATCACCCGCAGATCCGCACCGCCTTCCAACAGATGTGTGGCAAACGAGTGCCTGAGAAGATGCGGATAAACCTTGCTGTCGATGCCAGCCAACTTCGCCCGTTTTTTGACAATCTGCCGAATTCGTTCGGGAGTAAGCGGACCGCCACGCACGCTCAAAAATAGATGAGATGAGCTATGAGGTTTGACCCATTCGGGGCGTTCGTTGGCCAGATAGCTGGTGATGGCTAGCAGCGCGTCTTTTCCGACCCGCACCAAGCGAGTTTTCCGACCTTTTCCTAAAACACGTAAAAAGCCCTCTTCAGTATCCAGCCATTCAAGACGTGCTGCACAAAGTTCCGCCAGCCTGAGACCGGAAGAATAGAAAAGTTCCAAAATGGCTTTATCCCGCCGTCCCAAGGGAAGCTGTGTGGAAATGCTTTCCAACCAATTTCTGATCTCCCCGGCGGACAAGGTGGAGGGCAGTGTTCGATCCGGTTTGGCGGCTTGCAGAGGTTCCGCGGGATCCATTCCGATGTCACCTTTTGCAGCGATCCAGCGAAAAAAAATTTTCAAATGCACGGTCGCGAGGCGCCGGGAAGAGGTCGCCAATCCCTCTGCTTTGCGCTGATTCAAAAAACCGGAAAGT
>JBIIFS010000128.1:0-4788 GCA_044237185.1 Luteolibacter sp.
AATCCATGTCACGCATGACAACACGGCAACAAGGCTGATACCCTTGCCGTAAATCTTTCCCGAAACACAGGGCAAGACGGCCTTGACCAAGCGCCGCATGGGCGAATCGGAAACCGAACGCTCCCGCCGTTTTCCGCAAATCTCTCTGGCGATGGGTTTGGACATGGTCTGCAAACATAGTGGAATCGGGCGGTGATGCCACTCATGATTTTCAATCCATGCCAACAAGATGATCGAGCGATCTTCTAAAGGGTGCCGCTAGTGGCAGCTCATGCAATCGCTCAGGATGAATCCACGCATCACCATCGAGCATACGGACAGAATCTGCGTCCTCGATAAGATAGACGTTCAAGAACACGCGATAACGGGTGATCGTGTATTCAGATTGATAGACCGGCTCGATTTTTGCAAAGTCTGAAGCAGAGCGCAGGGGTAATTTCCAAAGTCCGTTGCGACGTGTTCCCGATTCATGATGAAGCAAGATCCTCCCCTCTGAATCGCGGCAGAATATCGCGTATTCATGGAGATATGTGATCGCCACCGGGGGTTTTTTGATCGGTAGTTTCTCTGGCTCCGCGCATTCGCAGAACGATGCTAGGGGGCAAATCTCACAAGCAGGGCGGCCCGGGCGACATATCGTCTGCCCCAACTCCATGATCGCCTGATGGTGAATTCTGGGACTCGTGGGATCACATAACTCAAGCGCCCATTGGCGATGTCTACGGATCGCCGCATGTTCGTCAATGGGTGAAAAATCCGCCATGATGCGTGAGAAAACTCGAGAAACATTTCCATCGACCAAGCCGGATGGTTTCCCGAAAGCAAATGCCAACAAAGCTGCCGCCGTGTAAGGACCCACACCGGGGAGATTCAGCAAAGCCGCCTCATCATCCGGGAAAACGCCCTCGTGATTTGTCAGGATCGCCCTCGCTGTCTCTCTGAGCATGCGCGCCCTGCGATAGTAGCCCAAACCTTCCCAGGCTTTCATTAAACTTTCGTCATCCGCTTTTGCGAGACTCTCCAAATCAGGAAATTTTTCGAGAAACCTGATGTAATAACCTTTCCCCAAAACCGTTGCGATCTGCGTCTGCTGCAACATCATTTCCGAAACAAGAATCGGATAAGCCTCCCGAGTCCGGCGCCACGGATAATCTTTCCCAACCCTTGCGAACCAATCCCCCAGCGCTTTGCGAAATTGCGTTTTCGCAGCCAAGGGAGATGACTTGAAACGCGGCTTTAGCCTGTCCATCAGCGTTTTTTACGGAGGCGTTTTCCCGTCAGGCGGGTGGCAATAAGATTTGGGCAACGCCCCTTCAATCTCAGTTGCTCACAATTTGCCTCGATTTTGATCGATTGGCGGACGGTTTTGAACCCCAGCCGCCGACTCACGCAGCCAGTCTGGATATCGACATTGGAATCCTCAAATTCAACCACTTTTCCACAATCGATGCATACGAGATGATTATGGGAGGGTTTGTTCAAAAAATTGGGATCGTAAGTCACCTGATTCTCTCCGAGATCGATCTGCCGCAAAAGATCCGCCTCCACCAGTAATCCGAGGGTGCGATAGACCGTGGCACGCGAGGTTTCGGTATCCACTTTGCGCACTCGTTCGAAGAGCTCCTCAGCTGTGAAATGCTCGTCGCGAGAAAACACGACATTCACGATTTGCTCGCGCTGCACGGTTCTTCTCAACCCTTTGCGGCGAATGAAATCATCAAGCCTTTGTCTAATTTCAACCTCCATAAGACCCGTTTATAGCTTTCAGCCCTGAAATGTAAACCCTGACAACCAGAATGGGACTTTGATTCTTGGATTGCGCATCCAACCAAGACGCGACATGCTCCAATAAGTCTTTCTCTGAAAAATTCGCATGAATAAACCAAGCGCCACGCCGTCCAACACACGGCAGGATTCTATTGGATCGCCAAGTGAGGATGCGAAGGCTCCGAACGAGGATTTCCAATACGTCGCTCTTGCGCAACAGGGCGACATGGCCGCTTACAACCAACTTGTCATACGCCATCAGGGAAAAATCTACGCAATGATACGTAATATGGTCAGAAACGATGCCGACGCCTGGGATTTATCTCAGGATGTCTTCATTAAAGCGTGGAAAGCTCTTCCAAGCTTCGAGAACCGCTCCCGCTTCTCGACCTGGCTGTTCCGGATTTCCCACAACGTGGTCTACGATTGGGCCCGAAAACGCAAAATCGAAGGCGGTGGCGAGCTACAAGAAGGGATTCTCGACCGGGAACGGATCGATCTTTCCGCCAGAACCGCGCCAGCCCTCATCGAATCACCGGATGAGGCGCTCGCCAACTCCGAGCTCCGCATCAAGATCAGCGCCGCTCTGGAAAAAATCAGCCCGGAACACCGCGAAGTCGTCATCCTGAAAGACGTCCAAGGCCTCTCCTACAAGGAAATTGCCGATGTCATGGAATGCACGCTCGGCACAGTGATGAGTCGCTTATTTTACGCCCGCCAGAAACTCCAAACCTTGCTCAAAGATGAATATGAATCCCGATGAAACCAAACTGGCCTTGTGGCTGGATGACGAACTCAGCGGCACCGAGCTCGCGGAGATGAATGCTTGGTCCGCTTCCCAGCCCGAGCAGTTGGCTGCCCGCGAGAGGCTGAGAAAATTCCGCGGGATACTCGCTGAAAACCTAACCGCCAGTGAAGAACCTCCTTATCCGGATTTTTTCCTCACTCGCATCAACCAAGGTATCCGCGAAATGCAAGCGGCTTCCCCGCCCTCCACCAAAACCCGCGCAAGCTCCTTTTGGAGATCATGGCTCATGCCAGTCGCCGCCTGCGCCGGCATGGTTCTCGCCTTTTCGATCGGCAGACAAAGCGGTGCCAGAGAAACTTCGGTTGGGAAAAAAGAGACTTCGCAAACCATGACCGCACCCATGGTCTATACGCCGGAGGAGGGCGTGTTTGCGGAGTGGATCCCGAGCCCGCAAAACCATACTTCGGTCATTTTGTTGAAAGGCGTTTCCGCCATCCCGGACTCCACCGGTTTTTCCGAAACCGTCTATATTCCCACAGCGGGAGAATACGACCGAACCGCGACACTTGAATCCGGCCCCACCGAAACATCCGCCCGATGAGATCCGTCATATCATGTCTATACCATTTTTTACCGGCGATGGCGCTGATGGTTTTCTCATCGGCTTGCATACATGCCCAGGATGATCCGGGGCGCAAGAAAATCGGAACGCTCGATGTGACCGTTTATTATGGAACCGACGGGGATCCTGCTGCGGCTGGAGCGAACCGTGAACAGATTTCCGAGACCGTCAAAAACAAACTCCACGCCACTGCGGAACTTCGGTTCAATCACTACCTTACCATGGGCAGAGAATCCAAAACCATTTTCCGATCCTACGAAAACTGGGCACAACCCCTCAATCCATCCGACGAAATTTTAATCCGCTTCGAAACCCGCATGGAGCCCACGAAGCATGAGGTGCCATTGAACATCGAACTCTGGCTGAGCCGGAAAAAAATCCTCAAATCCGATCTCTCCCTCAAATACGGGCAGCCGCTATATGTCCTCGGCCCAGAATGGAGAGGCGGCAGGTTAATCATTGCCATCGAGCTCGCATCAAAGAAGCCCTAGTTTAAAGCTAACCCATGAACCGTCTCGCCCTATTGCTTCTTTCTCTAACGGCCGCCTTACAGGCCGGGGATTTGAAATTTGAAAAAGACATCCACGAAGCCCGCGCTGGCTTCATGGACAGTGAAGTCAGTAGTGATTTCAAATTCAGCAATACCGGCAGTAAGCCCATCAAGATCAAACATGTTGAGCCGGGTTGCAGTTGCATCACTGTGGAATTTTTAAACGGCAAAGCGACCTATGGTGCGGGTGAATCCGGAGTCATGCGTGTGGGGTTCAAACTCGACAATAGCCAGGGAACTGTAGACAAGCCCATTGCCATCTTTCTCGCTACCGACCCGGACGACAAACCGTCCACGGAAGTCACATTTCGCATTCACATCCCTGTCGCCGTTTCGCTCGAAACAAAAACTTTGAATTGGAATATCGGCTCCGAACCGGAAACCCAATCCATACGGGTCAATATGAACTATGACAAACCCGTTCATATCACATCGGTCACAACCACGGACACGAACATTTCCACTGAAATCGTGACGATCGAGAAGGGCAAATCTTACGATGTTCGCGTCACCCCAAAAAGCACGTCGAAGGGAGGGCTTTCCGCCATTCTCATCCAAAACGATATCGAAATTGACAGGTTCCGTTCCCAACAGGCCTATGCAAGGATCATCAGCCCTACTGCCAAGCCATGAAGTCCGTTTTTCAAATTGCGATGCTGCTGGCGATCGCCGCTTCAGCGGCAAGCATCACATGGTTTTTGAAAGATCCGAACTCCAAGCCGGCTCTCATTGTGCATTGCGATCCCGCTAAACTCAAACCCGATGAAATTTGCTTTGATCAAGTCATGGGCAAGGTGCTTTGGGTCGATGCTCGATCACGCGAGGAATGGCAGAAAAATGGATATCCAAATTCCATCCTGTGGAATCTCGATCCAAAAGAAGACGCGCTGAAAATGGAAGCCGATGCCGTTTTTAAAATCGCTGAGAGCAACTTAGTGGTCGTTTACTGCGCCAGCCAAGCATGCGGCACGAGTCGGCAAATCGCCGAAAAAATCCGCAAGTTGGAACTCGGGCCAAGGGTCAAAGTTCTTTATGGCGGATATCCTTCGATACAGTTGAAAGAAAAAAGGTGAGGGGCATATAAACCCACCACCTTGCACA
>JBIIFS010000024.1:0-16613 GCA_044237185.1 Luteolibacter sp.
TATAGCTGCATGGGCATCCAAAGCCATGCGTTTCCACCAGACTCGAAATCTCATCGAAGTCGGCCCCGGGATGGGCACCCTTTCCAAACAGGTCCTGCAACACCTACCCATCACGCTTCGCTATGCAGTCAAATTACACTTGGTCGACTCCTCCCCTACCCTGCTTACCCACCAAAAAAATACTCTTGGAAAGCGTGCCGCATTTCACACCACCATTCACGACGCCCTGAGATCTTGTCGTGGCAAGGCTGTAATTTTTTCCAACGAGCTGGTCGATGCCTTTCCAGTCCGCCTGTTTCAAAAAAACCAAAGCAACTGGCAAGAAATTGCCCTGGTCCATTCCGAAAAACTGACTCAGGAAATCCTTGTTGACCCCTTATCGTTGCCAAAATCCTCAATTTTCCGCCGCGATTTTCCGATAGGCCAACGGGTCGAAGTCCACGATTCTTATCGGAAGTGGCTGAGATCCTGGTTACCTCAATGGCACGGCGGTGAAATGCTCACCATTGATTACGGTAACTTGGCTGAAAATCTCTACTACCGCTCTCCTCAAGGTTCACTCCGCGGATACCTGCTCCAACAAAGGGTCGAGGGCTCGGCTATTTACCAAAACCAAGGGCTCCAAGATCTTACCGCGGATGTTAATTTTACGGATTTAATCGAATGGGGTGAACCGGAACTTCAATACGATGCGCCCCGAAGCTTCGCCGATTTCATCCAGCCTTTCATAAAACCCCAAGACTCTCAACTGTTGGCAGCGTGTGATCATTTCATGTCATTACGCCAATCTCCGCAAAATCTCACGTATCTAAAATAATATCGGGTCACTTCGATAGGTTGACACCGTCAATTCACCTGAGCATTCTCAAATCATACGAATTCATTGGCATGATTCTTTGCTAAGTATTAACCAAATCCTTTTTCCAAAAAACCGTGTTTTCCAACGAAAATTACCTCGCAGACCTCCTCGTCGATGCCGGCATCCTGAGCGCTGAGCAACTTCATCAATATCGCTCCGAGCTTTCTCCCGGTATGACCATTATCAGTCACCTGATGGCTATAGGGATCGTCACCGAGTCACTGGTCAGCTCAACCCTCGCCAGCAGCGCAGGTGTCCCGTTTGTCATTCTCAATCAACTCACCCTCGATCCATCGATCATCACCGCAATCCCCGACGATATTATCCAACGTTACCGCGCCGTTCCCATTGCTGATGACGGCTTGTTTTTAACTGTCGCGGTTGCCGACCCCTTGAACTTCGAAACACTCGACAGCTTGCCTCATGTCACGGGCAGAGAACTGAATTTTGCCTGTGCAACTCCCACAGATCTTAAAAACCACCTCAGACAGTTCTACCACGTCGAGCATTCAAAAAACAAATCCAGCAGCGATGGATTTCAAATCTCAACGGGCGACTCGGAGGCAGGAACCGATGCGAATGACGCACCCATCATTCGCCTCGTCCAACAAACGCTCACTGAAGCGTTTCGATTGAGAGCGTCAGACATCCATATCGAGCCGCTCGAAACCTCGGTCCGCATCCGATATCGCCTTGATGGCAAATTGACACATGTCGATTCACACCCGAAAAAACTGCTACCAGCCATCATTGCCCGTATCAAGGTTATGAGCGGCACGATGTCGATCGCGGAAAAACGACTTCCACAAGATGGTCGCATCCAACTCAAAATGGGAGAAAAAGAAGTTGATCTCCGTGTTTCATCCGTTCCCTCAAATCATGGCGAATCCGTCGTCATGCGTATCCTTGACAAGACCGCTTTGTTACTCGGCTTGCCAGAACTCGGATTCTTCTCAGACGACCAAGCTCAATTTGAAAAATTACTCGGGTTACCCGACGGTATCATTCTGGTAACTGGCCCTACCGGTTCAGGTAAAACCACTACGCTTTACGCGTGTCTCAACGTCATCAACCGGCCAGATAAAAAAATCATCACGGTTGAGGATCCAGTCGAATACGAACTTCCCGGCATCAACCAGGTCATGGTTAAATCAGAGATCGGCATGACCTTCGCAGCAGCCCTCCGTGCCATGCTGCGTCAAGCTCCCAACATCATCATGATTGGAGAAATACGGGATGCGGAAACCGCAAATATCGCCATCAACGCATCTCTGACAGGTCACTTGGTATTCTCCACCCTCCACACCAACGACGCACCATCCGCTGTCGCCCGTCTCGCAGACATCGGAGTCAAACCCTTCCTCATTGCCTCTGCTGTCCGCTCCATTCTTGCCCAACGCCTCGTTCGTAAACTTTGCCCTGTCTGCAAGGCACCCGCTGAACTCTCCGAGAAACAAATGCGCGCCCTCCACCTTGACTCCTCACGGGTCACCGATTCATCGATCTTCGGCCCTACAGGATGTGAAAAATGCCGCGGTAACGGCTATCGAGGACGCATGGGCATCTTCGAACTTTTCAATATCGATGACGAAGTCCGTACACTTATCAATACGGAACAATCCACCAACCAACTCCGCAGACGCGCCCGCGAACTAGGTATGCGCACGCTCCGCGAAGACGGCATACGCAAAATCCTAGCAGGCGTCACATCCGCTGAGGAAGTCGTCCATGCCACCATGGGAGACCTAGATTAACTACCACTCAAAAACACTGTCCTGCTCATAACTCATCATGGATAATCGCCAACTTCTAGAATTGTTCCAATCGAGAGGCCTCATCGATACAGCGCTTGGCGAGGAAATCCTCGACGAGGTCGACAACAGCGGAAAGTCCGTGCCCGAACTTCTTGCTGATTTCGGGGTCATTCAAAACCGTGACGATGTATGGCCCATCTTAGCTACGGAACTTGGTGCGAATACCATCGATCTCAAAAATTGGATCCCCCCACAAGCCTTGCTCGACCTTGTCCCAGCGGGAACAGCCCGCCTCCACGGAGCTCTTCCAGTCAACTTCGACAACCAAGGGCTTCATGTCGCTCTAGTCGATCCCCTAAACCCTCAAACTGTCGAGGATTTACGTTTCACCCTTGGACGTGAAATCATTGTCGTCGTGGCTCCTGACTATCTCGTCGAAGCTAAAATCAACGAATGCTACGGCGGAGAGGGCCGTGCCATGAATGATATTCTCAGCCAGCTTGATATTGCCACTGAGGAAATCGACGCCGCGAATGCTGAGGCCGAGGCGAACTCCGCACCCATCATTCGCTATGTCGATCTGGTGCTCTATCAAGCCATCAAAGAAAAGGCCTCCGACATTCATTTTGAGCCCTTCGAAAAAGACTTCAAAATCCGCTATCGAGTGGACGGCGCTCTCTATGAAATGGCACCACCTCCCATCCACCTTGCGCTTCCCATCATCTCGCGGGTCAAGGTCATGGCGAACTTGAATATCGCCGAGCGACGCATTCCGCAAGATGGACGAATCGTAAAACAAATCGGAGAAAAGCAGGTCGATATGCGGGTCTCCACCCTGCCCACCCATCACGGGGAATCCGTCGTACTCAGGGTGCTCGATCGTTCATCCGTAAACCTGAGCCTAGAAAACCTTGGTCTAACTCCAAGTATCTATGAATACATCATTGATACGATTGAAAAACCCAACGGAATCTTCATTGTAACCGGTCCCACAGGCGCGGGAAAAACCACCACTCTCTATGCCGGACTGCGACGTATCAATACGATCGACGCGAAGCTTCTAACGGCGGAAGATCCGGTCGAATACGATATTGACGGCATCATTCAAATTCCCATCAATGAGGCGATAGGATTGGACTTTCCTCGCATACTCCGCGCCTTCCTTCGCCAAGACCCGGATCGCATCATGATCGGAGAAATGCGCGACAAGGAAACTGCCACCATCGCCATCCAAGCAGCACTCACCGGCCACTTGGTGCTTTCCACTCTTCATACAAACGACTCCGCTGGAGCCATTACCCGATTGATCGATATGGGCTGCGAACCATTCCTTGTCGCTGCATCTCTGGAGGGAGTTCTGGCACAGCGCCTGGTCAGAACGATCTGCAAAGACTGCATCAGCCCATACGAACCCAGTGAAGCTATTCTCAACCAGCTTGGAGTTTCAGCCCACGAACTCGGCGACAAGCAATTCTACACAGGTGCGGGCTGTGAAGTTTGCGGCCAATCCGGTTATCGCGGTCGCGCCGGTCTCTACGAGCTTCTCAATATCACGGAACCGATCCGCGAGCTCATTACCAACCGCGCGCCAACGGTCGTCATCAAACAAAAAGCGATCGAACTGGGCATGAACACACTTCGGGAAGACGGCCTACGCAACATCTACGACGGAAAAACCACAATTGAAGAGGTTCTGAAATACACCTAGGACCTGAATTCGCATTAAATTTCTCCTTCGGATTACGAAAAAAATGTTTATATTCCCATCAAATCATCTCTAAATAATAAAAAATTCCCATGCCCAATTTCATTTACTCAGCACTCGATGCAAAAGGTGAGCAAACCGATGGCATATTTTCTGCATCTTCCGAAGCCGAAGCCATTCAAATGCTCAGGGCACAACATTTGTTTCCCACCCAAGTCTATGAGGAGGGAACTGTCAAAGCCGCCGCCCGATCCATCGCACCCAAGAAATCCAGGGGCAAGAGCAAAGTCAGCTCAATGAACATGACGATCGGCAAAGCGAAGAACACTGTTAAGCCAAAAGTCCTGATGATTTTCACAAGGCAACTGGCAACCCTGATCGATGCCGGTCTGCCGTTGTTGCGCTCGCTGACCGTCCTTGAAAAACAAGAGCCGAACCCAGCCCTCAAATCAACCATCTCCGTTCTCGCCGATTCCGTTCAAGGCGGCTCCACGTTCTCCGAATCTCTCGCACAGCATCCGAAAATATTCAACAAGCTGTATGTGAACATGGTCAAAGCCGGTGAGCTGGGTGGTGTTCTTGAAGTTGTCCTCAATCGTCTTGCAGAGTATCAGGAAAAAGCACAAAAGCTGAAAAATAAGATTGCCTCTGCCATGATCTATCCGGCGATCGTGATGTTCATCGCGGTGGCCATCATGGTTTTCCTTATGGTCGTCATCGTTCCCAAATTCAAGGAGATGTTCAACGATAACGATGCCGAACTCCCGCTGATTTCCCAAGTTGTTTTCGGATTCTCCGAGTTCTGTCTCGCAACCCCCATTTCTATCATCCCCAACGTTGTCTGGATGTTTTTCGCTGGCTTTATTTTCTATCTCGTGTTGGGGGCGATGGGTAAAACAAAGGGCGGTCGTGAGGTGATCGACAGACTCAAACTCCGCCTACCTGTCTTTGGAGATATTCAAAGAAAATCGGCCGTGTCCCGCTTTGCAAGAACACTCGGCACACTTGTCACCTCCGGTGTCCCCATCCTTCAAGCACTCAACATCACCCGTGACACAGCTGGAAACGTCGTCATCTCAAACGCTATTTCGAAAGTCCATGAAGCGGTTAAAGAAGGGGAGTCAATCGTTACTCCGCTCACGGCCAGTGGCGTATTTCCCAGCATGCTGATCTCTATGGTCGATGTGGGTGAGGAAACCGGACAACTTCCTGAAATGCTTCTCAAAGTAGCCGATGTTTATGATGATGAAGTGGACAGTGCCGTTACCGCCCTGACTTCCATCCTAGAACCGATTATGATCGTGTTTCTGGCCTTGATCGTCGGAGCCGTCGTTTTCGCTCTTTTCCTACCACTCATCAAAATGATCTCCACAATGAGTGAGGCGCAATAAGCTCATAACGTCGATGAAACAAACCCTTCGCATACATCATGACCATGGCTTCACACTGGTTGAGGTCATGGTTGTGATCATGATTATCATGATTCTGGCAGGACTGAGCATTGGCGGCCTTCAATTTGTCAACGCCAAACGAGACAACAACAAAGCCGAAATCCAAATCAATCTGCTTTCCCGTGGCATTGAAGAGTATAAACTCGATAACGGCGATTACCCCGGAGATGAGAATGCGGGCGGCTCGGATGGCAAGGATCAGACAAACGAGCTGTTCAATACCCTCTACTACAAAGGCTACCTTGCAGGAGATAATGGCACTGACACAATCTACCTTTCTGATCTTGATCCGGAAAACGATACCCAAAAATGGATCGATGGCTCAGGCGCCAGCTCAAAAATCATTGACCCATGGAAAGCCGAATACCTCTATCGTCGCGGATCCGGCGCCATGAATCCTGACTACGATCTCTGGTCCATGGGCAAAGACGGCGAAACCGCCGGCAATGGCACTGATGGCAAGGACAAGGATGATATTGCAAATTTCTAAAAATCAGTCCTTCACTGGAAAATACCAGGGTTCTCCTTTTTGAAAGAATGCTCTCAAATCCGGATATTGTTTCAGAATAATCTCTTTCTCATGTGGAAACCTGACGGCAGTTTGTAACTGCATGGCCGTGAAAAACAGCAAGACAAGAATGATGATTTTAAACGCACTCATGGGGACTACGGTGATTTTGTGCTTACCCATGTAATCCCATACCGGCTTGCCTATTCTCCGAGCCGTGAACCAACTCATCGCTTGGCACAATACCGATAGCAATCCCCAGCCAAAACCGATTCCGGCAATCCATACCCGAACCGACCGCCAAATGGATGACTTAAGCGTCAAGGTCGTATCATCATCATTGACCACGCGAATACCCAGCAGCCACTTGCCGGGAGTCGTTCCAAACCGATGCAGCAACAATGCCTCAATCATGAACCACGGGAGGTAAATCGAAAGCTGCATCCAAGGGTTGAGAATGATCGCGCCAATATCTCGACCTGCGACATACATCAACAACCACCAGATTGCCGTATAAACCATCAAATCCAACCATCTTGCCCAAAACCTCCGGGCCAAATGGCGCTTTCCAGATAATGAAACCACATCCGGCGGTCTCATCTGATCCACCGGACCAACATATTCGAAAGTGTCTTTTTTATCCCGTTGTGCTCGCTCCAAGTCATCCCGAAACAAATCAATTTCACCCAATTTCACCCATCCCGGCAAACCCTCATGCCAAGCAAATTGATCCGTCTCAATCTGCCCGTCGGTAATCCGGTTGCGAATTTCATAATCTTGAAACGGTCCGGTTTTCACGCCGTTTTGAATAAGCCAAATTTCCATAATTAAAGATTCCTCAAAGACTTGGCAGCATCGCTTTGCGCTGCGAAAAATGCCGGCACGATTGCGGCAAGCGAACAAAGCAAGAATGCCATGAAACCGATCACGACTTGTTCAAGCGGATTGTTGTGAGCCGGTAGTACACCAAAACCTGTAAGGGAAGCGGAGAATGGATCGAAGCCCAACGCCCGCATTCCCTCCTGCAGGCTACCTCGGAAATAAATCACCAGACGCCCGAGACCAATTCCAAGAATCGCACCCAACACCCCCAAAAGCATTCCCTGATACAAAAACACCCTCACAATCTGACCGGGCGCGGCACCAAGTGCTTTCATCACACCAATCTCACGGCGCTTCTGTATCGTAACCGTAAACATCACCGCCATCATCGAAAACGCCGAAATCAATACGATAAACGAAAGCGCGAAATACATCATCACACGTTGCTGATTGATCAAATTGAAGAATGCCTGATATTGATCGCCCCAGGTTTCAACATACTCGCCAGATCCCAGATGTTGACGGAGTTTGACCGCTATTTGCTCGGCTTGATAAGGATCCTCCAATCGCAAGGCGATTCCCTGCACCTCTCCGCTCAATCCCGCCAAATCCTGCGCCAATGGCAAGGGCACGAATAAATCCGGGGTCACTGCCATCTGGGATGCCGCATAAATTCCCACCACCCGCACCTCTTTGGGAAGCACCAAACTCTTAATTCCCTTCAAAATTTCACCATCTAACTCCGCAGCATCGGTTTTCGATAAGGCGTCGTAAGCTTCAATGAGTTTGGTTTGATTCTCAGAAGAGAAACGAAAGATATGCTTATCTTCCATGAAACTTCCGGCCTCCATCGCCTGCAAAATCGAATAAACCCGCGCCTTCTCCGGCTCACGGATCTGCTTTGAGTGAATGTCTTTCAGAGCATCATAAGCCTCTCCAAGATTGTCGTCAGAAACCTCGAACACTTCACCCGCTTGTTTCAAATCCTGCTTCAGAACTTTTGTAACTAACGCCCACGCCTCGGGAAACGCCTGTCGGACCACCGGTTGCTCGGTAACCCGATACGCCTGCATCACACTTTCGAAATTCCGGGTCGAATAAAGGCGCATGGTATCGCCGACCTGAAGCTGGAACTGACCGGCAACAATCGAGGAAACTACCGCGCGGTCGTCCAGTCCAAGATCCGCATTCGATTCCGGATACTCCTCAAGATCCAACATCTTCTCAATCCCCTCCACCTGTGCCGCATCACTCGTGTCGATTCCACGAAATGCCACAGGCCTCTGCCAAGATCCGACATCCAAAATCACATGATCCGAGACAAAAGCTGTAGCGGCGGAAACACCTTTCACTTCTGCCGCTTTTCTTGCGAGTAACTGCCAACTGGCAATCTCGCCCCCCTCCTCGCCAAGATCGATTGCTGGCGCCAGAGGCGTTCTGACCAGAATATGCGGAGTAAAACCCAGCAAGCGACCTTTTACATCCCGCTCCAAACCCGCATAGATCGCCATCACCACCACCAATACCAAAACACCCAGCATCACGCCGATCAGGGAAATCAGGGTAAAAGATGACAATACGGCGCGACGCGGATTGAGATACCGCTTCGCCAACATGAAACTGAAAGATCGCTTTTTGATACAAAGAACTAGCCCCATCCTCGCACCAGAATCAACCTCGTTCTTCATCTAAAAAAGATTCAGGACCCGAGTTTGTCATCAGCATTCTCGCGCCAACATCCATTCGGCGATCTCTCGCAACCTCGCGCCTCGATTTTCAAAAATTTCCAGCGCATCCAATGCAACTTGGGTCAAACGCTCCGCCTCCTTGCGGGATTCATCCAAACCCCATACGGACGGATAGGTCGACTTGTTTGCCGCCACGTCTTTGCCTGCGGTTTTGCCAAGACTTTTGGTGGTCTGTGTCACATCCAAAATATCATCGATGACCTGAAATGCCAGACCGAGGCTCTCTCCGAAATCACTCAGAGCCTTCAATTGCGCGGGGCTTGCATTTGCCGCCATTCCTCCCAAAAGCAATGAAGTAACTAACAGAGCAGCGGTTTTCGCCTCATGAATCGCAAGCAGTTGTTGCTTGTCAAGTTGCTGACCTTCACCCTCGAGGTCTAACACCTGACCCCCAATCAATTTTCGACTCCCCCCGGATAATGCCAACTCAGAAACCATGTCGCCCACTGTATGGCGACCCATCGGTGACGATTTGGCCAGCAACGCAAACGATTCTGTTAGCAAAGCATCTCCACAAAGCACTGCCATGCCTTCACCGTAAACCTTGTGACAAGTCGGTCGGCCGCGGCGCAAATCATCATCGTCCATACAAGGCAAATCGTCATGGACCAACGAATAGGTGTGCATCAACTCAACCGCGCAAGCCGCCCTGAGAGCCGATGCCGCATTTCCGCCACATGCCTCAGCTGCTGCGATGCACAGCACCGGACGCAGGCGCTTACCGCCGGCGAAAACCGTGTAACGCATCGCCTCATGAATCGAACTGGGAGCTTCACCCGGAGACGGCAACCAATCATCCAAAGCGGCGTCCACAAGTGACACCTTAGCTTTCAAATAATCTTCAAAATCGCCGTTCATGAAATGGATGTTCAGAGAATTTCCGCAATTTGGACCGCGTTAAGTGCGGCACCCTTGCGCACCTGATCGCCAACAACCCACAAGTCCAGTGCGTTTTCCAAAACCAAATTCTTGCGAATACGACCCACCAAACAATCATCCTTACCAGTTGTATCCAAGGGAACAGGGAAAAGTTTTTGTGAAGGATCATCCTTCACCTGAATACCCGGTCTACCCACAAAGGCGTTTCTCGCCGCTTCAAGATCCGGCTCTTTAAAAAACTTCGCGGTGATTGAAACCGAATGTGAGCGGTATACCGGCACGCGCACGCAGGTACATGAAACTTTCAAATCCGGATGACCCAGAATTTTCCGCCCTTCATAGGCCATTTTCATTTCCTCTTTGGTGTAACCGTTTTCAGTAAAAACATCCACTTGCGGAATGACATTGAAAGCGATCTGTCGCGGGTAAACTTTCGGCGTGAACGATTGACCGTTTGCAATCGCTTTGACCTGCTCCTCAAGCTCAATGATTCCCTGCGCACCAGACCCAGATACCGCTTGGTAACTCGATGCAATCACACTCTCCAAACCAAACCGTTCATGCAACGGTGCAAGCGCCATCAACGAGATGATAGTGGTGCAATTCGGATTGGCGATAATGCCTTTCGGGCGATTTTTCGCCGCCTCAGGATTGATTTCAGGAACCACCAATGGAACGCCCTCATCCATGCGGAATGCCGATGAATTATCGATCACCACCGCGCCCGCAGCTGCTGCCGAAGGCGCGAATTCCTTGGAAATATCTCCTCCGGCACTGAACAATGCGATGTCGATACCTTGAAATGAATCATGCGTTAGCTCCTTGATCACAATTTCCTTGCCTCGAAAAATCACGGTCTTTCCAGCGGATCGCGCCGAAGCCAGAAGCGTGAGATCGCTCAATTCAAAATTCCTTTGTTCCAGACAAAGGAGCATTTCCACGCCGACGGCACCCGTCGCCCCGACAATCGCCACATGAGGTAATTTCATTGTATCTAATTCCACCGGCCACACCGGGGCGCAGACGCTAGGCGCAAGTTTTCCTCCATGCAATCCCTAAGCTCATGCCAGGAAACTTAACCTTGCTTGACAATCAACCTCGAATCGGGTTCAAACATAATCACTTCGGAAATGGCCAAGACCAAGCTCACACCGCAAAAAATGGCACGTTTGGAGTCGAGAGTTCGCTTCATCAAGGGCACGAATCGACTTCTTTATCTTTTCACGGCCATATCATTCGGTCTTCTGATTGTGGCATCCGCCTACCCTTCCATACGCGAGAGCGAAAAACTTCAAGCCAAGCTACGCAGCGCTCAGGAACGAGAACAAAAAGCTTTGGATATCAAGGAGCACCGAGAAATCGAGCTTCATGCCCTCAGAGAAGATCCAGCTTACCTTGAAGTTCAGGCCCGTGACCGCCTCAATTATTACCGCGAAGGCGAAAAGATCTTGCGTTTCGAGCGCGATCGCTAAGCCAGCATCACCTCGAGGCTTTTGCGATACCGATTGACCCCAAGTCTCCACCAGGTTTACAAATCCAGCATGCCCCACGTGAAGAAAGCCATATTCCTGTCGATTTTGCTTTTCTCACCGTTTGCCCGTGCAGAGCACGTCATCGTTTGCGGCGGTCCTGCCTTGCGTGCCTGGGAAGATTACCGAACAGATGAAGATCGCCATGACCGCTGGTGGGGCAATTTTATACGCGCCTCCACACTCCGCATGGCAGAAATCCGCCAGACATGGGGAAAAGAAGCGGCACTGGTGTGGCTGGTTTACAAACCCGGATACGAAACCCGTGGACTCGAGGATCAGAAGCCCTATACCACATGGATTGCCGAGCAGGCAGCCAAGCGGAACGCAACCCTCATCTGGTTCAGTTCATCTTCCGATTACATTTCAAAAATCAACGCCCGACCACGCAGGTCCGTTGAGACCTACGATTACTTCGGTCACTCCAACCAATTTTCATTCATGTTCGATTACGGCAATAACATCATAGCTGTATCCACCGCATGGCTGCATCAAGACGATATCCCAAAACTCAAATCATCCATCTTCGCCAAAAATGCCATTTGTAAATCATGGGGCTGCCATACCGGTGCCTCCATGTCTTCAGTTTGGAAGAAAAATTTGGGATTTCCCCTCATCGGATCAAAAGGCAAAACCCTTTATACCATGGTCGGTCAAGGCTTCATGCCAACAGGCTATGACGGCTGGACTCATTGAAATCCAGTCAATTCACTCCACCTAACAGCCGCTCAAAAACATCTCCCTTTCCTCACTATGACCCTCAAAGAACTACAAGACCTTCACGCCCTTCCTTTTTTCGAACTGATTCAAAAATCCAGAGATGTGCATCAGGCCAACTGGAACAAACCCGAGGTCCAGCTCTGCACACTTCTTTCCATCAAGACCGGCGGCTGCTCGGAGGATTGTTCATACTGTGCCCAATCAGCTCGCTACAAATCTGGCGTGGAGAGCGAACGCCTCATGTCAAAATGCGACATACTGGAGCGCGCAAAAGTCGCCGCAGATTCCGGTTCCACCCGCTTCTGCATGGGTGCGGCATGGCGCGGAGTTCGCGGTGGGACACAACGCTTCGATCAAGTTTTGGATATTATCCAAGACGTTTCCAAACTCGGCATGGAAGTTTGTGTCACCCTTGGCGAGCTCGGTCCGGAGGAAGCTAAGCAACTCAAACAAGCCGGTGTCACCGCTTACAACCACAACCTTGACACCTCTCCTGAACATTACCCGAACATTGTTACTTCACACACCTACGAAGACCGGCTCCGTACGATACAGAACGTGCAGGATGCCGGCATGTCCGTTTGTTGCGGCGGTATTCTCGGCCTCGGTGAAACCATCACCGACCGACTTCGCATGCTTGAAATTATCTCGAATTTCGATCCTCAGCCCGAGTCCGTGCCGATCAACTCCCTCATGCCCATGCCCGGCACACCGCTGGCCGAAAACCCGCAGGTTGATACCTTTGACATTGTTCGCATGATCGCACTCACCCGCATTTCCGTACCAAAAGCAAAAGTTCGCCTCTCGGCAGGCCGCACCCGCCTTTCCGACGAAGCGCAGGCACTCTGCTTCTTTGTAGGTGCCAACTCCATATTCTACGGAGATAAACTTCTCACAGCTGAAAACCCCTCGGTCAAAAAAGATCAGGCTCTCCTCACGAAACTCGGCCTCTCTCCTCTCGCACCTGCCCTCTCCCCATGTTCACCTGAAGTAGCGACCGTCTGACTTGAGCGGCTTGGTTAAAAAATCTTTAAAATAATCGAATAAAATAAACCGCAAAGAAGTCGGATTTAGCATTGAGACCCAAGCAATGAGAAATCGAACACTTCGTTCAAATTCCTTGAAGTTCTCAGACATGCATCTATTCATTTAACAACTCCAAACTAAATCATGAAAAAATTAGTCCTCTTAATAGTCGCCGCGATCTCCAGCATTGCCCTTAGCAACTGCACCGCTCCAACCGGTCCGAACACCCAACGCGGTGCCCTTGGCGGCGGACTTCTCGGTGCGGTCGCAGGCGGCATCATCGGTCACCAATCAGGCAATGCACTTGAAGGTGCTGCAGTCGGCGGCGCTCTCGGTGCGGGCGCTGGCGCGGTCTACGGCAACTCCCAAGACCAAAACCAATACTGATCTAAACGGTTTTAAAAACGTCTCCCTAAACCGCAAGGCTCAACCCTTGCGGTTTTTTGTTTTTCGCATGCAACGCAGAAATGCTTTGCCATTCCGAAATATACGACTATCACGATCACCGGAAGGCTTTACTTCCTAGCTTGCAAGTTCCTTGCCAGCGCTTTTTCCGGTCTACTTCGATGAGAGATTGCAAGAGGCTCACCCCTATCTCATCGATCCCTGCCAGCGCCGATATCGGCAACCACTGGCTTTTAGAAATACGAAATGACCCCTACATTTGAAGCGATGGCCCTTGCCGCGCCCTTAAAACAAGTTCTCAACGAACTTAACTACACCACTCCATCACCCGTCCAAGCCCAAGCCATTCCGCTACTCTTGGAAGGTCGTGACCTACTAGGCTGTGCTCAGACTGGAACCGGAAAAACCGCCTCGTTCGCATTGCCCATCCTCAATGCCCTGCACAACGACCCACGCCCGGTTCGCACGAAACAATGCCGCTGCCTTGTATTGGCACCAACGCGTGAACTCGCCGGCCAAGTCGCTAAAAGCTTCTCCACTTACGGAGAAAAAATCCGTTTCCGCCTCACCACCATCTGGGGTGGCGTCGGCCAACGCCCTCAGGTCAATGCCATGCGCTCAGGCGTCGATGTTCTCGTCGCCACTCCAGGGCGCCTACTTGACCTTATCGATCAGGGTTACATCGACCTCTCAGCCGTCGATTTCTTCGTGCTTGATGAAGTGGATCGTATGCTGGACATGGGCTTCCTCCGCGACGTGAATCGCATTGTCGATCTCCTACCAAAGAAAAAACAATCCCTGTTTTTCTCAGCCACACTCGCACCGAACATCGTATCCCTTGCTCAAAAAATCCTGCGTGACCCAGCTCGTGTCACCATCACACCTGAAGTCACCACCGCGGAACGCATTCAGCAAAAACTCTGCTTTGTGGATCGCGGCAACAAAATGTATCTTTTGCAGCAGTTACTAGAAAAACAAAGCCAAGCGAAAGAAGCCAAGCTGACCATCGTCTTTGGTCGCACCAAGCACGGCTCCAACAAACTGGCCATCGCCTTGACTGCCGCTGGCTACGAGGCAGAGGCCATTCACGGCAATAAATCCCAAGCTCAGCGCGAAAAAGCCCTCGCAAAATTCAAACAAGGCCTCGTCCCCGTTCTCGTCGCCACCGATGTCGCCGCACGCGGAGTCGATGTGAAAGACATCGGTTTGGTCGTAAATTACGATCTCCCGAATGAACCCGAAGCCTACGTCCACCGCATCGGACGCACGGGTCGGGCCGGAGCCGATGGCCTTGCCGTCTCCTTCTGCGCCGAGGACGAAATCGATTTCCTCCGCGATATCGAGAAACTCATCAAAAACCAGATCCCGCGCGATACATCCCATCAGTGGCACAGCGAAAACCTCCAAGAAAAACACCGCACCGGCTTCAAGCCTCCAAAAGTCAAGCAAGGCGGTGGCGGTGGCGCACGCGGAGGTCAACAAAATTCAGGCGGTGGACGCCGTGGACAACCCTCCTCACAAGGAACCTCAAGCCGCACCAGCGGAGCAGCCAGACGCCGCACGCGGCGCTAAAAGAATCCAGAGACCAGAAGCCAGAATTGTAAATTAACCTTAATTTTAAATTCTTCTCTGCGCCCCTCTCCGACCTCTGCGCCTGCGGTGAAAACTTATTGCCCCATTTTTAAAGGGAAAATACTTGCCAATTTTCCAGCTAAACCATAAGAACCGCGCCCCTTCAGCCACCTCACAACAACGAAGACCTAGGGGAAACCAAGTGGCAAGTCTCAAAATCGCTCGTTCTGATTCAAGACGGGACAAACATTATAAACAACATGATTAACGAACTCATCTCAGAAATGGTGGACGCAGGCGTTCACTACGGTCACCAAACGAAAAAGTGGAATCCACGCATGAAGCCCTTCCTGATGAAGGACAAAGGCGGAATCTACATCATCAACCTCGAGAAAACCGTCCAACAGCTCGACAAAGCTTCCGATTTCCTCGCCGACCTCGTCAGCAAAAACAAACAAATCCTTTTCGTCGGCTGCAAACGCCAGGCTCAAGACGCCATCCGCGAAGCTGCGGAAGCAACCGGCCAACATTACGTCAACCACCGCTGGCTCGGTGGCATGCTCACCAACGCGACCACCGTTCGCAAATCCGTTGAGCGCCTTCGTTACCTCGAAAACATCGAGAAACAACCCGAGTTCAAATCCATGTCCAAAAAGGAACTCGCCGCCCTCGGCCGCGAGCGTGAAAAACTTCTTCGCAACCTTCGCGGTGTCCGCAACCTTGAGAAAAAACCTGACGCCATCGTCATCGTCGACTCCGCCCGCGAGACCATCGCCGTTGCCGAAGCCCAACGCCTCAATATCCCCATCGTTGCCATCGTCGACACCAACGCGGATCCCGCCAAAGTCGATTTCCCGATTCCCGGCAACGACGACGCGATCCGCTCGATCCGCATCATTCTCCAAAACTTGGTTGATGGCATGCTCGCTGCCAAAAAAAACTGATTTCGAATACCAAATTTCCTAACAAGCATGATCACCGCATCAATCGTTAAAGAACTCCGCGACAAAACCAATGCCGGCATGATGGACTGCAAAAAAGTCCTCACCGAAACCAATGGCGACATCGAAGCATCCATCAAACTCCTCCGCGAGCGTGGCATCGCCAAAGCCGGCGCCAAAGCCGACCGCGAAGCCAACGAAGGCATCATCACCGCCCGCGTCAACGACACCGCATCGACAGGCATCCTGCTCGAAGTGAACTGCGAAACCGACTTCGTTTCCAAAAACGAAAACTTCCAACACTTCGTCTCCGGTATCGCTGACAAACTCGCTGGCTCAAACGCCGCCGACCATGCAGCCGCCCTCGCCGTCTCCCATGGAGAAAGCACTCTCGAAGACTTCGTCAAGGCCAAGGTCGTGGAACTCGGTGAAAACCTCCAGTTCCGCAAATACGTCCGTTTCGACGCCGCACCCGGTGGCGTGGTCGCTTCCTACATCCACCTCGGCGGCAAAGTCGGCGTGTTGCTTGAAGTCGGCATCACCCAATCCGGCGTAGCTTCTCAGCCTGCCTTCCAAGAGCTCATCAAAGACCTCACCCTTCACATCGCCGCATGCGCACCTAAAGGCCTTTCCCGCAACGATATTTCGGAGGAAATCGTCAACGCCGAGAAGGAAATCTTCCGCGTGCGTCTTA
>JBIIFS010000129.1:0-4711 GCA_044237185.1 Luteolibacter sp.
ACAATGCCAGCGGCGCATTCATCGTGGATTACCACGTCGTAACCTGCTGCGTAATCCGGAAAACCGAAAATCGGAAGAGCTGGTTTTGTCGACTTGTCGTCCACATGGATTTGCACGACCTCGGCATGGATGCGTTCCTCAATGCCCTTCTTGAGCAACTCGGTCTGAGTTTTGTAGTCATGGCAGCAACCTCCCGTAATGAGAAGGGCTTTGAGAGGCTTGGTTTCGGCTTGCGCGCCTTGGATGAATGCGAAGCCGGCCAATGCCAGAACCGCGATCTTGATGTTTGTTTTCATAATGTATTCTGTGATGATTTATGGTTTTATTAACGGGATCAGCCGCCAACGTTTTACAATGAGACGAGATATTCGATGAGATCCGTGAATTCACCGACTGAAAGAGGACTGGCCAGTCCGGGAGGCATCAACATAAAGTTTTTCCCCGCGGCTAGCATCACCCTTGTTCTTCATTGCGGACCGGGTGACGTCTTCGATGTTTAATTCGCCCACCTTCTTGCCACCTGAGGCGGAGGAAGATCCGGCTGCTTTGGCCAACTTGGCGGCGGCGGAAATTGCGGTCGGATACTCACCATCCGGAGGTGATGCGAATTCCGTAATCTTCCAGCCTTCAGGCAATGCCATAGCAAAACTGCCGCAACTGATGAGCAACCCCACAGCAATGGCCATCTTTGGTTTACTTTCAATCATAATGTATTCTTTCTGAAATTGATGAATCGCACAACTTTCGACACGTTTTCTCCGTTAAAATTTCAATCCGCCAGATCACTCCGCATTTGATCAGTTGCCCAAAATCCCTTTAATGATACCTTCCACTTCCTTGATTGCTTTTTCACCTTTTTCAATGACCTCTTTACCTTTGTTGATCGTGTTAATAGGTGATTCTCCCAAAACATTACGGGTAAATTTGAAAACTTGCTCGCCCGTTTCCGGAAGTATCTCAAACATCCGCATACCTGCCGCATCGGTTAACCGCTGAGTGAGGTCCTCTTTTGGATTGGAAAGGGTTCCGGACACGCGAACCGGTGCCCATAGCAAGCCAAGCCGTCCAGGCTTAAACACATGGGTTTCCGCACCGGGAATACGCGCCAATATTCCGGGAACCAGACCAAGCTGGAAGCTGCCCTCGATATTTTCACCTTTGATCGACAGACTTCCTTCCAATCGAATCAACCCCTCACTGCCGATGACCAGATCCGTGAGTAAAACTTCACCGTTTGCCACCCGCCATTTCGTGTGTGCATCGCTGAGCTGTAAAATCCTGAATCGGCGAGTATCGGCATAGGCTGCCAAAGCATCAAACATGGGCAGCGCGGTCAAAGTGCCATTGTTAATCTTCAATTCACCGGAGAGCACTTGTGTATTGGGAGTTTTGATGACTTTGAAAGTGGTACTCAAATCACCTGTCAATCTCCGCGCCCAGTTCTCATTCAATACCTCATCACAACGAATGCCATCGACCGTTCCTTCATAAGAATGGGTTTTTTGTGAAAAATTTGATTCGCCAGATGCAGAAATGTGGCCCTTTTCCCATCCTGAGAGTTCAGCCTTTTTAACAAAAGCACTGCCATCGCGATAAGATGCATCAATGCGCTGGATACGGAGCTCAGGCACCATGGGGACCGGCATCGAAATCTTACCGCCTGTGATTTCCGCTCTGTATGCCTGCCTTCCACCGGCTGACAAGACGTTGAGACTCATGCCTTTGGCCGTAGCTAAACCTTTTTCCGTAATCATCTGAAGTCCGAGATCTCCAATGTCCAACGACTCCAGTTCCACCTTTTTGGGAACCCAGCTTGGTTGCTTTTTAACTCCATCATTTTTTCGTACCACCGGAGTATCCACTTTAGGCGGAACCGAGGTCGGCGACGAGGAAACCAAGTTCAAACTGACTTGCAGCCGACTAATCCGCGTTGACTTCACCTCCCACACTCCTCGACCGATTCCACCGAAACCGATTTCCGTACCAATACGCTCGGCTACCAAATCGCTCACCAAGCCCTTGCCTGTCGCATCAAAACGCTCGGTCTTGACTGTCAATCCATCCCATAAAAACGGCGCGAAATCACCATCTGCTTTTGCCACGGAACTGACTTGGCGCGATAGAAATTTCCGAAAACTCTCACCATGGAGATACCCTCTCAATCCAAGATAACCCGCACCCGCTGAAAGCAAAATCAACGCACCAAATATGACCAAAACCTTCCCAAACCAAGGGTTCTTGCCGGCTCCTTTTTTTCTTCTCGCGCGCCTACTCATGATTGGAAAACTAACGCCCTGATCGCACACTGCAAGAATGGAAGAAAAACAATTCAGGCAGGATTCCTGAAACTTGGGCGAACCGGAACTCCATGTTTCGCAAAATGCCGCTTTGCCTCACCTACCGTGTGCATGCCAAAGTGAAAAATTGAAGCCGCGAGAACGGCATCCGCCCTACCTTTCTCCAGAACCTCGACCATATGGTCCAGATTTCCAGCACCACCCGAGGCGATCACAGGAATTCCGATCGCCGAGGAAATCGCTGCAGTCAACTCGCAGTCGTAGCCCGCTTGCGTACCGTCTGCGTCCATTGAGGTCAGTAAAATTTCCCCAGCCCCACGTCGCCAGACTTCCTTTGCCCACTCCAATGCATCCAGCCCAACCGGAGTGCGTCCGCCATGGGTGTAAACTCCCCATTTTCCGGGAGCTTCCCGCTTCGCATCAATCGCTACCACGATGCATTGGCTCCCAAATGCCTTGGCGCCCTGATCAACCAGACTCGGGTTCGTCACCGCAGAAGTATTGATCCCAACCTTGTCGGCCCCAGCCTGCAACATGGCGTGCATGTTTTCCACCGACCGAATCCCCCCGCCCACAGTCAATGGAATGAAACATTTCTCGGCCGTGCGCCGCACCACATCCACCATCGTCTCACGCGCATCCGATGAAGCCGTGATATCCAGGAAAACCAACTCGTCCGCTTCCTGCTCGTTGTAAGCTATCGCACATTCAACCGGATCTCCCGCATCAATCAGATCGACGAAATTCACACCCTTGACCACACGGCCATTGGTAACGTCGAGACAGGGTATGATGCGTTTCGCGAGCAATTAAGTATATGGTTGCTGAAATCTTAAATAAAAAAACGACGCCTTTTCGGACATCGTTTTTTTGTGAGGAACGAAGTATTTCCGTTCTGAGGCTTAGCCAACCTTTGGCTTGCCGACGCGGCGAACCGCTCCGAAACGCTTCTGGAACTTGTCGATACGACCTTCGGTATCCACAAATTGCTTCTGTCCGGTGAAGAACGGATGTGAATCGGAAGTGATACCGGCGGAAATCACGGAATGCTCAACACCATCGATCACTTCTTTTTTATCTGAAGTCTTGGTCGAACGGGTGACGAAGCGTGCGCCAGTGGTCATGTCAACAAAGACGACTGGATTGTATTTTGGATGAAGATCCTTTTTCATAAGAAGATTTGGTTGTCCACACGTACCAACGCGCGGGGTGGAAAAACTGCCGAAAAACCACAGGGTGTCAAGTTTTAAGCAGGCAAATCACAAGGAAATTAAAAATCGAACATCATCGATTGATCTTCAGACTTCTTGGGCTTCACCTTTGGAGCTTTTACCGGCTTCGGAATTTCTACGATTTCAGGCACTTCGGCTTTATCAGGCACTTCTGGCTGAGCAGCCCGATCCACCGGATCCGTCTTTTCGGAAATCTCACGACCAACCAAACCACGCACCCCAAAACCAACCCATTGTTGCGCTTGTATCATAGGTGACACATCCGCTTTGAGATTCACCAACGACTGCCCGAGCCCCCCATCGAAGAAAGCCCAAGCCGCCTCAATATCTGCGGACTGCATGTGCGGAATCGCAGCAGCAAGCGCTTGGAAATAGGCATCGTTCGCTTGCTTTCGATCATTGACCAACGCCTGCGACATCATCGCAGTTGGAAAAACCATCACCCGTCCCGCCAGTTTCAAGAAAAACGGAAGATCCATTTCAACCCGATCCGCTGCGACCAGAATCGAGTTCACGTAGGCCCCAACCATCTCCTCGACCGAACCGCGGGAATCCTGTCGCATCAAATTTTGTAGAGCCTCGCGCCTTGCAGCATTCACGGCCTCCATCACGTGGAGCATGACCAAATCCATCAGTCCTTCCCGACTGCCAAAATGATAATTTACGGCTGCAACGTTCGCTTTAATCGCTCCCGTGATATCACGCACGGAAACGAGATCAAAACCCTTCTCCACGACCAAACGCTCAGTCGCATCCAGCAATTTTCTTTTCGGACCAGATTCAGGAACTTTCAGATCACGCATACCTTTGAAACAATCGTTCCAAGCAAGAATGTCAATCCCGTAGCTTTACCAACCCCCAATGATTCAAAAAAATCCATATTATTCAGAGCATTTTGAATTTCTCCCTTTTTCCCAGTTGTAACCTAGCACACGATATCTTTCTCTCCTGCCCATCCTGATCACACCATCTCTCTCTTCCTTGGAGTTTAGAGTTTAAAATTTAAAGTTTCACACCCCATGCCCGGTCTCATCATCGCCCCTCGCGCCAGAATTTTTCATGGCCATGAATGGATTTACGCCTCCGAAATCAAAAAATCTTTTGGCAATCCCCAACCGGGAGATGTCATCACCTTGAAAGATTTCCGCGACCGACCCCTGGGATCCGCCATCTACAATCCCG
>JBIIFS010000025.1:0-16576 GCA_044237185.1 Luteolibacter sp.
CGCGCTTTTTTGTGGCTATGGATCTAAACGTCTTGGCTTTGGCGGCGAGTTTTCTATGTTGGTTCATATCCCGCACCCTTCATGAAAAACTGCCGACCCTTCCTTCGTTTTGTGTTTCTTCCATTATCAGCCGTCATGCTGCTCGCGCTTCAATTGCCGGCTCAGTCGGAAAGCCCCGTCCAAGGTTCACACACGAATGTGATTGATGGCCCGCCCACGGGCAACACCCGTGCCGAAATTGTGCCACTTTTCTGGAAAGCCTTGATCGGCGGATCTATTGTTTCGGCGCCACTGGGTTCGATCGAATACTTCGGGGTGCAGACCTATGATGTGGATGGCGCTGCCCGGGTCCGTGAGTTGACGATCACGACGAAATCCCAGTTCATGATACGCATCTATCACATGGCACCGCTCGGCGTTCTTGCCGAGCATGCGGAAAACACGATCAAGGCATTGGGCGGAATCGTGGAGAGTGCCGCAGGGGAAGAACTCAACGTCCCGTTAAAGGTTTTCCCCTCCACGACTCACGCCCACATGGTGGAATACCGTGTTGCCGAGAAGGCGGACATCGACACCCTTTACCAACACCTTGAAACCGCAATGAAAGACTATCACGCCCGCACGCTTGTTCCCGCCCAACGCGAAAACACGGTGCGTCAGGTCAAAGTCGGTGGCGAAACAAAGTAATTTCGGATCCTAGGTAAAAACCCAAAGTTTGCAGAAAAAGTCTCTTTTTTGTTCTATTGAACATCTTTTTTCTTGCATCCGAACACCTGTTCAGACAATTTCCCCGCATGGCTACGAAAACAAGCACCGAGACAGCAACCACAGCAGCGGCAGACAAACTTCAAGACGCACGCAAGAGAAACCTGGATATGGCGATTTCGCAAATTCAGAAGGAATTCGGCGAAGCGGCGATCATGCGGATGGGCGATGAACATCGGGTCGATGTCGATGTCATCCCGACAGGGAACCTGCTGATCGACCGCGCCCTCGGTGTCGGGGGCTTCCCACGCGGTCGGATCGTGGAAGTTTACGGACCGGAATCTTCCGGTAAGACGACCCTGACTCTCACCGTCATCGCCCAAGCCCAGAAACGCGGCGGCCTCGCGGCCTTCATTGATGTGGAACACGCGCTTGATCCGCAATACGCCCGCAAGCTTGGTGTGAATCTTGACGATCTTTTGGTTTCCCAGCCCTCTTCCGGCGAAGAGGCCCTGCAAATCTGCGAGGCCCTCGTGCGTTCCAACGCAATCGATGTCGTGGTGCTGGATTCCGTCGCGGCTCTCGTAACCAAACAGGAACTCGACGGCGAGATCGGAGATTCCACAGTCGGCGCCCAAGCTCGCCTGATGAGTGCTGCCATGCGCAAACTCACCTCATTCATTTCCAAAGCGAAAACCGTCTGTATTTTCACCAACCAGATCCGTGAAAAAATCGGGGTGATGTTCGGCAGCCCGGAAACAACCCCAGGCGGGCGGGCGCTTAAATTCTTCTCATCCGTCCGCATCGATATCCGCCGCATCGGTCAGATCAAATCTTCCGATGGCACAACCATCGGCAGCCGCACCAAAATCAAAGTCGTCAAAAACAAGGTCGCCCCACCGTTCACGGAAGCCGAGTTCGACATTATGTATGACGAGGGGATTTCCTCCACCGGATCGTTGCTCGATCTCGCTCTTGAAATGGAAATCATCCAGAAGCGCGGTTCCTGGTTCTCTTATGACGGCGCCCAACTCGCCCAAGGCCGTGATGCGGCGAAAGATGTGCTCAAGGGCGATCCCGCCATTTACGAATCGATCGAAGCGAAAGTCAAAGAAGGCTTGGAAGCTGCGAAAGGGAAGAAGAAGTAGGAGTTCGCGTTCTTGCCATTCTTCTAACAACCCGATGAGGCCGATGCGCACCATCGGGTTGTTATCTTCCTAAGGAGAAGGGACATTCCTGTCCCTTGGAAAGGAACCGCTCACAGTTCTTCAAAGTTCCATCTTGATGAACCTCAAACCCATACGTACTAATCTCACATGACGCAATTTTCCACCCCATCAAAAACAACTAGACGCTTTGCGTCATGACTGGTCGTAGAATAACTGTTAGCTAAGAAAATGCGTACAATCGCCATGATCATTCAACCTTCGCCCCGCAGTCGAAGCTTCGCCCTCGGGCAGGTGTGAGAGGACTTTGACGTTCTCCACAAAGACAAATTCTCATGTTGACACCGCATACGGTGGCACATACGGTATCTATGTGATTCGTGCTGTGATTGATACGAATGTGTTGGTAGCCGCCTTGCGTTCATCCACAGGTGCCAGCCACGAGATTTTATTGGCTGCTGATCTGGGGGAATTTGAGGTCGCTCTGTCCGTTCCTTTACTCGCGGAATACGATGATGTCTGCCACCGCCCGGGAAGCGGGATTCCCATCCCAACATCGGCGGTTGACGACGTGATCAACCGGATCGCGCAGCTTTCTCGACAGCAGACTATCCACTACTTATGGCGTGGGATCCTTCCTGATCCGAAGGATGACATGGTATTGGAAGTGGCCGTGGCCGCTGGTGCTTCTCACATCGTCACATTCAACATCAAGCATCTCAAGCAAGCCTCGGAGTTTGGGATCGCCGTAGTAACACCCTCCGAGTTTCTTATCCTGTTATGAGTACACTTAGCCTTAGAATACCAGATTCGCTGCATCGAACGCTTAAGAGCGCGGCTGAGCAAGACGGCGTTTCGATCAATCAGTTCGTGAGTCTCGCGGTTGCAGAGAAGCTCTCGGCTCTCCAAACCTACAATTTGATCGCCGAGAGGGCGGCGAAGGGCTCCCAAGAGAGCTTCCACAAAGCCATGTTGGCGGTTCCCGCAGGCGAAGTCATTGAAGGCGACGAGATCCCACCGGAATACAAGAGGAGAACAAGACGTCACTCCTAACTCCTGACCCGCCTGCAGTTCCAGTCGCCATGACCGCTGTAACCTCAACCCCGTGTCCAAACCTCATCCCCGGTCAGGCGTAGGAGGATTCAACGTCGACCAAAAGTTACCGGTGACTTCAGGGGTTCTCAGAGTGAGCGGATTCTCACTCGTTTACTTCATCATGAAATGAAGCAAGCTGCCGATGCGTTCGCGCATGTCGTGGCGTGGGACAATGGCGTCGATGAGGCCGTGTTCGAGCATGAACTCAGCGGTTTGGAAGCCGGGAGGAAGGTTTTGGTGGGTGGTTTCCTTGACCACGCGTGGGCCGGCGAAGCCGATCATGCATTTCGGCTCGGCGATGTTGATGTCGCCGATGGTGGCGAAGGAAGCGGTGACCCCGCCGGTGGTGGGATGGGTTAGAACGGAAATGTAAGGCAGGCCCGCTTCGCCGAGTTTGGCGAGAGCGCCACAGGTTTTCGCCATCTGCATGAGCGAGAGCATGCCTTCCTGCATGCGGGCCCCGGAGGAGGCGGAAACAATAATGACGCCGCGTTTTTCAGCGATGGCGGTTTCGATCGCGCGGGTGATTTTTTCACCGACGACCGATCCCATCGACCCTGCGAAGAATTTGAAATCCATCACAGCGATCATGGCGGGTTTGCCGTGGATGTTCAGGCGGCCGGTGACGACTGCGTCGTTCATTTCCGTGCGTTTGCGCAAGCCGTCGATTTTATCCTCGTAGCCTTTGAAATTCAGCGGGTTGGCGGAGAACAAACCGGCATCGGTTTCCTCGAAGCTGCCGGGATCCGCGAGCAGGAAGATGCGATCCATGGAGCCGAGCAGGAAATGAAAGCCGCAGGGCGGGCAGACCTGGAGGTTTTGTTTGAGTTCGATGGCGTGAACCATCGCGCCGCAATCCGGGCATTTTGACCATAGGCCTTCCGGCATATCGTCGCGCTTTTGTTGATTGCGGAGGAGAGGTTTGCTGAAGATGCCCATGGGAAGATCGGATTGGAGGTTGGCGGAAGCGAATGGCAAGTATCCTAGCCACATGAAATCAGGGCGACAACTCTGATTTCTATGAGTCAAGAAATAGGCTTTTGGTCAGATACCACTTGTAAGTCATGGGCTGGGACTCTAAATCCGGAGCCGCATGGATCCACGTCACCCCTATGAGCAGATTTCGCTCTTTTCCACCGGCATTCTGCTCGCCATCTGGTTGATCGGGGTGCACGTGCTGATGCTCGTCAGGCCAACGCAGGTGCAGGGCTACTTGAAAAAATTCCCACGTGACCCGATCGCGGGGCAAATCATTCTGGCCTTGGGGATGGCGTGGTTTTGGTTGTTGGTGGCTCCTGATGGTTTGGGAAAACTCAGCGCCTTGCAGATGGATCTTGGGGAGTTTAACAAAGCCAAGCCGTTGTTGCGCCTGTTGGTGCCGGCAGCTGTGATTGCGGTTGCCATGAGTGTGCGGGATTTCCTTGCGGTTCGCGCACTCGGGCTTTTTGGCCTGCTCGTTGCGGCGCCGCTTTTGGAAGCGGCATTCTTGAAAGATCCGGCAACCCGCCTGCTGATTCCGATTTTTACTTATGCGATGTTAACCGCATCCCTTTATATGGTCGGCATGCCATATCTGTTTCGCGATGCGGTGACATGGGTCAGCGCAACCCGCACCAGATGGAATGCTTGTGCTTTGGCTGGCTTGGCATACGGAATCGCGACCTTGGTCTGCGCGATCCTTTTCTGGCGCGGTTATTGACGCTCAGTAAACAGGTGCGCCGGAAGTGCCAGAGTCGTAGCCACTGTTTGGAGCGGATTTTTCTGCGGTTTTTTCCAAGTTCTCACCCAACAAACGGGTATCACGGCCTAGGCCAACCATGGTGTTGCATGAGGACAATACGAAAATTGCGACAAGGCTTGAAAAGATAAGTTTCATGGTAGGGAATAAGTGACTAGGAAAAATGTCCAAGATATCGGGCGAATGTCAACGTTGCTTTAAAGAACGCCGGATTTCGAGGATGCCGTCGCGGATGCTGAAAATATCCGCACGGAGTTGTTCGAGTGCCGCGATTTGATCGAGGTTTTTTTCATCCCCAATGAGTTGCTGGCATGCGCCGACCGCATCGTTGATCCAGTTCAGGCAACGTTTTAAAACCGCTAGCACAAAACCGGCCTCAGGCTGGTAGCCGCTGGAGCGATCGTTGAGGACGCCCGCAAGCTTGGTACTGATCCTCATCAGGCTCGTGGCAAGCTCATAGCTCGGGCCCTCGTCGTTTTCACAATCCGAGCCGAGAATCTCGAAGGCACGGAGTGAAATCTGTTGGGCGTGAACCTGCAGCGGATGGGTTTGATCCAGTTCATCGCCATCACGAGATTTGCCATCGTGATAATAATCCTCATCGCCGGTGACCGAATTCCAATCGCCGTTTTCCTCATCAAAATCGTCATCTTCGAAATTCCCGCTTTCCTCGCGATCCGCCATCGCACCAAGCAAACCATCCCATCCCATCACGAACGCTTCTTTGCGCTCGGCATCCGGATCGTCGATGTATTTTTCCAAGACTTCTTGGTAAGCGTCTGTCAGACGATCCGATTCCTTCAGGCGCTCTTCCCATTCGTATTCGTTGAGCTCTGTGCGATGGTTTTTCGCTTTGGTCGCCGCCATAGGATCATCCGATTCATTGCGACGAATCATCTGGGCGAGGAAATCGCGCATGCTGTTCATGTTCGCGAGTTTCTGAGCCTCCTCGAGATCCTGATCCATTTCCCAAAGATGTTCGGAAATCCGCATGCGATAATCGGCGGCTTCGATCAGGACGCGGCCGTTGATTTCACTGAACCATTCGACGTAGAGAAGGTTTTTCCACTCGCAGGGGATCTCGCGATTCTGGCGATAGTATTCCGGAATTTCTTCCTCGGGAATTTGCGGCACTTTGGCTTTTTGGGAGGCGGTGATGTCCCCGACGATGCCGGTCTGCTCCGTATCGAGAGAGTTGGCTTCCTCAGAAGCTTTGGGCTTGGGGTTTTCAAATTCGAGGACCGTACCCGCAAGGTCCCTCCAGCAATCGCCGTTCAGGGAAAGGATCAAAGGCTCGTCTCGACCCGCGAGCCAAATTTTTCCCGTGGTCATGCCTTCGACGGTATTGTCGATGATTCCGTGTTCGACCGCTTCATCCAAACGCCATGCCATGAAGTGTATCTTCCGACTGATGAACGGGTGCGTCAAGTCATCGATTTGGGTCCGCCCAATCCCGGAGATGGACTCGAGGCGGATATCTCGGAAAACTCAAATCCGGCGAGACGAATTTACGGGATAAACCACGAACCCGATTTTTTAAATTTACAGAAACCTTGAGACACCGTTGGATGCCGTGATATAGATGATGAAAAAATGATATGGGCGGTGATGGCCGCGATTGTTTCCCTAGCAGTCGTAACGGCCGAGAAGCCAACGGGGTTGAACGGCGCGCGCGGAAACATATTAAAATTTGATCTCAAAGCCCAGAGCTTCGAGTTGCTCAAAGAGACCGAATATGATCCGAATTTACCGCGGGTGCTGGTCATCGGTGACTCGATCAGCATGAATTATCACGAGGCGGCGAAAGCGGCTTTGAAAGGGATTGCGAATTATCATCGCAATGAGGGCAACTCGTTTTCGAGTGTGCATGGTGTCAATAACGCCGAGCTCAGGTTGGGAGACTACCAGCAAAAAGGCCTGCATTGGGATGTCATTCAATTCAATCATGGCTTGCACGACCTCAAACAAACCTACAATCCAAAGACCGACACCTTTGGTGATTATGCCGTATCGCTTGAGGTCTATAAACAGAGCTTGGATAAGGAGATCGCGATTTTAAAGAAAACGGGAGCGACATGGATCTGGTGCTCCACAACCCCTGTTCCCCAAGACAATAAAAGCCAATATGCACGCCGCAAAGGAGCTGAGGAAATATTCAACCAAGCCGCAGCGGAAGTCATGCAGCGCCACCCGGAGATTTTGATTAATGACTTGCATGGAATGGTTAGTAAATCTCCTGTCTACGATAACTGGAGAAAAGGAATCGACGTGCATTTCTATCGGAAGCCTGAGCAGGATCTGCTCGGCTCCGCGGTTGCGGAAGCGGTCAAAACCGCGTTGAAGCAGAGGAAGTGATAATTTTTTTGTAAAAAGCTGCTGAGCCTATATGTTCCGCTGCAAAATCCCGTATCCAACTTCATGAAACGACTGCTCTTTTCCATGACCGCTCTTCTCATTTGTGGAACCGCGCTCGCGGCTCCCTCTGCCAAGACCACGAAAGGCATCATTCAAATCGGAGATTTGAAGCGCCCGGAAGGCGCCGTGCAGTTGCTTGGTGAAACCGAAAATCATTTCATCCCGGCAGGGAAAGAAGCCAGCTTGTGGGTTTTCAAAGACGGCGTGCTTACCGCCTCTCCAGAGTGGGACAGCGTCGTGACCCCGACGCCGTATCGGGATTTTCAAATGCATCTCGAGTTCAATGTGAACGAAGTTGCGGATGCGAAAAATCCGGAGGACAACGGGAATTCGGGAGTCTATATCCAACAGCGCTACGAGCTCCAGATTCTCAATTCATTCGGCATTTCAGCCGAGAATTTCGAAGAGAGTTATTGCGCGAGCATTTACAAGATCAAGAAGCCGGATCAGCTGGTTTGTAAAAAAGCCGGCGAGTGGCAGACCTACGATATCGTTTTCCGTTCCGCGCGCTTCGAGGGAAATACCAAAACCGAGAACGCAAGAATCACGGTCTATCACAACGGGGTTCTCGTTCACGATGACTTTGAGATTCCCAAAAAAACCGGCGTCGGTCAGAAAGAAGGTCCCGAAGCTGGGCTTATCAAGTTACAAGGTCACCATAATCCAGTGAGTTTCCGAAACATCTGGATCAAAGAACTGATTTTGGAGAAATCGCCCTAAGACAGGGTTGTCTCAGGAGTTGCTAGTGTGGTACACTCGCTCATCCCCCATGCCCACCAATACGGTATCCTTCATCGCGACATCAAACCGAGCAACATTCTGCTGGATGCCAATGCGAACCCGAAAATCGGCGATTTCGGACTCGCCAGCGCCTTGGGAAAACAAATTCAGGAGGGCGAACAAATTTACGGAACTCCCGGGTATACCGCCCAAGAAGTCATTGATCCTCCCCATATTTTTGATCATCGCGCCGATATTTTTTCGGTCGGCGTACTGTTGCATGAATTGCTGACGGGAATCACTCCGAATGGTGTGGAGCCCTTGGCTGCGCAACCTTATACCATCCATTCACGACTGCGCGGCGTCATCCAGCGCGCGACCCATCCCAACCCAGCCGCACGCCACGCTTCCGCTGATGAACTGGCTGCGGAGTTGGAAAAAATTGCCACAATCCCCCACAACCCGCTGCTTGCTGCTGCCGCAAATTCAAGAAGGGCCCGCCCGATGGGACGCTCCATGGGGCGCTCCATGACCCACCGCCCCGTTATCAAGAAAAACTCCTCATCGGGCTCAGGTTTCCTCATCCTGCTTGTGATCGTTGCGGTTGCCGCTATCGGTTTTCTGGCGATCAAATCTGGGAACTCGGCTCCGGCGTCTACCGGTGGCGGCGCACCTGCGCCCACGGTAAAAAATGTGCAGCCCTCTGTGCAGAAACCCCTCCCCAGAAAAACGGCGGCCCAGGAGGGACTGACGCCGATCGACGATGTCGATGCTTATTTCTCGCGGGTTGAAGGCATCATGAAAAAACGCCCGAAGAGCAATCTGGACACCTATCGCCAGGGGTTTAATGCGAACACCCAGGATTTTGAGACACAAGCCAAGCCGGCGATTGGAAATCTCAGTGCCAGCGCGGAGGTCAAAGCGCGTGCCGATTTAGAGGCGTTTATGGTGTCATGGAGCGCGCAGAATGACAACATGCCCGGCTCGTTGCCTGCGTCGATCGGTAAAATTTCCACCGTCCAACAAGCCTTTGCCCAAGCTCATGAAGTCGAAACGAAATTGCGCTCACGTTTTCATTCCAAGCTTATGAGCGAACAAGCGGCATATATCAGAGGACTTGAAAAACAAATCATTCACTATCGCGAAACCAAAGACCACGTCGCCATGAATCTGATTCAAAAAGAAATCACACGCTTGGGTTCCGAACGAGGCTACTACGAGTTTTTGATAAGCCAATAATGCTATGGATTACGATTTAATCCTTTGAAATTGAGCCTCAACGGTTTCGCCTCGGGCATTTTCACCAGTGCCAAGGATTGCTTGGCAGTAACGAGCAATTCGTTGTCAGATTCGCGCCGCATTTCGAATTCACACCAAAAACGCGCGGAGCTTGTCGCTCCCAGCCAGCCACGAATCACGATCCAGTCTCCCAGTTTCGCAGGTCTTCGGTAATCCACCTCTGTGCGGGTTAAGACAGGAAAAATACCGGTTTTCGACATATCACGCAGCTCCATTCCCAATTTTGCCGCCAGTCTGGTCCGGCAGGTTTCAATCATTCTCAAATAGGCAAGATTGTGAACCACTCCACCGCAGTCGGTATCGAAAAACATCACTTCCTCACGAGTTATTACTTCTGTATCAGTTCCTGACATGTCCGGAAGATCACAAAAAAATGCATCCGGCTGCAATGTTCTCTTGTGAATTCATTCCAAAAACGACACATGTCCTTAAGCGGTATGAACTCTGGATTCCGAAATTGGCTCATTAGAGGGCTGAGTGCATGTTGTCTTTTTGCTCTGACATCCGCATCAAGCGCCGATTCATTTCTCCCTCCATCGGGAAAAATTTCACCCTTTCGCCGCGATCGTTTGCCGATCCATGATCAATGGATCCATGGCTTGTCCAATGATCTAACAACGATCATCAGCGGTAGCCCTTACGAAACAGCCGAGGACCGCCGTGCCGTCGCAAAAGCTCTGGCCCTCGCTCTGGCTCTTGACCCAAAAAACGAATCCGCTGGAGAAAGGCTTTCCAAACTCATTCAAGGCGAAAAACCCGCTTCTGCCGACAAGGATAAGCTTGAGCGCGAGAAGAAAAATATCTGGAACAGCTTGAACTGGCTATCTGCGCCGGAAGCGGGTCGAGACGGCAATCTGCTTGCCAGTCTGATGGGGGAAACTCTTGCTGCCATTTATCCTGATGATTCGCAGGCCAAAACCTACCTCGGCAAACCGGAACACACGGCATGGAAAGATTGGATCGCAGAACCCGCATCCTTCAAAAAAGCTCCGGCCATCGAGCCGCCGCCCGAAATAAAAAAAGAGGAAAACGAAGAGAAAGCGCCGCCGGAAAACAAGCCCAAGCCGGAAGAGCGGAAGTTCGATCCCAAAGCCGGAGTGCTTCTCGACAGCGCCCGGATCATGACCCTCGTCAACCTGTATGACAGAGAAAAGGGTCTCTGGTTGCCTAAAGTCGTACCGGTATCAATGCAAGCCACCAGCAAGCCGAAGAATGAGGACGGCAAGGATCAGTATGGGTTTCGCTTGGAAATCTCCGGTGGCCCGAATGATTTTTGGCAGATCCAGGAAAAAGTTTCCAATCCCTTGCGTGACCGACTTTCCGATTTCCTCGGCCAAGCTCCCGAGCGTGCCGAGATCAAAGTCCGCTTGAATGGCGAAGCATCTTATCCGTTTCAAAAAAACCGCGGCGCGATCAGCGGCCCGGCCTTTGTTTTGGCCCATGCCGCGCTCACGGGATCCGCAGTTGACGGCACGGTGATTGGTGAAATCGACAAGTCGGGAAAACTCAAACTACCCGATTATTTCTGGCGCTCTCTTATGGAGCTAACAGAGGGAGCTGGAGGCAGGCTGATCATTCCGGCATCCGCGGAACCGATGTTTGTCAATCTGCTCGCCCTCGAAAAACCCGATTTTTTCCTCAAATACGAAGTGCTCGTCGCCACGTCGTTGGCAGAGTATGTCATGCTTTCACGCAAGGAAGGTTCCGGGCAACAAGATGAAATCCACCAGAAGTTCCAAATCATTCAGGAAAAAGCCACCGATAACGCATTGGGCACTTATCTGACAAATAAGTTTGTCCGTGAACGCCTGCAGGAAATTGTCGATCAAGCGCCGTATCATTTTTCCGCGAAAGTTCTCAACATTTACGGTTCCGTATCCCGTCCCCGCTATCTCACCCGAGAAGCATTGGCGGCGGAAATCTGGCGGAAAGTGGATGCGATCACGGAGATTGGCAAAATCGAGAATATCCATAAAATCAATTCCAACCAGTTGGAAAGGCTCGATGAACTTTACAAAAAAATGCGTGATGATCTTAAAGATCTCGAGCGCTACACGGATTCCCGCCATACCGATCTTTTGAAGGAAGCAAAAGATCTGGTGGCGTCCGTTCGCGGCTTGGGTAGGGAATTCGAGGGGAAAGATGAAAGGTTGAGAAAATACGATGAAATCGAGTCCGCACGCCGAAAAATGATACGCGCCAACCGGGAGTTGCTTGAGAAGCTTGCCGAGGTGTCAGGAGATCCACGGCCTAACTAACCGATGTTCGCTGCGAACGCTGCTCACTGAGCCAAGTGTAAAGCATCACCCACATCGCCAGAGCCAAACCATTCGGTCTGCATCCGGTAAAACCCATCCACCGCCATTCCCGTGCATCCCCAGAAAGGAAGCGTGAACAAGAGGTTCTTGGCGTTTGCCTTATTTGCTTGTCTTTTCTGATGCAACAACACCCGCATGATTTCCGGCACCACGCCGCCGGCGATCGCCGCGGACAACGCGGAATAACCATAACCCCAGCTTTGCTTGAGCCCCGCCAGTTGATCAAGCCACCGCGTGGTCGGTGGATAGAAGTAATACCCGAGCACCAGCGCCAACATGATTCCCTGCACGATCAGGGCCGGAACGAGATTCGCGCGCGCCGCTCGCAAGCCCGCCATCCACGGGGCTTCTTCAGGGGTCGGTGGCGTATCACAACTCATAGGCGTGAACATCTCTATCGCACGGTTTCCCCGAGGCAATGAGCAATCCTACCCGTGTGACGCCAAGTGACAACTCCGTCACAATATTCCCCTTCAAGCCGCCGGGCTATTATATGCATGTTGCCGCCGTGCCAAATCAGCACTCAACCAACAACAACACACACCTATGAAATCAATTCAAAGTGCCCTTCTTGCAACCAGCCTGCTTGGGATGACATCAGCCCACGCCGAACCGTCCGGACTTCTCTACGGCAAACTCTCAGGCGAGACCGCTTACGACCGCGCATGGTCCGCGTTCACTCTTCACAAAGACGAAGACAACCAGATCCTTCAAGAATTCAGCCTCCAAGGCCGTCTCCACGTTCAGTCGATCTACGGCGAAAGCAATGGCGACAGTTTTAACACTTCCGACTACAAGGATGCGGGTAACGATGAAACCGTTTGGGGCGAAGACTTCGAGGCCCGTCGCGCACGTTTCGGTTTCAAATCCAAATGGTTCCAGACCTGGAAACTCGATGGCATGATCAACGTCGACGTTGATGGCATGGACAATACCGGCTCCGACACCCTCTACAAAGACATTTACGATCTGATGCTCACTTACGCTCCCTCGGATGCGTTCAACCTTTCAGCCGGTAAAACCAAAGTGAAATTTACCCGCGAGCAGGAAACTTCTTCAAACAACATCCTCACCCTTGAGCGCAGCCTTCTTTCCAACACATTGTTCCCGGGCGAATTAACGGGTATCTGGACAAGCGGAAAAGGCATCGCAGGCGGATGGCTGTATGAACTCGGTTTTTACGGCAATGATCGCCAGCGCGAATTCAGCGACATGGACGGTGGCGAAATCATTCTCGCCAAAATCGGCTATGATTATGCTGAAAAGGCAGGATTCGACACAGCTGTGGCCTCGGTCCATTTCATGACCAACAGCGAGCCCAACTACAAACCCACGAATACTCCGGAATACACCACCGGCACCTCGCCAAACTTCAAAAATTCCATTGCGATCACAAATGATATCAGCCAAGGCCGTTTTGGACTTGTTACGGATGTCTTGTTCGCTTCCGGTGACGGATCGCAATCCGATGTCATGGGCATCACTCTTATCCCTTCATACTACATTGCCCAAGGCCTGCAACTCGTGGGTCGCCTTCAGGTTGCAACTTGCGAGGACTCGAACGACCTTCGTGTGCCTTCACGCTACGAGCGCCTCGTATCCGGAGATGACGAGCGCGGCAACACCTACGCTTCCGCATATGCCGGTCTCAACTACTACCTCTACGGCCACAAGCTCAAGCTGATGAATGGCATTGAATATTCTCACTTGGGTGGCGGTGATTACGACGGCTACACATTCATGAGCGGACTTCGTTTCTCATTCTAATTGCCCTGTTCCCACCAATCCTTTAAATACAAACACAATATGAAAGCCATCAGCACACTAATCGCCACCGCCGCTCTCGTTTCCATCGGGAGCGCGCAAACCCTCAGCTTGAAGGGTAGTGATACCCTCGGAGCCAAACTCATTCCCCAGTTATCGGAGTCCTTCAAGGCAGCCGGTAACAAAAGCGTGAAATTCGAGATCGCCGCCGAAGGTTCGACCACCGCCTTTCCGGCGCTTGCCAACGGCACCGCTCAAATCGGGATGTCCTCGCGCAAAGTGAAGGACGACGAGCGCACCTTCTGCAAAACCAAGGGCGTTTACATCAAAGAGCACCCGATCTGCCGTGACATGCTTGTCGTGATCGTCAACAAGAACAGCCCCGTGAGCAGTTTGACCAAGGCGCAAGTTGCCAAGGTCTTCACCGGTCAGATCAAAGATTGGTCGGAACTCGGTGGCGCTCCAGGGCCTATCTCCATCTATACCCGCAACACTTCCTCCGGAACTTATAAGGACTGGCAGAAACTGGCGATGGGTGGACGTGATTATGCTTCGACCTCTCTCAAAATGGCAGGTAACGAGCAAATCGCCCAAGAGGTTGCCAAAAACAAGAACGGCATCGGTTACGTGGGTCTGGCTTACGCCAAAACGCCAGGCACCAAGACCATTGTCATCGATGGTGTTGAGCCAACCGAGTCGAATGCGAAAAAATACGTTTATTCACGTGTTTGCTACCTCTATGCGCCTGATAAACCAACCGCGGAGGCTCAATCCTTCCTCGATTACATCAAGTCGCCAGCCGGTCAGGAGATCGTGAAAAAAGTCGGCTTCGTGCAATATTGACTTTAAAATATTCCGCAGAGTATGTTGTTTACGGGCATCGTTGACAGGTTCGGCGATGCTCGTTTTCATTCCAATTCATCTCTCTCATTTTTGACGCGGCATAAGGACTATGGCATCTGAAAAATCATCCAACGCGAAAACAAGCCACAAGTTCCAACGCAGCGGTTTCTCCTATGAGCAACTCATCCGGTTTTTCTTTGCCTCCAATGCAGGACTAACCATCGTCATTTTAACCCTGATCATTGCATTCCTTCTTAAGGAAGGACTTGGATTTTTCCCGGGATACCGTCGGGACCTGGAGACTTATCGGATTGCCGGCTTGGAATTCGTTGATATTTCAAGGAACAATCTCACCTCCCACGAGCAGCTTACCAGCCTGCTCAATCGCGCTTACTATGCGGAAGTGAACGGGAAAAGCGCCCGTGAGTTGAAACGCACCGAGGAAGCCAGCGCCCTTTACAACGCTTTCACAGATCAAGTCGGCCCGACAAGGGATCTGATCATCAACAATCCCCAAGCCCGGACAGACGCCAATGCGGGCATGAAGGCTGCACTGCTTGGCAATTACGAGAAACAGCGGGAAAAGGCCTTGCTCAAACCTATCAATACGCCTCACCTGACAGCGAAAGAGCGTGAAGGGTTGCTCGAATCATTACGCACCCGTCCACCAGAAGCTACGGAGGATCCTCCTTTGGTCGCCGCGTTGGCGCAGGAATTTGTTGCCGCCCAACAAAAACACGCCGCCCCGCTCCAGGATTTCCGAACCGTGATTGATGACTTTGAGTCCGCAGGCTTCGACCTTGGCTCCATCATCATGGAAATGACAGAGTCGGTGACGGTGACCAAAGAACAGCTGCAAACGGCTGACATTCTTGAAAAAGACCGGAAAACCCTCCTCGGTGCGGCCTCCAGCGAAAAAGATCCCGCCGAACGCGAAAGGCTGCTTGCCGATGCCCATGCCGCCCTTGCCGATAAGCCCGACATCGAGACTCCGATGCAGGCATTGTTAGAACGCAAACCCGAGTGCGTTCGTCTGCAAGAAGAACTTAAAAAGACATCATCGGAGGCCTTTGCTAAAGTCCCCCAAAGCCTCACTGAGTCAGATGCCAAGCGTATGCTGAATGCGGCTCGTCAGGCATGGCCGGTTTTTATTACGGATCTCGAGGCAGCTCCGAAAAAAATCAACGCATGGAAGCATACCGATCCAGTGCCGCTTTCCGATGCATTCATGTCGTTCTTGACCGGAAAAAAATGGGTGACCGGCGGTGAATGGCAGGATTTTTATGGAATTCTGCCATTGGCTATCGGCTCACTCATGATTGCAATGATTGCTTTAAGCATCGCTATTCCTGTTAGTATCAGTGCCGCAATTTATGTGAATCATTTCGCGAAACCTCGTGAACAGGCTTTGGTGAAACCCATCATCGAATTCATCCAAGCTATCCCATCGGTGGTTCTCGGCTTTGTGGGTATTTTGGTGTTTGGCACGATCTTGCGGGAAATTTCCGTGATGGATGCGTTTCAATGGGTGCCCGGATTCCCGATCGAAGAGCGGCTCAATATTTTCACCGCCGGATGCCTTCTCGCCCTGATGAGCATCCCGACGATATTCTCTTTGGCGGAAGATGCGCTGAACAATGTGCCATCTGCCTATGCCGAGGCATCTGAGGCGTTGGGAGCATCGCACGTGCAAACCGCTTTCCGCGTGATGATTCCGGCTTCATTCTCCGGTATTCTGGCGGCCATTTTGTTAGGCTTTGGCCGCGTGATCGGCGAGACGATGGTGGTGCTTCTCGTCGCGGGGAACCGCATCAAGATTCCGGATTTCAGCGAGGGTCTGGGGGCTTTTTTCCAGCCCAGCCACACGCTCACCGGCATCATCGCCCAAGAGCTTGGCGAGGTTCCTCTAGGCAGTGTGCATTACCGCGCGCTTTTCGTCGTCGGCATTGTCCTGTTCGCAGTCGTTCTTGGTATCAATGCCACTGCCCATCACTTTGTGAATCGCGCCAAAAAGTAGATTAATATCATGATCAATCCGGACATACTGATACGCAAAGGAATGCCGAAAGGTTATTTCAAAGATATTTTCGTGCGTATCTTGCTTGGCAGTGTCACGTATCTGATTCTTTTGATCGCAGTCATGTTGTTTGCCAAGATTGTCATCGATGGCGCACCCGCGATCTTTTCTTCGAAATTTCCTTTTGTGGATATGGAGTTTCTCACGGCAAAAAACGAAACGCTGCACGTGTTTGATGACGCCGAAGGCACGCGACACAAGCTCCCTGCATCCAAATACAACGAATACCTCAAAGCGCATCCCGGAGATACCATCTACAACGAAAAAACCTTTTCCTATTCGGGCGGGGGCATCGCGGGACCGATCGCGGGCACGGCGCTTCTCACATTGGGCGCCATCATGCTGGCGTTGTTTTTCGGGGTGAGTGCGGCGATTTATCTCGCCGAATACGCAAAGCAAAGCCCTTTCATTCATATGGTCCGGCTCGCGATTCTCA
>JBIIFS010000130.1:0-4698 GCA_044237185.1 Luteolibacter sp.
AGACAAAATAGGGATGCGTAGGTTTTCATGAATTTCGATATTTTTATAACAGTGAGATACAGGAGCAGAAGAGGAGATATATCAATTCAAAAGGTAGGGACTGCGGCTTACTCTCTGGAATTTTTATTTGATCATGCAGCCGGCCGTAGGCGCGGCTCTCCAACAAAAAAAGCCCCCGCGGATAAATCCACGGAGGCTTTAAAGACATGCAGCTTACGCTTTTTTAACCTCAACCCATTGTCCGGACTTCGCGGATTCAAGAACCGCATCGCAGACATATTGGGTGCCCAGCGCGTGGCGGAAGTTCGGGTAGTTGATCGGCGCCGATGGATTATCGAGCGACTTGAAGAACTCCACGAGCGCGTGGGTAAAGGAATGCTCGTAGCCGAGGCAGAGACCGGGTACCCACCAGTTACCCGCGTAAGGATGATCACCATCCGAGCAATGGATGGTGCTCCAACCGCGACGGTCGCCCGGAACTCCGTGATCGAAATACTCTAAACGGTTTAGATCATGAAGATCCCATGCGAGCGATTTTTTCTCACCGTTGATTTCAAAGGTGTTCAGCGCCTTGTGGCCGCGCGCGTAGCGGGTCGATTCGAAAATCGCGAGCGAACCGTTTTCAAAGCGGGCAAGGAAGGCGCATGCGTCATCGATAGTCACCGGATGTTTCTTGCCGGTTTCCGTATGCATGCGCTCTTTGATGAAGGTTTCGGTCATCGCTGAAACGGAAACGATGTCGCCGTTGATCCAACGTGCGGTATCGATGCAATGAGCGAGCAAGTCACCCGTCACCCCTGAACCTGCGGCTGCCGCATCTAGACGCCATAGACCGGCGCCACCTTGCGGGAGTTCCTCTGAAATCGTCCAATCCTGCAGGAAGTTCGCACGGTAATGGAAGACCCGACCCAACTCACCGGCAGCAACGATGTTTTTAGCAAGCGTCACAGCTGGAAGGAAACGGTAGTTATACCAAACCAAGTTTGGCAAGCCGGATTTCTCCACAGCTTCGACCATCTTCTCACCTTCCACTCCGTTAAGAGCGAGAGGCTTTTCGCAAAGGATCATTTTACCGTTTGCGATACAGGCGAGAGCGATCTCGGCGTGGGAGTTGTTAGGAGTGCAGATATCAACCGCGTCGATATCGTCGCGTTTCACCAGCTCACGCCAGTCGGTTTCGTAAGAGGCATAGCCCCACTTTTCAGCGAACGCTTTGACTTTTTCCTCGTCACGACCACAGACAGCCTGGCGGACAGGAACGTGTTCAGTATCGAAAAAGTGCTCAAGTTGAGAGTAGGCGTTGGAGTGAGTGCGACCCATGAAGCCGTAGCCGATGAGTCCGATGCGGATTGGTTTCTTAGACATAAATGTGGAGATCAGGATTCGGGTGATTAGAGGGCCTTGTTGACGTCGATCATGGCTTTGAGGATCGCGTTCCAGGTTGCCGGGGCTTCCAGCACCGAGTTATCGAACATGCAGCCATCCCAACAGATGTGTTTGATGCCGCGTTCCGCAGCGCCTAGCAGCCAATAGGATGAACACTTGGCGATATCGAGTTTGCCGTTCGGATCATCTGCCGGGCAGTGGCGTCCGGTTTTATCGTGCGAGCCTGTGCCGTGCACGGAACCGTCGTTCTGAGCGACATGGAAATCGAGCGTCCACGGACGCAGCGCATCGGTCATGATTTTGTATGCAGGCCAGAATTCCTCGTCACTGTATCCCGCTTGGAGAAGCGCTGCCTCAGGCGCGTTGTAACCCATGAGATAGAGGTAGGTGTGAGCAAGGTCGGCTTGGAAACCAACCACGCCCGGCATATCGGTCGCCTCGAGCGTATCAACGGCAGCTTTCCATGAATGGAAGCCACCCCAGCAGATTTCACCTTCAGCAGCGATGCGCTCGCCGAATTGCTCCGCGACTTTACCTGCCTCACGGAAAGTCTTGGCAACCTTCGCAGTGTTGCCTGCGGGATCTTTAGCGAAGTCCGCGGTTCCGCCAGCAGTATCCACACGGATGATTCCGGATTTACGAACACCGTGCTCGTTGAGAATTTTTGCAATGCGGCAGGTTTTCTCAACTGCGAGCACGAAGTTCTTCATTTCATCGTCACTGCCAAAAGCAGGACCACCGACGGTGCCTGGCCAAACTGGAGCAACAAGAGAACCTACGGAAAGACCCTTGGCAGCGATCTTATCAGCCATCTTACGGATCTCGATATCAGATGCGTCTGGATCGGTGTGAGGGTGGAAAATGAAAAGATCGACACCGTCATATTTGATTCCACCGACCTCTGCGGCCGTGGTGAGCTCGAGCATGTGATCTAGGGAAATTGGTGGGTGATCTGTGTCTGGCTCTTTTCCAACCAAACCCGGCCACATAGCGTTGTGTAATTTAAGTGAACTCATAAGATGCGATGTTTTTCTCTTCTCAATTGCCCCTTGTCAAACAGGCACTGAAGTTTAAAGCGCCACAGCGCACATATTCAAAGATTGACAATCTTTGTCGGAATACTTCTCCTATTGTCATGCACGTCTCATTAACTCCTGAATTGGAATACGCCGTCAAAATGAAGGTCTCCTCTGGGCTATATAACAATGCCAGCGAAGTCATTCGCGAGGCGTTGCGGATGACGCTCAAAGCTGAGGCCGAAAATGAATGGCTGAAACGCGAAGCCGCAATCGGTTATCTACAGCTTGATACTGCCGAAACCGTTCGTGTCAGCAACAAAGCCGAATTCGAGGCTCTAGCGCGCAGCCAAGCATGACCCTTGAATTCACCCACGCCGCCATCGCGGATCTTCAATCGATTCGATCCTACACCTTGCAGGTATGGGGCGCGGAACAAGAGCAAGTTTACTTAGATTCTCTATGGAAAAAATTCGGAGATTTGTTAGCAAACCCAGAACGTTGGAGAAAACGAGACGATCTATTCCCCGGTTGCCAAATTGCAGCTCATGCAAAACACGTGATTCTCTTCCGCATCAACGGCTCGGATTTACAAGTTGTTAGAATACTTCACGCAGCGATGGATTTCCCCAGACACCTAACAGACAAAGAGTGAACCGATTAGCGTAAGCTCATTTATTATCTGCGTTCATTTGACGAAGTGATTTATTCTAAAATTCTTGGCGAAAGACAAAAAAAATCCGAAACCCTTTTCATGCCTTCGCTCCCACGCCTCATTATTGCCACTCGCAACTCCCACAAAACCGAGGAAATCCGCCATATCCTAGGTGATCGCTTCGAGATTCTCGATGTCACCGATTTTCCCGAACTTCCTGAAATCGAAGAAACCGGAAGCACCTTTCTGGAAAATGCCCGACTCAAAGCACTGGGCATCAGCGGCAGAATCGATGGCTGGGTGCTTGCCGATGACTCCGGCCTGGAAGTCGATGCGCTCGGCGGAGCTCCCGGGGTATGGTCTTCCAGCTATGGAGGCGAAGAGGGAAATCATGCAAAAAACAACCTACGCCTCATTTCAGAAATGGCCCATCAGGACCAGCGCAGCGCCCGATTCCTGTGCACCCTTGTTCTTGCCAAAAACGGCAAGGAAATCGCCACCTTCCACGGGGCGGTCAAAGGCGAAATCGCTCGCCAACCTTCCGGCAATGGCGGTTTCGGATATGACCCTTTGTTTATCCCCACAGGTTATTCACAAACCATGGCCGACCTTGGAGCAGACAGGAAAAGCCAGCTGAGCCATAGGGCAAAAGCAATTCAATCGTTTGTTTCAAATGTAAGTTCTGGTAATTTACTTAACCTATAGAAAATATTTGAAGTTCCTTAGCATCTGGAGAACCATATCCGTATGAAACGGTTGCTTTTCGCTCTCTCACTCATCGTAGTTGGCGGATCACTTCAATCCTGCTCTAACCAAGTCTATGCGAAACATCCCGTTTCCTATCGATTTGAGAGCGGCAAAACGGCATTGATTCGAAACGGCATCGCCTATGCACCGCGTAATGCACCCGCAGCAGTCAAGAAAGCCATCGCTGCTGGAAATCGGCTCCAAGGCAAGCCCTACAAATGGGGCGGCGGTCATGCAAACCATCACGACAACGGCTATGACTGCTCGGGCACCACATCGTATGTGTTGAGAGAAGCAGGACTGCTTCGTGGCTGCCTCACCTCAAAAGACTATTTCAGATATGGCAAAAAAGGCGAAGGTGATTGGATCACCCTTTATATACGGAATGGCCATGTTTTCATGACAGTTGCCGGACTTCGTCTCGATACTGGCGGCGGCAGCAACAGCACGGGTCCTCAATGGAAAACGGCAACCCGCGGCGCAAAAGGCCACGCCATGCGTCATCCTAACGGACTTTGACAAGCTCGGATGGCTTGTCCCAATTCGAGAAAGGACGAGAACACACGATCGGCGCCCGTAAAATCCAATCCCGCAGTCACACGGTTTGGCACCATCCATGCCATCATTCCTGCCGCTTTGGCGGAATTCAAGCCATTGAGTGAATCTTCAATCACGAGGCAATCCGCGGCGTTCACTTTCAACCGACGCGCCGCATCAAGAAATAAGTCGGGCGCGGGTTTGATTTTGGGAGCATCGCCCTTGCAGATGATTTCTTGAAAATAACCGACCAATCCCAATTTTTCCAACCAGCCATCGACCCAGTTGTGTGACGAACTGGAAACCACAGCGATCGGAATCCCAATATTACGCAACAATTTCAGCACCGCCACAACC
>JBIIFS010000132.1:0-4670 GCA_044237185.1 Luteolibacter sp.
ACTTCTTCTGCCGAAAGGGCGAAGACCTTGAAGCCCGGATCCTTACCGCTCTCCGACATTTCCTCCAAGAACCAACATTGGTTGCCTCACAGTGCCGTATATCGGAAAACTTCTGAGAAACGCTCTAGCCGGAGATATCCGAAAGCTCGGCGTGATCTTGAAGGATTCATTCGCGGCGGCAGGAATCTGCCTTCATGGAAAAATTTCAGTCCTGAATGTGGCCTGTGGTCGCGCGGATGAGACCGGAGTTTTGGTGCAAGCATTGGCACCGGCGGAAGTTAGCTTTTATATGGGAATCGATCTCATGGGAGATGCCATTCGGGAAGCCAGTCGCCGCTGGAAATCGACAACTTGTGAAATTCATTTCATGGAGGGGAATGCCGCCATGCTTGGGAGAATGAAGACTCTGCCCGAGTTTGATCTGATTTTTCTCAGGCACCAGAATTACTGGCATGAGCCCATGGTGTGGGAGGGAATTTTGGATGAGGCTATAACAGCTCTGAAGCCGGATGGTTATTTGGTATGCACCTCATATTTTGATCTGGAGCATGATCTCTTTGTGGCGAGCATGCGCGAACGTGACGTGAATTCAGTCCTGAATGTTAGAAATCACCAATCTCGCGCGCTACCGGATGCGGAAGGGAAAAGTGTAGACCGTTGGCTTGGTATCTGGTGCAAACAAAAGCTCGGCGGCCTGCCTAGACATGCTTGATCAGAGTCTCGGCAGTGAAACGTGCTTTTTTCGCCTTGGCGTGGGAATCATCACTTGAACGGTAACCTAACGCACATGCGACGACAGCCGTGTAACCGCTGTTTTTCAAGTTGAGAATTTCGTCATAATCGCCGGGTGAAATGCCTTCAAGAGGGCATGTGTCGATTTTCATCACAGCGGCGGCGGTCATGAGTTGACCGAGTGCGATATAGACTTGGCGAGTGTTCCATGCCTGCTTTTCGGATTGGCTCATGTTGGCTGAAAATGATGAAATCATCCCCGCATATCCCGCGAGATTTTCCAAGGGTGTATCTTGAACATCGGAAAGTCTTCGGATCCATGCATCGATATCCTGTTGAGAAAGGTCCGTGCGAACGGTAAATACGATGAGGTGCGAGGCATCTGTGACCTGGCTTTGACCCCAAGATGAGGCTTTTAGTTTTTCCCGAATTTCCGGTGAGTCCACAACGATGAATCTCCATGGCTGAAGCCCGAACGACGAGGGGGTCAAAACGAGGGACGCTTCGAGCGCTGCCCATGTATCGGCCTCTATTTTACGCGTCGGGTCGAAAACCTTGGTCGCGTATCTGAAATTCAGGGATTCTAACAGTTCTTTTGGTGAAATTGGCATGATATGGATTCTAGTTTTGGCTCAAACTCATGGGCAGGGATGCGGACGGGAAACTTTTCAGGGTTAGACTGAAGATGATTCCAAATTCATTCTGAAAGCGATTGTCCATATGGCTGATGCCTACGCCGGCAATCCAGTCACCGAGTTCCCTTTTGAGTGTATATTGCTGCATTTCCATGGTACCGTCATCCATTTCAAAGATATGCTGGAATCCAAATCCCCAGTTTTCACTCAGGCGGATGTATGTGGAGAGGTCGATGCGATTTGAATCGAGCAATACTGGATGATTATTGAGCTGTCGATACGCCACGGAGAATTCCCAGTTTTCATTCGGCATGAATCTGACCCTTGTACTCAGCTCCGTGAATCCGGATCCGCTAGACAAAACGGGAAGCTGGGTTTCCAAATCAATTCCAAGCCAAGGCAGCGGCTGCCAACGCACATCGTTGTAAAGGTTGGAGTAATCCCGGTTTTCCTCCGGATCGTTGAGGTATTTATCCATGTAAGTATCGAGATAAAGCCATTCATACGATTGGTCGTCCCGATGGGTGATGAGTTGGTTCCGGCCGCCAACCCTTATGATATTCCAGCTGTCGAATTCATCGATGGCGGTGTAACGCATGGGATCTAGGGAGCGTGGACGAGTCGTGAAAGTCAAACGATCGATTTTAGGATAATCCTGATCCAGTTCGTCCACTGAGGCAACCGACCAATTTACATAAGGCTGAAAGACGTGTAGCAGGCCATCCACGCCAAGATTTCTATTTCTGATGTCCCCGTAATTTTTTGAAAACTTGAGTGCGGCCTCAGCTCCGCCGTGTAGCATGAGCCTCTCATCAGAAACGGCTGGGCCCTGAACCGCTGAATACTGAGTATAGGCGCCCCCAATGTGTGGACTGAGCGTAAACCAATCCTCATGGGTAAACGGTGAGGTGAACATGTGATTCGTATGAAAGCGGTTGAATCCGGTATCCAATAGTTGTGCCCTGAGCAGGGGAATTCTCGGATCCAATGGATTGGTCGCATCCAAAGCCCGGATCTTTTCAACGAGATTTCTTTCATATCCGTTGAGTTGCCGAAGCAACCCAGGCACTTGTGGATGACCAGGAGGTAAGGATAGCAGGGGGTTTAGGATATTTCGTTCAGTAATATCCGCGGCTGCGACACCGCGAACGGAAAACGACGTTTGGCCTTCGTGCAGAATTGGGCTGCCGAAAACGGGTTTACTGACTTGATCCAATGCGATTTCCGGGGATTGGGTATCGGTTCGGTAAAAGTCGTTCACACGAAAACGTCCGAATATCGAGAGCAATGAATCATCATCCTTGCGAAAGATACCAATCGTGTTGTCGGGTGCAGGATTGGTGCGGTAGATGCCTGGATTAAAATCTTCCAGATAATATTGATCGGACAGATAATTGAGATTTGTATCGAGTCTCCATTTCGCATCCTGTTCCAAGTCCAGTTCATAGCGTGTTTTCAGCGCAAGCTCGAGACGATTGGCATTCACTGACGAGCGCGGAATACCGGTGCGGGAATTTTCCGGATCGAGATCGTTTGTGTAATAGAAACTCAGCCCGCTGATCTCTTGTTTGTATTTTTGTCGTGTATCAACAAGGTCGAGGCCAAATGCCGCGCCGCGGGTGGCTCTGAGATCGAATTTCCATCTGGAAAGGAGCCACGCGTCCTCCTTTTCGCCGGTGAGCGGATTGGGCTCTCCTCCGAGCATGATGCCATAGGTGTTCAACAAAAACGGCCCCCAGTTTGACCGAGCTCCCGGGGTGAAGTGGTAGCCGAGCTCGCCATCCAGAGGCTGACTCAGGTAGGGTAGCCAAAAAACGGGCGTATCTCCGGCATACAGTTTCAAATTTTTGAATGTGACGCGATCGCCGGGATAAACCGTTGTCTTGTCAGATCGAACCCAGAAGCCGGGATTCTCGACATCTTGGGTTGTTATACCTGCATTCGTACCGATGAAAACACGCTCCGCCCCGGAGCCTTCACTGGTGAATTTTCCGGACTCAAGTAGAATGGAATCCATGGAGATACGAAGTTCCGTGGTGTCAATGAAGCCAGTTTCGTAATAGTAAACGGCACGTTTTCCGCGTTGGAGCATATTGCCCTGAAATACGGATACATCTTCATCAAAGGTTACAGATTGCGCTTTTAGGTCGACCTTTGCGTGCTTGGAAAAAATTTCCAAGCCATTGTCGCCACTCACATGAACCGGACCGCCCAAGCTTATGCCCTCTTCAAGATTGCCTTCGATGGTTCCTCCATGGTTATCAACCTTGAGCTTCTCGGGTAAAGTCATTGCTCCTTGCAATTCGCTCTGGGGAATTTCCGGCGCGGGAACTGGCTGGATGCGCTCAACGGAAGGAGTCGTGTCAGTGCTGGGAAGAATCGGATTTTCCTGAGCGTTTAAAATCAAAACCAAAAAAAGTGGTGATGATAAAGTGGTGAGGGAAAAACGGTTGATCAACATCACGACAGAGTGAACAGGATTCCGGGTGGGGAAGTAAAGGCGCAAGATGGATTCATGCAGCCGGAAAGGCCGCTTGCCCTCATGCGAAAATCAATCAATGCCGAGTAACTTTTTGACCAAAGGGTCCTTAAGGGCCTCGGATAGCAATGGGTGATGCAACAGAGTGCTGAAACGGCCCTTTTTCGCAAGAGCGATGAGTTCCGGGTTGTTGATGACTAGGACGTAAGGCGCGGTCTTGCCGAGTTGCGGCTCGATTTTTCCGTGTGATGGGTTCTCAGAGCGATCGGCTATCATCTTGACGAGCTCGACTCTGGGTTGGGAGCCGAGCGGATCGAGTTTGTCAAACACCGAAGCCGGCAGGGTCGTCGTCAGGGATTTTTTGAGCCTGGCCGGGAAGCCGGGAATGTCATTTTCGACACTTCCTTTTTTGGCATAATCCCGGATTTCAGCAACAGTGGTGAGATGATGGAGAACGGCAGCGGCGATCAAACAAAGTGCTGAGGCAAAAATGAAAGTGATCAACAGCTTGCCCGTCAGCGAACGGCTTGGCGGAGGATCGTCATCATCTGGCTCAGCGCGGATAGGGATAGGAAGAAGAAAAAAACTGAAAATTTTCCGAATGAGAATAAACGTCAGGATAAATGTCAGGATGGGTAATCCGGTGGTGATCAGGGGCGATGTCTGGCTAGTCCATTGGATGGCGAGAGATGGGGCTTTTTGCCAAGCGAGAAAGCCCATCCAAATGCTCAGTGCAAGAATGGAGAGATGGGTAATGGTTCTGAGTAATCCGCGGATGAGCATGTAAACGGCGCAAACTGCAAATATCAGCAGTGCGGTAGCGC
>JBIIFS010000002.1:0-49410 GCA_044237185.1 Luteolibacter sp.
TGTTATTAACTCACAAAAACGGCAGCCCCCGATAACGGAGAGCTGCCGTGGAATATTTTATAAAGTGAACTTAGTAACGACGTCCGCCACCGCCACGCTCTTCACGACGATCATTGCCGCCGCGATTACCGCCGCCGCCATAACCACCACCGCCGCCACCGCCGCGATTACCGCCGCCGTAGCCACCACCGCCGCCGCCACCGCCGCCACCACTGCGCTCTTCGCGGGCTTGGGCTTCGTTTACTTTCAGTGAACGACCACCAACATCGGTGCCGTCGACACCTGCGATTGCTTTGTTCATTGCTTCATTACTATCCATGGTTACGAAAGCAAATCCACGTGGTCGGCCGCTTTCACGGTCGGTTGGAAGATGAACATCCGTTACAGCTCCGTATTCGGAGAAGAGGGTTTCGAGGTCTTGCTTGGTCGTATCGAACGACAGGTTGCCAATATACATTTTCATAACATTATAATCGGTTCACGTATCGTGACTTCACTTGATGCTGTTCCCGAGGATCGGGTTTCAGATCACCATAGAATCAAATAACGCTAGTGGAAAATCACCAGAACCTGATCCTGCCAAGTCGTGAACCGAATCAGGTCTATAGTTGGCTATTTCACCAAAATCGACACAATTAACGTTTTATCGTAGATTTTTATGGAGCAAGGGAAAGTTTGCCACAGAAGAAGAGAATCAGGATTCGGTAGTTTTTGAAGTTTGTGAAGTCTCGGGCATTGGCTTTGATGGCTTGAATTTTGGAATTGATCCCTTTCGAGAAGGCGTTGGTGATATAGCTGTCGAAATAGCTCAGAATTTTAGCCAGATGCTTCCTGGGCATCCTTGCCACTTTTTTCATTTCCTCCACGCCCGAGGTTGCCGCCTCATTTTCCCAATACTCGAAGTAGCGTTGCGCATACTTCTTGTCTCGGCGATTCCAAAAGTGTTTGAAAAGTTCCGTGAGATACCAAGCCTTAGAAACCCCAAACTCGCACCGACCCAACTCTTTGACCCGCGAAAGGGCATCATCGCTGAGATGCTCCATGCCTTTGTGCCGCCTATCAAATTTCCCAGACAAATTATGCGAGTAAAATACTTTTAGAGTTCAAACCGCTGAAGAAACCCGTGGCCGAAACGATTGCTGGGAAAAATAGGATTGGCCGCAAAAAAGGCCGAGGAAAACCTCGGCCTTTCAGGATCATACCGAATGACTGTGATTAGAATCCCATATTGTAACCGAGCGAGACTCCACTATTGAGCGCACCGCCCGACATTTGGCGCAGGCATCCGGAGAGAGTCACAGATACGGAATCACTTACTGAGTAGATGACACCTGCCGATGTAATCAAACTCCAGTCACTAATGGCATCTTGGCTCTGATAGGATGTATCGCCGAACTGCCCTTCAAGGCCGAATGCGTCGGTATTTCCACTCAGGACACCCTCGATTCCTAAACTACCAGTATATTGGATATTGCTGGCGACTTGTCCATTCAAGCGAACTCCCAGCGTGCCGGTAGCATACTCTTCAGAGTAGGAGTCATAACTGAATTGATCCTCCGAATTGGCAGCAGCACCATCATTATAATCTTCACGGGATGAGTTAACGTAATTAAGACCCAAAAATGGCATCAACACGTGTGAGCCCTTTAAGGCAACTCCCCAGCCGGCCTCGGCACCCACGCCGTAGGTGTCAAAACTGGCTTCGCCAGAAACTGGCGTTCCGTTTCCGATGAGAGCAGCGTGAGAAAAATTCGCATTCCCGGTCTCATAGGCAACTGAGAAACGAGCCTGAAGACCAGTTCCATTCGTCTCTTGGGAGTAACCAGCAAAGGCACCCAAAATTGGAAGCCGATTAACATCATCGATACCCTCAATATCGTCGCCATAAAAACGCCAGTCAAGCAAGCCGCCAACGTGGAAGTTTTCACTAAGGCGTTTAGCCCCAAGTAAAGTGCCCGAAAGCTCTCCGTAATTTCCACCGCCGAAGTTTTCTGATTCAAAGGAGTTATAATGGCTCATGAAAGTGACAGCGACTCCTTTTTTATCAAAGAAATCACAGTCATAATCGAGTGAACGACGCACAGATAGCCAATTTTGTTTCAAAAAGAAGGCCTGCGGCTCAGCCATGTCGCGACCGAAGTTTAAGACACTGAGATCCCAGCTGTCTATAGCACCTCCGGGACGTAAAGTCGCATCAGACAAGACCGAGAGTAAGCCATGACCACCGACGGTGATTTCAGTCTCATTGGTGATGTCTGCAGCATTCACTCCAGAAATGACATCATCATAGATTCCTGTTCTAGGAGCTCCCAAATCACTAGCCACCACGGTCGTTTCCTGAGTCGTTACGGCACCACTCACTACTAATTGACCATATCTATTTGCCGAATGGATAATCACCTCGTAGCTGTCGGGCAGTTCCCCCCAATATGTCAGTTCGTCAATATCACCACCTTGGCCGTTGCTAAGACGGGTGATGGTTCCATTATTCTCGATGCCATAGGTTGGAATATTACCGCCGCTGCCAGCTGCGATAAAACCAAGGTTTTGGATTGCTGCCAAACCTCCTAATTCAACGACGATCGCTGATCCTGCGCTATGGTTAACGTCACCGGCATCACCACCGAGAATCGTTCCCCAGTTCCAAATTTGGTTATCTAATCCACTCAGGACGATCGCAGCATTGCCGTCGCCTCCGATTCCGCCATTGCCACCCAATCCTCCTAGTCCGGCAATACCACCCAGACCACCAAAGCCTGCATTGCCACCAGCACCACCGTTGCCAGCATTACCGACAGCACCACCGTTGCCACCAACAGTACCAGCAGCGCCATTCAGGCCGGTAGGAGCGAAGCCAATACCGCCTTGACCAGGATTACCATCTATCCCGGCGGCACCGTTCGTAGCACTTCCAGCTCCGGCTCCACCGACGCCAGCGGATCCCGCATTGCCACCTACCCCACCATCCGGAGTGATTGAATCGCCATTACTACCATTACCGCCATCTCCACCATCTCCGCCATCTCCGCCATCTCCGTCTGCACCAGCTGTGAAACCGGAGCCACCTAAACCACCAGCGCCACCGGCACCGCCATTGCCTGCATCAGACCCAGAGTCTCCGGGATTCACGCCATCAGCACCAGCCGCCCCATCGCCGCCTAAGCCGCCTAAGCCGCCATTACCACCGAAACCTGATAATGCGCCACCGGCACCACCGGCACCACCGGCACCACCTGCTCCTCCACCATCGCCGGAAATAACACCACTAGCACCATTACCACCGAAGCCACCGGCACCGCCATTACCGTCAGTCCCAGTAATACCAGCGACACCAGTCACCCCGGCAACTCCTGCAACTCCGGCTTTACCGCCTGAGCCACCTGTGATCACTCCATGGTTACGGATGGTAAGGCCGCTTCCGGAAATACCTACCGCACCATTACCTGCATCACCACCATTCGCACCGGAGCCGCCATCCGCGCCATTGCCACCCTTCGCCCCATCTCCACCAGCGCCACCAGCACCACCATCTCCAACACTGGTGCCAGCGACACCGTCCGCGCCAAAGCCACCCACACCGCCATCGCCACCATTCCCTCCATTGGCGCCATTTCCGCCATTGGCGCCATTTCCGCCATTGCCTGCGTTGCCACCATCACCCCCATGAACCGCTGAATTTTTGCCGATTTTCACCACAGAATTGTTTGTGGTGAGGCCAACGTTCCCATCTTGTCCGTCTTGGCCATCGGTTCCATCAGTACCAACAATACCATCAATACCAACCGCGCCATCTGTGCCGGCAGCACCGTTTGAACCGTTAACTATTGTCCCATTGTCCCCGGCATTGCCGGCTGCACCGTCTCCTCCGGCTACACCAGATTGTCCATTTAATCCGGCTCCACCTTGACCAGCTGCCGCACCATCCGACTTAACCTCACCCTTAATCTTTACAGTCGGCTTGCTCCCAGTAATCGCTGCCTGGCTCTGGCTTGCTGTCAATATGACCATAGATGCAACTAATGATGACACCACCGTAGTGTTCGAAACTGATTTTATCATTGCACGTAACAACCCCGTATCCATGTGCCCCTTTAGCACTTGGAAGCCATATTGGTGATCATTTAGGTTCGGATCTGCATGTGGAATTGTTGATTTCATGTTTTTTAGTTATGAGAGTTTGATATTTACTCAATTTGTTATGATTGTTTTGGGTTATTTAAAATGTCAAAAAAAAAAAATTAGGGAATATCGCATGCTTACAGTTCGCTTTTAAATCCTAGAATGTCGTTAAGGGATTGTCATTAAGGGACGGACCCGAATGGCACGGGATTAAGCAGATTTTCTTTAGCGTGAGCGGTGGAAGACCTCCACGTATTCGTGGCGAGGTGCGTTGAGTAGCGGGTGGTTTTTCGGCCTTCGTTTCACCGCCCGCGGTTCGCTGCGGAAAGGGCGTATGTCGATGAGCTTTGTGGCGCAGGTGGCAATGAACCACCGCATCGCTTCCATCCGCTTCCTCGGCTTGCCGGCGCGCGCCCGGAAGCTCTCATGGCTGGCGCATACGAGGTCGAGCACACCTTTGAAGCTGATGTGCCAGACTGGCTGCTGTATGACTAGGTAATATGATAGTGCTCTATGCAGCAGAGCAAAATAGCTAAACCGTTTATGGGGTGAAGCGTTTTGAGCGGCAAGGGAGAGATTTTAAGAAAGGAGAAAAGACGTGGCGTGTGGGATGCGTGGGGTGAGCAAGATGGCGAGTGAGACCTTGTGGAGTGCGAGGGATCTGTGAGTGGTGAGTAGTAAATGATGAAGAGTGAAAAATTGCGCGACTGGAGTCGCGCGGTCCAATTCTTAAAACCCCTCACTTCTTCTCCACATGAATCTGCTTCGCGTTGATGACAAAATTCTCTTCCGTTGAGCTTTGATCAACCATTCCGCTGACCGTGATGGCGCTGAGTTCTTTGAGATCATTCACGCCTTTCAACTCGCGAGCCATCACACGGCCGTCTTCGCCGAGGATTTGAATGGAGGCGATGGCGATTTTTTTCACTTCTTTTGAATCACAGCACGCATCCCATGGTGTTTCACAGGCATCGCCGGGGTTTTTGTTGCATGCCGTCAGTTTTTCAGGATCGCCGAGAATGAACGCAGTACGACCATCGACGAAAACTTTTTCACGGCCAATCACTTCGCCCTTGAGGGTGATCGTATCGCCGGGCTTCGCGGTGGTGCGGGCGATGTGGATGGATTGAGCATCAGGCAAGGTCTCGGTCACAAAATAAGCAGCAAGAACCGGATCGGGTGCTTGGTTTTCGGTGTTAGATGCGGATTCCTTGGGCTTGCAGGCATGCAAAGAAAGCATGGCGATGACGGAGATGGATAGGTTGGTTAGTTTCATGGATTTGATTAGTTGGATATTCTTCGGAAAATCTATTTATCAATTAACGATCTTTACCACAGAGACTCAGAGAACACAGAGATTTAGGAAAAGAATGCGAAATACTTTTTAATACTACTTCATGAACTCTGTGTTCTCTGCGCCTTGTGGTTAAATTTCTTATTATTTAAGTTCATGATCTCAGAGCTTTCGGCAAGGCGGGCATGAGGCAACGGATGGCAGGCGGGATGGAGCCCAGAATTCCTAACAGAATTCCCGTCACCAAACCGATCGACGCCACGCCCGGTGTGATGACGACGGTGAATGCACCGATGGAAAACGGAAGGGTCATGCCATCCAGCAACCATAAGGCCAAAGCGGAAGCGAGCAAGGTCCCAACCAAGCAAGCCACGAGACTTTCCTGCACCAGACTGAAAAAAATCGCCACTCGCCCAAAGCCGATCGCCTGCAGTGTCGCCAGCTCGCGGATGCGCGAGGCGAAGGCGGCGTAGAGTGTGTTGAACCCACCGAAGATCGCCCCCGCAGCGACCAAACCGGCAGTGAGCCAGGTCATGACGCGGATGGGTTTGTAGAAATCTCCGAGCGCCGCATAATAATCGCTTTCGCGCATGGCCGTGAGCTCGAGATCCAAACGTTGTTGGGCGAATAACTCGGCATCCGAGAAATCCTTCGGGTGATCCATTCGCAACACCACACACGAAACCGTCTCACGCTGCGCCAACATACGTAGGTCACCGATCGCCGCCCAGATTTCGGATTCCATCACAGTACCCGGCGCTGCGAACACTCCCGAAACAGTCATTTCGGATTTATCTAACAAAACTTTTTCGCCAGTTCGCAAGCCATCTTCAGCGATTCCGAGTTTACGCCAGGCGAGTTTGCCAACCATCACCTCACCCGCTTGTGGAAACCTGCCTTCGATCAAACGCACCTCAGGATGTACAAGTAAAGCCGATGGCGTTACACCCCGGAACAACGCTTGACCTTTTCCACCACCCCCCGTTCCCAGTGCCGACATGTAATGAATCTCAGGCGTGACAGCCGGCCTCCCCAACACTTTGGAAACGCCAAGAATCGTCGCTTCTGCAATGCCCGACAACTGTGAGCTCACCTCGCTGCGCTGAATGCTTTCCTCGCTTCCCGCACCTAACAGAATCGCATTTCGCGGAGAACCCGAGGCTGCCAGCACTTGCTTCATCCCGCCGTTCAAAGCCGCCGCAGCCATGACCAACATCACCACCAACGCCGAGCCTCCGGCTGTCTGTAACAGCCGTGATTTATCGCGGAAAAGGTTTCGAAGGGCGTAGGATAACGGGAGCATGGGTAGCTAATAATTTTCAACGCAAAGCCGCAAAGAACGCGAAGGTACGCAAAGGTAAGATTTTTGAGTGATGTAAATGCGGTCTACATCCACTGAAAGCATCGGTCATTATTTTTATCTTTTGAAGAAATCGGCTTCGCCAAACTTTATAAATCTTTGCGAAGAATCGGCTTTGCGAACCTTTGCGTTCTTCGCGGCTTTGCGTTGAACTCTTCATGATCTGAGGGATTTCACGATGGGTTGGCGGATGGCGATGAAGGCGGGGTGGATGGAGGCGATGATTCCTAACAGGAGCGCAGCAGTGATCGCGAATATGAGGGTGGAAATCTGGGGCAGGATCGCGAGTGTTTGACCTTCGCTGCCCATGGTGAAACTTTGCCAACGCAGAAAAGCCCATGCCAATCCCGCTCCACTGATCCCTCCCATCAAACCTAACAGTCCACCCTCTCCCAGCACTAGAAACATGATTGCGCGGCTCGGATATCCCAGTGTCCGCAGCACGGCGTTTTCTTTGACCCTGCTCCGTACCATGAGCGATATTGCGTTTGCCACCAGAAGCACCACCGCCAGCACGGCCGCGATCCCGAGCCAACGCGTGAAACCGATCAACTCGATGAGCTGCCCCGCCGCTTCCGCGAAAAAAGCTTTTTCCGGACGCGTGTTGGTTGGCATTTGATCGGATTTGAAACGGGCATCGATCATCTCCGCCACGGGTTTCAACTGCGAGGATTTATCGACCCGCACATTGAACTGCGTGACAATTCCCAAGCCCATTTTGGAGGCTTGTTGTAAAAACTCCAATTTCACATACGCGACATTGTTATCCTGCGGAAACGGCGACCGAATGATTCCCGCCACGTGCACTGTAACCCCTACCGCATCGAATTTATCACCCGGCTTGAGTCCGCGCCGTTTCGCGAATTGTTCTCCTAACAGCGCACCGTCTCCGCGTTTGATCCATTCGTCGTGATCACCTTCGATGATCTCGATCTCCGGCGCAAACTTGCGCAGCATCCCTTCCGGTACGCCGCGAAACGTGATCACATCCAGGCTCGCACCGCAGTTGTTCACGGTGATCTTGATCGGTATCACTTCTTTCACGCCGTCCATTTTACGAATCTCATCCTGATAATACTCGGGCAACTGGCTCGCCATCGGGCAGAAACGATTTTCTCTATACACCACCAAGGTCGTATCGGCTGCGGTTTCCTCGGTGGCGGTTGCCAGTGAATCCTGAAGCGTTTCCACCGAGGTAAAGAGAAACATTCCTGAAGCCACCCCGCAAACGGTCAGCAACGTCCGCAGCCGATGTCGCAGCAGTTGTTTCGCGGCAAGTTGAATGAGTGCGATCATGCTTCAGATATGTGAGTTTCGTTTTCTAACAATTTACCTTTTTCCAAATGCAAGGTCCGGTCCGCAGCCGCAGCCGCGCGCGCATCGTGAGTCACCATCACGATGGTTTTGCCACGTTCTCTCGATAGCGATTGCAGAAGCTCCAAAATCATCTTCGCCGATTCGCGGTCCAAATCACCCGTCGGCTCATCCGCCACCAATAGCGCCGGATCGGCGACCAAGGCGCGTGCGATCGCCACCCGCTGCTCCTGTCCGCCCGACAACTCGCTCGGCGTATGGTGGGAACGATCCTGCAGGCCCACGATTTCGAGGGCTTCTTCGGCTTTTTGTTTCCGCTCCGCGCGGCTCATCGATGTGATCAACAACGGCAGCTCCACGTTTTCAAATGCGGTCAGAACCGGAATCAGATGATAAAGTTGGAAGATGTAACCCACTTTGCGTGCACGCCATGCCGTGAGTTGTTTGCGACTGAATGCCGCAATGTTTTCTCCATCGATCACGAGGCTGCCTGAGCTTGGCGAATCGATGCCTGAAATCAAATTGAGCAAGGTGGTTTTGCCAGAACCTGATGGTCCCATGAGAGCGAGAAACTCTCCGCGACCCACCTCAAGGTCCAGATTTTCCAGGGGCGTCACGATGTTCGTGCCTTTGGTGTAGGATTTAGAAATGGATTTGCAGGTAATCATGAACGTTCTTTGAAAATGGGGTTGAGGCGTTGGCCGGTTTTGAGGTCGAGCGGCTTGGTGATCACCCATTCGCCGGGACGGACTTCAGGACTAACCAAAACCATGCCGTTTTTGATGATGCCGGGATTCACCGCACGCCGCTCGGCACGCTTGGTGTCGGGATCACAAATCCAAACCCAGTTGTCCTGGATCGCCTCTTTCGGAACATACACCGCGATACCTGTCGATTCCATGACTGCATCTGGAGTATGACGGGTTGTTTCAAAAAATTCCACCCGACTCAACATCTCGGGACGGAGTTTGTCATTGGGGTTCTGGATACGGACTTTCGCCTGCAAGGTATTCCTTTGTAGGTCCGCGGCGCCCTCAATTCTTGTCACCTGTCCTTCAAACACTTCATCAGGTAGGAGATTCGAGCGGATTTTTGCACGTTGCCCCACACTCAGGCCCGCCGCATCCGCCAAGGGCACATCCACACGAACTTGAAGATGTGCGGGTTCGTATAAAATCGCGATGGTAGAACTGTCTTCCTCATCCATACCGATCATTTTTTTCTGGCCCGGCGCGGCTTTCAGCGCGAGCACCCGACCATCAAGCGGCGCTCTGATTTCTGTTCGCGCATATGCCAACTCGGCTTTTTCCAAATTGATTTCAGCTTCCCGAATCTGAGCCTGCAGCGCCAAAATTTCGTAGGCGATCTGATTGATCTCCTCACAGATTCCCGCAATGCGGGCCTTAGCTGCATCGACCTCTGCAAGCCGACGCTTCTGATTCAGCCGCGTCGCCAACATTTCATCCTCTGTAATCGCCCCTCGGCTCAGCCGCTCATAGCGCCTCAGTTTGTCGCACGCCTCTTCGGCATCCGCCTCCGCAATCGCCAATCCCGCCTTCTCGACTTCGATTTTTTGCATCGCTAGTTGTGTTCCCACGCAATGCGCATCAAAAGAAGCTTTCATATCAGCCAGCTTCGCTGCCATTCCATCCCGCTCCAACTGCGTATCAATCCGAATCAGGGTCGCGAGCAAATCGCCTTTTTTTACCAACTCGCCTTCAAGGACATTTACAGAATCGACGATCCCGTCGGTCAGTGCGGTGGCGTTGATTGGCAAAGGATCCGGTTCGATCCAGCCCGATGCTTGAAACATCAATTTTTCCGCCATGTTTGTGGATGCCGTTGGAGTGACGGATTTGATATTTTCCTCAATTCCGATGGCTGAGAACACTTCAACGGATTTCGAGGGAATCAGGCGATCCCGAAAAAGCAGCACAAAGATCAACAAAAACCCAACCAAAAGGCAAAACGGCAAGATCCAAACTGCCATGCGCCTGCGAGCGCTTGGTGATAATTTTTGAGTTGATGAAAGTGGCCTGAGATTGAGGCGTTTGAATGGCATGAGTGGAAAAAATCTGAAATTTGCAGGTCAACAACCCGCCTGAAAAACCGTACCGAGATCTTTTATACCCTCGACACTAACTGTTTTTAAGCATTTTCAAATCAGCAGTCTTTGCTGCTTCACATACCATTCCAAAGAATCCGGCGGCGCGCGATATAGCTGCGTGTGATCTGAAAAGAGATGAATTTCTCTCAAAACCATGATTTTCAGATCCTGAAAAACGACTTCGTCTGCCTTCAAGCATGGAATCTGGCCTGAATTCGGAGCCTCCGCATCAGGCAAAAACTTGGCCTCAACCATGCAATCCGGGACTTCATGGTTCTCCTTGCAGCAATCTTTCGCAGTCATCGGACAATCGTCCGTTTTTCCCGAGAATTCCATACTCAGCGTGCAAACATAGCGCTGCACCGAGGCCATGGGTAAAACCACAGCCATCATGGCAAATAATATGGAGGAAATGATCCGCACCACTTGGAACCTACATGCTGCCCCACCCAAGGCAAGTTTGATCATCTTGGCACCAGCCCCCCAAACGATGATCCATTTTTAAAGATTCTCCTTGACCCAAACCGCAGCCAAGCCTAAATCCGCCCCCGTTTCTCAACCAAACACTCTCAAATCATGGCCAACGCACAAGTCATCCTCAAAGAAAAAATCGAAGGCCTCGGCTCCGAAGCCGATGTCGTTAAAGTCCGCGCTGGCTATGCCCGCAACTACCTTGTGCCACAAGGCAAAGCCTACGAAGCGACCAAAGCGAACCTCCGCCACGTCGAAGCTCTCAAAGCCGAGCGCGCACGCCGTGAAGCTGAGGAACTGGTTACCGCTCAAGAACTCGCGACCAAAATTTCCAAACTCAAACCCTCCTTCACCCTCTCCACCGGTCAAGGTGGCAAGGCATTCGGTTCGGTCACAAGCATGGATCTCCACAAAGAGCTCGAGGTAGCCGGCATCTTGATCGATCGCCACTCCATCCAACTTGAAAAACCCATCAAAAAATCCGGTAAAACGGTTGTTGAAATCAAACTTAACTCACAAGTCAGCGCCCAACTCACCGTCACGGTTGATGCAGGCGACGTCAAAGACGAAGACTGAAATCAGGCTTCCTGATTCAAAAATTTCAAAAGCCGGTTCCGTTTTCGGGACCGGCTTTTTCGTTTTGAAAGGAAGAATTTCGAGCCACGAAAAACATCCATTACACAAAAAAATCCCATTCCATCGTGATCTCTTTCGTCAGCATCCGCTCGCCTTCGAAGCTGAATTTTCCGATCAAGGTTTGCCCGGCCAGGACTTGTGGCAGCCAGTGGCGGTCGTCTTCCCACATGCGGTCGTAGGGGATGCGATCCAGCGGTGCCCAAAATGGCGCAGCTTCCGGGGTTTCGGTGGGTTCTCCCACAAACTCGCTAGCCAAAAACACATGACAACGCAAACTCGGGTAATCCGACATCCGGAACCATAGCTCCGCCACTTTACGGGCGTCTTTGACGGAAATGCAGAGCTCTTCCTCGGTTTCCCGCACCGCCCCATCAAGCGGCCTTTCACCTAAATCCATTTTCCCTCCAGGACCGTTCACCTTTCCTTGCCCGTGACCGCGTTTTTTCTCAATTAGCAGGATTTGCCCGTCTTTCACGACAAACATCAGGGTTGCCTCAATTTCTGCCTGCCAGTTTTTCCAATCCGTCTCATCCATGCTTGAAAGGATGCATAGCGGGTTGCTTTAGGGATCCCGAGGTGATTTTTCACTCTCGGAAATTTTTCTTATTGCAAATCGTTCTCAATTAGCCGACTTTTCTCTCGATGCCAACCCGTCAGCCAAGCCAACGTCAACTCACCCTTAACGAGGTGAGTCTTAACTGTGACGTTCGGATCAGCAGCCTCAACGGTCCCGCGTGTGACCGTCTTCGGGATCTTGGTTTCTGTGAGCAAATGCAGCTGCGTAAAATTTCAAACGGTCGCAATTTAGTTTGCACGGTATGCGGTGCGAAAATGGCGATCAGTCGTGAATTGGCGGAGCAAGTTCTGGTTGATCCCATCCGCTAATCCCGACGTATCAACGCTGTGTCAGAGAATCCCTCAATCATCGCGCTTCTCGGTAACCCCAACTCGGGAAAATCCACCCTGTTCAATACTCTAACAGGAAAAAATCAGAAGGTTGGAAACTACGCCGGCGTCACGATGGAAGTCAAAAGTGGCGAGACTTATACGCCTCATGGGAAAAAACTCCATGTGCTCGACCTTCCGGGTTGTTACTCGCTTCGTAGCAATGCTGGCTCACCAGATGAACAAATCGCGCTCGATGCGTTGACTGGAAAGTTGGATGGGATTGCCAAACCCGATCTTGTGGTCTGTGTGGTGGATGCCTCAAATCTGGAACGCCACCTTCAACTCGTCCTTCAAGTGATCGAGCTGGGCCTGCCTTGTGTGCTCGCACTCAATATGGTCGATGTTGCGGAAAAATCCGGACTCAGGCTGGATCCCGCGAAACTCTCCGAAGAACTCGGCATTCCTGTCGTGCCGATGCAGGCGAACGCCTCGAAGGGAATCATTGAGCTCAAACAAGCGCTCCGCCATCCCTTTCCACATGCCTCGGAGGTTTCATGGTTCACGCAAACGGACGACCTTGAAACAAACCGCCGTGCATTCGTGGCCTCGCTCTGCGAACTTGCTGCGCGTCGACCAGATGCCCAGCAACGGAATTTAACCGACAAGCTCGATTCGATTTTGCTCCATCCCTTCTTGGGTTGGGTGGCTTTCCTTGCGATCATGTTCACCCTGTTCTGGTCGATCTTTTCCTTTGCATCCATCCCCATGGATTTCATCGACTCAACGCTCGGCAGCTTCGGTCAATGGGTGAATGCCATCATGCCGGAAGGTGATTTGCGTTCCCTCTTGGTCGACGGAGTTATCGGTGGTGTCGGCGGCGTGCTCGTTTTCCTGCCGCAAATCCTTCTGCTGTTTTTCTTCATCGGCCTGTTAGAAAGTTCGGGCTACATGTCACGGGCGGCTTTCCTGATGGATCACGTCATGGCGAAAGCAGGGCTGAGCGGCAAAGCCTTCCTTCCGCTTTTCAGTTCCTATGCCTGCGCCATACCCGGCGTGATGGCGACTCGCACCATCGATTCCGCCAAGGAGCGTTTGGTCACGATATTTGTTGCGCCATGGATGAGCTGCTCTGCACGCCTTCCGGTTTATTTCCTGATCATTCCCTTACTGCTTCACGAAAATGAAGGCACTTGGAAACAGGCGCTTGTTTTATTCTGCATTTACATCCTTGGAACCCTAACCGCATTCTTAGCCGCTAGGATTCTGCGTGGCAAACTGGGGCCGGATAAGATTGTCCGCCATTTCATGCTTGAGCTACCACCTTATCGGAGACCCCAGTGGTCATATGTTTTTCGCCATGTGATGGATCGCGGATGGGCCTTTGTTCGCAAAGCAGGAACGATCATTCTCGGTCTCTCCATTCTTCTTTGGGCTCTCAAAACTTATCCAAAATCCGATTCGAAAGATCCAGGTGAAGTCCTCGCACACAGCGCAATGGGAAGAATTGGGGAGTTGATCGAACCCGTGGTAAAGCCGCTTGGGTTTGATGGCCGCACCGGCACTGCCATCCTGACTTCCTTTGCTGCCCGTGAGGTCTTTGTCTCTTCCATCGCCATTATTTTCAGCGTGGAGGAAACGGATGACGATGTGAAAACCCGAAGCCTGATCCGAGCGAAAATGCAAACCGCCACCTGGCCGGACGGTCGACCGCTGTTTACGCCAATAAGCTTGATTTCGCTACTTGTGTTTTTCATCTACGCCCTGCAGTGCTTACCGACTACTGCCGTCGTTGCCCGTGAGTCAGGTTCATGGAAATGGGCGGTCGGGCAGTTTGCCTTCATGTCAGGTTTCGCGTACCTTGCGTCATGGTTCGTCTTTCAGACGGGTTCCCTAATGGGCTTTTAATCTCATGGAGTGGCAAACTTACATCGCCCTTGGTATCGTTGCGATCACGCTCGTGATTTTTGTTTTTCGTGTTTTCTTCAAAAAGAAGTCCAAAAAATCCTGTGGACACGGCTGCGGGTGCGCAGCGAACGAGAAACAATAAGCCCATTCCGTCAGGTGACGGATTCGTCACCTGACCGAGAGTGTATTCCGCTGCGTGGGGAGCCTTTTTCATGTCACAGGAAATGACAGCCATTTCCTGTGACTCTATGAAAATCGATATCGTAACGGATACCTTCGCCCCGGATGTGAACGGTGTGGCTATGACCCTTGGACAACTGACGGATGGTTTACGCAAGCGCGATCACCGAGTTCATATCATACGCACGGGTGACGGCAGAGATGATGAAACCATCGCCGCTTCCATTCCGCTGCCCGGGTATCGGGAGGTTCGCATCGGGCTCCCTGCTTCATTGATGCTTCGCCTGCGCTGGATGAAGCGCAGGCCGGATGCGATCTACGTCGCGACGGAAAGCCCGCTTGGAAAATCTGCGGTCAAAGCCGCGAAAACTCTGAGTATTCCGGTGATGACTGGTTTTCATACCAATTTTCACGAATACGTGAAGCGTTACAGCCTAGGCTCTTTTCAGCCGGTGGTAATGGCTTATCTAAAACGTTTTCATGATCGCGCGGATTGCACCCTCGCACCCTCACATGAATTGGTTGAGAGCCTACGTGCGGAAGGCTTTGTGAACGTCCATCTGATGGGTCGCGGTGTGGATACGGAATTGTTCTGTCCAAGCAAACGCTGTAAGGATCTGCGAAGTTTCTGGGGGGCAAGCGCGAGCTCGCCGGTGACCATCGTTGTCGGTCGCATAGCAGCGGAAAAGAACTTGGAACTCGCCATGCAATGCTTCACCGAAATGCGTGATTCGGTCCCTGATTTACAATGTGTGATGGTCGGCGATGGTCCACTGCGTGAAAGGCTTTCAGCCAAGCATCCTTGGGTGCGCTTTTCCGGAGTGCAAACGGGCGAGGACTTGGCGCGGCATTATGCATCAGCAGATATTTTGCTTTTTCCCAGCGAGACCGAAACTTTCGGAAACGTTGTGCTTGAGGCGATGGCAAGCGGCTTGACGACAGTGGCCTATGATTACGCCGCAGCAGCCGATTTCATAAAGCATGGGGAGAACGGCCTGAAGGCACCTAAAGGCGACGATGCGGGCTTCAGAAAACAAGCCATAGCCGCTCTCGGGATCGGAAGCGACCATGAGCTGCGCATTGCAGCCCGTGAAATCGCACTTACTCAAGGATGGAGCAACGTCGTCGATAAATTTGATGGGTACTTGCGTGAAATTTCAAGCCATGTAGAGCAAACGACCGTATCAACCACACTTCTAGCGCGATCCAAGAAACGGAAAAAAGTTTCTTATCGCACCGTGTTTATCTCCGACATTCACCTCGGCACACCTGATAGCAAGGCAACCGAAGTTGGCGATTTTCTCAAAATGATCACCTGTGAGAAACTGGTTCTCAACGGAGATATTATCGATGGCTGGGCCTTGAAACGCGGTTCCGCATGGCTTTCACGCCATAGCCGTGTCATTCGGAAAATTCTGAAAATGACCGAGAAAGACCATACCGAGGTCATCTACCTCCGTGGCAATCACGATGAGATAGTCGAGCGCTTTCTCCCCCTCGTTTTTGGCAAAATCCGCTTTACCAAGGAATACATTCATACCTCAGCAAATCATCTCAGATACTTCGTTGTGCATGGCGATGGATTCGACAGCGTTTCGACCAACCACAAGTGGCTCGCGTCAATTGGCGCGGTGGGCTATGATTTACTGCTGAAGGTAAACCGGTACTACAACCACTGGCGGGCATGGCGGGGAAAGGAATACTTTTCCGTGAGCAAAAAAATCAAAGCGAAGGTGAAATCCGCTGTCAGTTTTGTCGACAATTACGAAGTTCTTCTCCAGGAACTCGCGCTTCACAAGGAGTGCGACGGCATCATCTGTGGCCATATTCATACTCCTGAAGATAAGAAAATCGGCAACGTGCATTACCTCAATTCAGGCGACTGGGTGGAGAGCCTGACCGCCATTGTCGAGCACCACGACGGCCGGATGGAACTCATTTACTATAAGGACTTCCTGATGTCCGAAGACTTGTGACAAGACTGTCACCAACCCTATTTTGCCGGTCAGTGATAATTTGGCCAAACATGACTCATCAAGCACGACTGGCGTGTGAAGTAGTTATTGTATAGTTAGCAAAATCGGGGCGAATCCAAAAAGGGTTCGCCCTAATTTTTTAACTGAACAGCCGGTGGATTGTTAAGGCTTTTTATTGAAACGGGGGCACGAAGAAAACGGAGGTCTCGGAGAAGAAATTTAAAATTTTTAGGAGATGGATGTTGGAAATGATTTTGTTCAATTCTCCGTGCTTTCCGCGCCTCCGTGATCTGCGTTTTAAAAACGCCCGATCCCCTCATTAACCCGCTTTCCGCGTCAGCACCATGACGTTTTCAACATGGCGGGTGTGCGGGAAAAGATCAAATGGCTGGACTTCTTCCAACACATATCCGGCCTCGCGGAGGATTTTGTAATCACGGACCTGGGTTGCGGGATCGCAGGAAACATAAACCACACGCTCAGGCCCGAACGCCACGAGCTGCGCCAAAAATTCGGGAGTGCAGCCCTTTCTCGGCGGATCGATCACGACCACGGTCTCTCTCGCCGGAGTATCGACCTTTGCGAAAATCTCCTCAGCGTCCGCTTGCAGGATCGTGATGTTGGCAAAACCGTTGAGCGCGACGTTGTTGACCGCCCATTGCGCACCCGCTTCGTTCACCTCCACGCCCATGACTTTTTCAAACCGCTGCGCAAGACACAGCCCGAAAAGCCCGGCGCCGCAATAGGCGTCGACCAGATATTTCGCACCTCCCTCCAAAGCTTTCTCGCCGACGTATTCCGTGAATTTCTTCAAGATGAACGGATTGTTTTGAAAAAACTCTCCCGCCACGAAATCGAACTTCACCCCACCAACTTCCTCACGCGCGATGGCTTTCGGATCGCGCTCGACGCGACCGTTTGTCGCCCTCAACAAGATCGTCGCGCCACGTTTGAAAGATTTTCCATTAGCCCTGATCTCGGCATGTGCTGCCGGCAGAGCCTCATTGATCTCACGCATCGCGATCGGACAATTCACGACGTCTAACAATTCGTTGCGCCGGCCCACTTTCAAAAAACCAATTTCTTTCACTACGCCACCGACGGGCTTTTCGAAATGGGGTGTGATTTTCGAGCGGTAGTTCCATATCTGCTCGGACGACTCACAGAAATTCACCTCCCGCTCCTCGCCTGCCATGTGCTTGAGCAGCTCGCGAATCTGCCGCGTCTTCCATTCCAGCTGCTTGTCGTAAGTGAGGTGCTGATACTGGCAACCTCCGCATTCGCCAAACAACGCGCAACCCGGCTCCACCCGATCTGGCGATTTTTCCAAAATCCCGACCAAATCCCCCTGCGAATGATTTTTATCATTTCGGAAAATTCGCGTCCGCACCAACTCGCCCGGCAGGGCATAAGGCACAAACACCACCCAACCATTGACCCGCCCGACCCCGGAACCTAGGTTCGTCAACGAATCGATACGCACCTCGATCTCCTGGTGATAGGTAAACGGAGTCGGAACAAATTTCTTGGGCGGACGGTTGTGCATAGGCGACTGACTGCTAAGCGATTTCGCAAAAGAAAGGAACTAGAAAGGAACCGCGATTTCCTATCGCCTCTGCAACCGCCTTATCAACCACGGAAATTCTCCCACGGTCGTGATTTTGAAATCGCGGTTCCTTTCTTTTAGCCCTAGAACTCGGACGTGTTTTTTAATCCTGACCTCCCCGTTCGGAAACACCTCAATCATCTTCCTCACTGGCAGCAAGATTCGGTGTTTGTATTCGCCACATGGCGCCTCGCTGATTCTGTTCCTTTTGGAATTATGACGCGTTGGCGCGAGGAACGAGACGCTTGGATCTCTGAGCACCCTAAACCATGGGACGAAACCACAGAACTCGAATACTACCGAAGATTCTCTACACAACTCGAAGAATGGATGGATCAGGGCATGGGCAGCTGCACTCTCAGCAACCCAGACTACGCACGCATAGTCGCTGACAGCCTGTTGTTTTTCGATGGCGTTAGATATTTCATCGACTCCTTTGTCGTGATGCCGAATCGCGTTCATGTCTTGATGCGTCTGCAAACTGGATTTTCGTTGGAGAAGGTTATCCAGTCCTGGAAGCAATTTTCAGCAAGACAAATCAATCAACGACAAGAGAAGAGCGGCAGTTTCTGGCATAAGCGCTACTGGGATAGACTGGTGAGAAGTGAAGACCATTTCTGGAAAATCCGGCGTTATATTTTAAGGAATCCAGAAAAAGCGAAACTTCATGAACGTCAGTTCTTCATCTACGCGCCATGGAACCACTAAAGAAAGGAACCGCGATTTTCAATCGCGTCTGCAACCGCCTTATCAATCGCGGAAAATCTCTCTAGGTCGCGATTTTGAAATCGCGGTTCCTTTCTTATCCATTTCTTCAAACTCGACGCACTCGATTTCTTATCTAAGCTCGACTGCATGAGTAAAGAAAGGAACCGCCATATCAACCGCAAGGGATCGCGATTTCCTATCGCGTCTGCAACCGCTTCATCATCCGCAGCTAATTCTCCCGAGGTCGCGATTAAAAATCGCGGCTCCTTTTTGCCGTTTCGCGCTATTTTATTGATGCTTCTCTGCCTTATCCCGCTGGTGGCTGAAGCCCGAGAAGCTAAAGAAACCGCACGCATTGAGCACCTGATCAGTTCCCTAGAAAAACTCACCGGAGCCAAATTCATCCGCAATGGCACGGAATACGATCCGGATAAAGCCAGCTCACACCTCCGCATGAAACTCGAAAAAGCGGGTGATAAAATCAAAACCGCCGAGAATTTCATCGATGGTATCGCAGCCAAATCCTCTTCCTCAGGCAAACCCTACCAGATTCGCAAACCCGACGACACTCTCGTCAACACCAGCGCCTATTTTTACGCCCGTCTTAAAGAATACGACCAAGCCAAATCATGATCGACGCCGCCTATCCTTTCGTCCGCAAGTTGCTTTTTGCTCTCGATGCCGAAACCGCCCACCACACCAGCATGGCGGGCTTACGTATCGCCGAAAAAACAGGCTTGCTCGAGAGCCTTTGTGATCCGCTGCCACAAGCAGAGCCAGTCGAACTCATGGGACTGAAATTTCCCAACCGCATCGGCCTCGCCGCTGGCCTCGATAAAGAAGGCAACACGATCGATGCACTCGGGCGCCTAGGCTTCGGTTTCATCGAGATCGGCACGATCACCCCCCGGCCCCAAGCCGGAAATCCAAAACCGCGCTTGTTCCGCCTTATCCCGCACGAAGCGATCATCAACCGCATGGGCTTCAATAATCCCGGCATCGACGCAGGGGTCGCCAATGTTAGGGCTCACCATTCCTTCGCCGGCGTCATCGGTTTCAACATCGGAAAAAACAAAGACACGCCTAACGAAAATGCTGCGGATGATTACCTCGCGTGCTTAAAAAAAGCCTATCCCGTGGCTGATTACATTGCTGTCAACCTCTCCTCACCCAACACTCCCGGATTGCGTGATCTACAAGCTGCCGACTCATCGGCACGCCTGTTGGAAATGCTCAAAGCCGAGCAACAAAGACTCGCTGGCATTCATGGCAAGCACGTTCCGATTCTTTTCAAGGTCGCCCCCGATCTCACCGAATCCCAGATCACCGATCTCGCCAAAGCATTCCTTGATGGCGGCCTCGACGGCTTGATCGCAACGAACACCACGCTGGATCGTGAAAAAGTCTCCGGTCACAAATGGGCCAGCGAAGCCGGTGGACTTTCCGGCTTGCCCGTGCTCGAAAAATCCAACCAAACCCTTGCCGCATTTGCTGCCGCCTTTTCGGGTAAAATTCCCATGATCGGGGTGGGCGGCATCTCCTCCAAAGAAGATGCCGCAGCCAAATTCAAACTTGGAGCGGACCTCATCCAAATCTATACTTCCTTCATCTACCAAGGCCCAGCTCTGGTTAGGGAACTCGTGGCAGCGGATTGCATCCGCCATGCCATCCCATAAATCCGCAACACCCCGCCCAACCGGCCCATGAAACCTGTCCGCCTTCTCATTACCTTGGTGATTGCCTTTGGGATGGTCACGTATCTCGTCTGGCGCAGTTCTCAGACCAAGATTGCGCCGGTGAAATTGGTCGGCTTCCAAGACCATTCCGCCCCTCCGGGCATGCCGGAATCCGAGGCGCCGGACATGCGCTTCTTCATGCTTTCCGCATGGCAGGCAAATCAGATTCCCAAAATTTCCAGCATGGACCCTCCGATGGGATCGGAAAACGGCGCTCTTACTTACAATGCTCAACCTTTCTGGGAAATGAACGAAGATTACAAGGGGCATCACACGGGTGATGACCTCAATGGAATCGGCGGAATGAATACCGACCTCGGAGATCCTATTCATGCAGCAGCTGACGGGCTGGTCATCTACGCGGGTGAGCCAGCGCCAGGTTGGGGGAAAATCATCATTCTCGCCCATCGGGATTCAAAGGATCAACCGCTCCAAACCCTGTATGCCCACCTTGATCAATCCAAGGTCTTGCCCGGCAAATTGGCGGCACGTGGTGAAGTCATCGGTACCGTCGGCACCGCAAATGGAAAATACCCGGCGCACCTCCACTTCGAGATCCGCCTGAGCAACGGCGCTGAAATCGGAAAAGGATATCTCAATCGCTTCCTCAACCATCTCGATCCCTCCGCTGTCATTGCATCAATGCACAACTTCGAAGCGTCAGGTATCTCACCTTCTCTTGTCAGATTGGCCAATCTTTCCTCACCCAATCCTTGGACGAGCTTGGAAATCCAAGGTGCGGAAAAATTATCTGATTTGAAAAACGATGAATGAGACTTGAAATCACGGGAATAGATTTTTCTCTATGAGCATGATTCTGAAGCAAAAACGCCACCCCGCATCGGGATGACGTTTTCAAAAAGGACTGAACGTGGGTTGAATCAGTTCACCGCCACGGCGGAAGAGCCGGTCTCTCCCGTACGGATACGGATGGCCTCCTCAATGGTGGAAATGAAAACTTTACCGTCACCGATTTTACCGGTGTTTGCGCTTTTGACGATGGCTTTTGCAACTCCTTCGGCTTGTGCGTCATCGACAACGATTTCGATTTTGACCTTGGGCAGGAAATCAACGGTGTATTCAGAGCCGCGATAGATTTCAGTGTGACCCTTCTGGCGTCCGAATCCTTTGACCTCAGTGACGGTCATGCCTTGGACTCCGACCTCTGAGAGGGCTTCTTTGACTTCTTCAAGTTTGAATGGTTTAATGATGGCTTCGATTTTTTTCATGATAGCGGCGGATTGGTAAAAGTATAGAGAGCAAGTGGTGTGCCAACTTTCTTGAATCAAAGAAGTTCACCTGCTTTGTATTTAAGCACATGGGAAAGGCGATACGAGAGGGAAATCACGAATTTTGAAAAAAATGCATCGATAAGTTGCGATTTTCTGAAAACCGGTTAAGCCTTCCGGCGTAATCTGATTATACTTCACAACCAAACCATCATGAAAAAATTTGCAATCACCTTGTTATCAGCAGCTCTTTGCCAATTCGCAATCGCCGAAGATACCAAGATCGAAATCACCGCCAATGACCAAATGCAGTTCAACATCAAAGCATTTGAAGTCACCGAAGGTCAGAAAGTGGTGTTATCGCTTAAGCACATCGGTCAGCTTCCTGCCGCGGCTATGGGACACAATGTGGTGATTCTCAAGGCCGGCACGGTCATTCCCGCGTTCGCCGGCAAATGTGCACCAGCAAAAGACAATCAATACATCCCAACCGATGCGGAATCAGCCAAGCTCATCGTCGCCTATACCAAATTATTGGGTGGCGGCGAAGCCGATCAAGTGACCTTTACCGCTCCAGCAGCCGGAAGCTATCCATTTGTCTGCACTTTCCCCGGTCATTTTGCCATCATGCAAGGCGTGATGACGGTCAAAGCCAAATAAGTTAGGTTCGGATACTCTGTGCCGGTTTCAGTTCTCTTCACTGAAACCGGCTTTTTTATGGGAAAACAGCTCAGTAGCGCTATCGACGTGAAGGATTGACTGAGATCTTTTTCTCCCACAACCCAAAGGATGAATCAGCGAACAACAATCACCACGGCATGTTCATCGTAACGAATCTTGGTGTGGGTTTGGGCATGAATGTATTCAAGAATCACACTCACCGGCACATTCTTTAAATTCATTGTGATCTTCGCATCCGTTAGCTTCTTGGTGGGATCTTCGACGACAAAATTGGGGGTTATTTCCTCTTTGGATTGTTTCTCGATCAATGCAGCCAACCATCCCAGCGCCTCCTGGACCGAGGCATCCTCTATCTGATAAGCTGGAATCATGATTCCACCGATTTTTGCTTCCGCCGCATCAGCTTTGATGCTTCCGGTATTGATTTTCACCTCTCCGAGTTGAAAGCGGGCTTTTGCATGACCCGCATGGAGCTTGAGTGCCGATTTATAAGCCGCAATGGCCGTGTCCGGATCACCGGATTTTTCCGCTGCCAGACCTCTCTGATACCACGCCTCAGCCTTTTGCGCGGGAGTTTCCGCAAATGCCGGGTGTGAGCCGATTGCCATGACGATAAGAACAACGAGGGTTTTCATAGGATGCCCACATTACCCATCGATGCCCGAGGTTTCCAGCATCTTCTGAAATTTCGAATGAAATTTCGTTTTATGATTCGGCAAGCAGTCTGCGGAAATACTCGATGGTTGAATCCAATCCTTCATCTAGGCTTATCTTTGGCTGCCAGCCGAATTCTTTCATGGCCAGAGAGATATCAGGGCAGCGCTGTTTTGGATCGTCTCCCGGCAATGGATGAAAGGCCAGTTTTGGTTTTCCTCCGACTTTTTGAAGAATCCGGTCAGCGAGCTCAAGCATGGTAAATTCGCCGGGATTGCCCAAATTGACCGGACCCGTGATCTCGTCGTGATTCATCAAGCGAATAAATCCTTCTATGAGATCATCCATGTAGCAAAAAGAGCGCGTCTGGCTGCCATCTCCGTAAATTGTCAGATCCTCACCACGCAGAGCCTGAACGATGAAATTGGAAACCACCCGACCATCATCCGGCAACATACGCGGGCCGTATGTATTGAAAATCCGGGCGACTCGAATTTCGACGCCATGCTGGCGGTGGTAGTCAAAAAACAAGGTCTCCGCAACCCGCTTCCCTTCGTCATAACAGGCACGGATTCCTATGGGATTGACCGAACCTTTATAGGACTCCGTCTGCGGGTGGATTTCAGGATCGCCATAAACTTCAGAGGTCGACGCTTGAAAAACCCGGGCACCGATCCTTTTCGCAAGGCCAAGGCAGTGCATCGCTCCCAGAACCGAGGTCTTGGTGGTTTTGATCGGGTTGTGCTGGTAGTGCGGCGGAGACGCGGGGCAGGCGAGGTTGAAAATCTGATCCACCTCAAACATAAACGGCTCCGTGACATCATGCCGCACCAGTTCAAAATGCGGATTATCAATCAAATGCAGAACATTGGCTTTTCTGCCGGTAAAATAATTATCCATGCAGATGACATCATGACCATCGTTGATCAGGCGGTCGCAGAGATGAGAGCCAAGAAAGCCGGCCCCTCCTGTAACTAAAGTGCGCATGGGCCGGATTTTTATAGAGCTTCCAAGAAACATCAAACTTTAAACTTCAAAAGGTTGCGAAGAGGGGCAAAGTTCCGCCATGAGAATTCTGACGGGACTGCAGCCAAGCGGCAAACTGCATGTGGGAAATTATTTCGGGGCGATCAAACCCGCGGTCGAACTGCAGCAACAAGGCGAGGGCTTTTATTTTATCGCGGACTACCATGCGATGACTTCCGGTCGGGACGCGGCGGCTCTCAAGGCAAACATCCGCGAACTCGCCATCGATTTTCTTGCCTGCGGCCTGGATCCTGAAAAATCCGTGTTTTTCCGCCAAAGCGCCGTTCCTGAAGTCAACGAACTCGCATGGATCCTCTCCACAGTTTGCCCCATGCCGCTTCTGGCAAAATGCCATTCCTACAAAGACAAGGTCGCTCAAGGCATTTCCCCGAACCATGCCCTCTTCGCCTACCCTGTCCTGATGGCAGCGGATATTTTACTCTACGATTCCGAAAAAGTCCCGGTCGGAAAAGATCAGAAACAACACCTTGAAGTCACCCGCAGCCTCGCAACGAAGCTCAACGAAGCCTATGGCGAAGGCACGGTCGCCATGCCGGAAGCGATCATCAAAGAGGAAACCGAACTCGTGATCGGCCTCGACGGACGTAAAATGAGCAAGAGCTATGACAACACCCTGCCCATCTTCGGCGAAGAAAAGCAGTTGCGTAAATGGGTGATGAAAATCGTCACCGACTCGACACCGGTGGACGACCCCAAACCCACCGAAAATTCAACCATCATTGCGCTCTACAAACTTTTTGCCAACGAAGCGGAACTTGGGAGCATGATCGCCGATCACCAGCGCGGCGGCTGCGGCTACGGCGATTTCAAAAAACGCCTCGCCGATGCCTATTGGGATTATTTTTCTAACATGAGAAAACGCCGCGAGGAGATCCTCAAAGATACCGGCTATGTCGACCAAGTCCTCAAAGACGGCGCCAACCGGGCCAGAGAAGAAGCTGCAAAAGTGCTAAGCCGCATACGGCAAGCAGTTGGACTAGCTTGAACCTCTAAGTGGACCGCGCGTCTCCAGACGCGCATGTTTCATAAGGCGAGTAACCACCGCTGCGTCCGAAGACACGAGGTCCATATCTCATTTCTTATCTCCCCGCCTCCGAAATCATCTCACGGATTCCGTTTTGAAATCCTAATTCTTTCGCCAGTCTCTCAATATTCATCTCCATTCTCCATCTCCAATAAAACGGCGTGATCGCAGGGACGTTGATTCGCTCACCTTGAATGTCTTGACTGCGCAAATCTTCATCCATCGCCAATAAATCCTGTAGCGGAAACACGGCCCACATCGCCGGCGAGGCGAGGTGTTGCTGAATCATCATCTTGGCTATGTCACCCGAAAGCTCCGGCTTAGGAGAGTTGATGCCAAACATTTCCCGGGCGAATCCGGATCGTATTTCTTCATCTTCGCTCCACCACTGACGAAGCGTTTCCATATCATGAGTCCCGCTGGAAACGACACTCATGTAAGGCGCTTGAGCGGGATCAGAAAAGACCGCTCCGTAGATTTTTGGCCAGCGTTGAATTTCAAGAGAAAGCATCCCCAGCTGACTCATCACACCCGGCACACAACCCGGCACCATGCCAAGATCCTCCCCGCACAAGAGCATATCGCTCGCCGAGCGCATCGCTGGCAGTTTTTCATAGGCCTTCACCTCCCAAAAACGTTCCTGGCGATGGTAAAAATAATCTTCGTGAATCTGCCCGAGCACTTGCCGGACTTCAGGATCCAAAGCTTTGAATGAGCGCGTTTCAAACATTCTCATCCGCGGATGAAACTCTTTTCCACGCGATCCTTTGACCTCAAAAAACAATACCTCACCTACCAAATTCAACAATGCATCCCGTAACCAGATTTGATTCACCCGATCCTCCGGCGTGAGATTTCCAAAGAAATTCAAAATATCCCGTTGGGTCAAAAAATCATTCTTAAGCCGATAACAATCCGTGCCTTGATCCACCAAAAATTCCTGCCGGATGCCTTTTGCAAACTCACCGAATATTTCCAACAGATCCGCATGCCTGATATATGGCTTACAAAAACGATCATGATCAAATGCCACGCCAAGCTTTGCGAACTCTTCCAGTTTCACCGGCAATGCGGGTTCGAACCAACCCATGATCCCCTCCACATGCTGGGTCGGAATTTGCCAGATGCGAAAAAATCCAAGAATATGATCGATCCGATACGCATCAAAATAATGACTGAGCTTTCCAAACCTTGATCTCCACCAAGCATATCCGTCCTTACGCATCTCATCCCAATCATAGGTCGGAAATCCCCAGTTCTGGCCTTTCACGGCGAACGCATCCGGTGGCGCACCGGTTTGCGTATCCATATTGAAAAGGTGTGGAGCCACCCATACATCGACCGATTCCCTATCCACTCCGATCGGCAAATCCCCTTTCAGTGCAACGCCTCTCGCGTGCAAATGCTCAACGGCTCCGATCAACTGCCTATCCAGCTCAAACTGCAGCCATATATAATACAGCACGCTCACATCCTCGGAGAGAGCGTCGACTTTCTTGGCGTCATATTTCTTCCAATTTCCCCATTTTGAAAAATCCGCCGTATCAAAATCGTCGCGCTTCACCGAGAAAACCGCGTAGTCCAAAACCCAATCCCGATTCTGCTTCAAGAAATTCAAAAAATCTTTATCGCGAAGAATCGATTTCCGATGCGCATCAAATACGCTCCGCGTGACTTTCCATTTGAACGCCATCACCGCCTCATAATCGAGTTGTTTGGCGCGATTCAATTCCTCCCGCGCGAGAAGGAATTCCTTCTCATTCAGAAGCGGAACGGTCATCTCATCCAAACGCAGGTACATCGGATGCAAAGCGTAAACACTGATCGCGGAATACGGATAACTGTCCATCCATGTTCGCGACGAGGTCGTATCATTGATAGGCAAAATCTGGATCATCTTCATTCCCGCACCCGCTGCCCAGTCGCCCATCGCTTTCAGATCGGCAAATTCGCCAACCCCACATCCCGATACGCTCCTCAGGGAAAAAACAGGAACAGTCACCCCTGCCGCGCGAAATCTCTGATCCGCACTACGATGAAAACATTCATCAGAAACCCTTACAAGGTCCGCTCCGGATCGATCGCCAAGCATTCGGTTTGTCACACCCTCTTCAAGACGAAGGCTTTGATCCATTGAACTACTACGTATCCCGTATTTGTATTCAACCGTCGCATCCATCGGCAAATCCACATTCACCTGCCAATGATTTCTATCCACTTCCACCATGGGCAAGGCCTGCGAGTAGTCCCAATTTCCAAGCTCGCCACAGCCACCGATCAAACAAGGCAGAGATCCATGCGGCAGGCGCGCCATGTGCAAATGGAATTCATGGTTGGCCATCTTCGGGATTTTGCCGAGCGCTCTCTGATGTCCGTCAGTGAGTTTAAAGACCTTTGCTTCATATACCCTGTCCTCGCTACCTGCTGATTTCCAGTCATCGAGAAAGAGCACGGAATTTCCAGCAAACCCACCATGCCATTTCCTGAAATCTCCAAACTCCGCCAACTCCAGTCCATCCTCGCGCCTGAGTACGTAGCGATACTCCATCAACCGGATATTTCCATCCTCAAGCTTCACCTCCCAATGCCGCGCGTCCTTCCACCTCATGGGTAGAATCCGTCGAGAATCCCTGCCCTCCCCGGATATCATGATTTGAAGCCACAACGATTCTCCGAACGAGGTCGCGTATGCCACTTGAAACAAAAAATTCACAAGAGCCAACTAATCCTTTCTTTGGCGCAACCGCCATTCAAAAAGCCGTTCTATTCACAAGGAAGATCAGAATTTGCTTGGCCATGTTTCTGAAGCAACCCCGCAGCGCTTTCAGGGGTATATGGCGATTTGGCCGGAACCCATAGCGACAAAAGATAGCCCAGACGCGGATGAGTGAGCGCGCCCTGAGTCATTCATTCCTCATCAAAAGCACGCTACAACCGCATGAAATACCGCCGCGAACAGAACCAACTCCAAGGCACCGAGCGCCAAAATCTTATTGAAACCTTTGCCCGGCGGAAGCGTCAGCACACCCCAAATGATGCGCATCCCAATCACAAAAACCGGAGTGCTTGCCAATCCATACAAGGGATAACCCATGACCAACCACGCAATTCCAAGGAGTGCCGCAAGCTTGATTTCCAACCAAATCACCACGGCTGTAAACTTCGAACCAAAGCGCACCGCAATGGTTTTTTTTCCCACTTTCGCGTCCTCTTCGCGGTCACGAAAATTATTCACCGAGATCAGAACCGCGGAGAGCAGACCGACTTGCGCACCGAGCAATATCGCTTCTTTAGGCCAAGTTCCGGTTTGGACGAATACGGTTCCCATCACAGCGATAAACCCAAAAAACAAGATCACAAAAATCTCCCCCAATCCGCGGTAGGCCAGAGGAACCGGTCCGCCGGTGTAACCGTATGCGAGAAATAATGACGGGATTCCAATGGCGACCATGGGCCAGCCGCGTGCCATGCATAAAAACATCCCGAAGAAAACCGCTCCTGTCAGAAACAACCCACCGAGAACCATCACCTGTCTGAAGGACATTTCACCCGTGCCGGTCAGGCGCCTTGGACCGGTTCGAGCCACACCGTCGGCTCCTTTTTTCCCATCCACCGCATCGTTAAAAAAATTCGTCGCGATCTGAATGCACAGCGCACCCAGCAAGGTGCAACTCCACAGCCATCCGTCAAAATTGCCAGTCAACTTCCATGCCAGGACTCCACCCAACCAAACCGGCACCAAACCGGCCGCCAAAGTTTTCGGCCGCGCGCCCGAAACCACCGCTTTTGTCAGCTTTCCTAAACTCATGATATCCCGCTCATTCAATACAGCGCTCAGCTACCAGGCGACTCCAAATCGTTCGTAATTTTTAACCATGAATTTTATGAACCCTAGCTTTGCATTTCCTCTGTGACCTCTGCGGCTCCGCAGTGAAATAACGACCTCAACTATTATTTCTGGATATACATGGTTTTAACTATGGCGAAATATCACAAATTCACCTGAATCTTCCCACTCGCTTTGCGAGCCTTTAGCCGCGCATTTTCTATATCCGTTCCCCGTGCGAGGGCGACACCCATGCGGCGTTTTCCTGATACATTGGGTTTTCCAAAAAGGCGGATTTGCGTATCGGGCTCGGCGAGAGCATTTTCCAAATTGCCGTAAATGATCGAATCAGATTCCCCTTCCACCAGCAATACAGCCGAAGCCGAGGGCCCGTATAGACGGATTTCCGGTATCGGCAGTCCAAGGATCGCGCGCGCGTGCAAAGCGAACTGCGAGAGGTCCTGGGAAATCATCGTCACCATACCGGTATCGTGAGGGCGCGGCGAAACTTCGGAAAAAATGATCTCGTCGCCTTTAACAAACAACTCGACTCCGAAAATCCCACGTCCTCCAAGTGCATCGGTAATGGCGCGTGCAGATGCCATCGCTCTTTCGCGCGCGAGGTCGCTCATCGCTTGCGGCTGCCAGCTTTCGCGATAATCGCCATCGATCTGAATATGCCCGATCGGCTCACAAAACGAGATGCCGGCCGCATGGCGCACCGTCAGCTGGGTGATCTCATAGTCAAAATCCACAAATCCCTCGACGATGACTTTTCCTTTTCCAGCGCGTCCGCCTTTCTGCGCATAATCCCATGCAGACTGAATATCCTCAGGATGTTTTACGGTGCTCTGGCCTTTCCCAGAGGAACTCATGATGGGCTTCACCACGCAAGGCAGCCCGATCTCCGCGACCGCTGCGCGATACTCCTCTTCGCTTGCTGCGAAACGGTAAGGTGAGGTTTTCAAGCCCAGCTCCTCAGCCGCAAGCCGCCGAATGCCTTCGCGGTTCATCGTGAGTTGAGTTGCGCGTGCCGTGGGAATGACCGTGGCCAATCCTTCCGCCTCGATTTCCGCCAATGTGTCTGTCGCGATCGCCTCCACCTCCGGAACAATGAGGTGAGGCTTTTCCAACTCAATCACCGCCCGCAATGCCGCGCCATCCAACATCGAAACCACATGAGACCGATCCGCCACCTGCATCGCCGGAGCATTCGGGTAACTGTCCACCGCAATGACCTCAACCCCGTAGCGTTGTAATTCGATCACCACCTCTTTACCTAGCTCACCTGAGCCACAAAGCATCACGCGCGTCGCGCCATCGGTAAAGGGAGTTCCTATGCTTATCATGGGGAGAAGATAAGGAGGTTAAGTCGATAAAACGAAGGAAAATTTTGTCTCCTCAAAAATCCGTTCCCTTGTCACCAAGATTCAGCTCTTTGATCCAGATATTCCGATACCGGACATCGTGCCCCTCGCACTGCAGCTTGATTCCTCCTGGCACATCGGTGATTCCCTTACCTCCATCGTTTCCTCCATCGATCCCGGAATTCGCGCCTCCCCATACTTGGTTAATGACGACATCCTGGTGCACCTTTTCACCATTGAAATAAACGGTGACCTTCGCTTTCTCTGTCAACTTTCCTTCACTGAACCGTGCCGCGCGAAACACGATGTCATAGGAGTTCCATTGCCCGATTCCTTTATACGAATGATACGGTGACTCCGTCTCGTTGATCACCGCGCCCATCCCGTGCTTGGTTTTATCACCGTCCTTGATTTGGATTTCATAACGATTTTGCAGATACACACCGCTGTTACCACCCTTGTTGTTGACCAGAAATTCAACATGCAAACGGAAATCACGATATTCCTTCTTGGTCACAAGATCCGCTGATCCGAACTTGCCTCCCGCTGCCGCAGGATCATCGGTTTGGAGTGCGGTTCCTTGATCCACCGGATCCTTAACGATCTTCCATTTGATCGGCATCGCCGATGCGAAACGCGGTCCCTCCCAATACTTCCATTTCAAATCCAGCATCTCCCGGCTCCCATCAAAAATCACCTCAGCCCCCTCAACCGGCTTCACACCCAAACCCACCTCGGCCGCTTTCACGGAAACCAAGGACAACATCATGAAGGCTAATATTTTCATCATGGAATGCTACGGGAGAAATCCATCATGTGTTTCAGAGAAAGAAACAGACAGGAACCGCGATTTCCAAATCGCGACCTCGTGAGCGAATCAGTGGAACTGTTGCAGTCGCGATAGGAAATCGCGGTTCCTTTCCACAAAAAAACCGCCGGATTGCTCCGACGGTTTTTGGTGAAAGACTGGATTACGCAGCGAAGTTTTTCGCAACTTCATCCCAGTTGACGATGTTCCAGAATGCTTCGATGTAGGCGGGGCGCTTGTTCTGGTAGTGAAGATAATAGGCATGTTCCCAGACATCGAGGCCGAGGATGGGCGTGCTGCCGCAGCCGCCGAAGTCGGAGCCCATGAGCGGGTTGTCTTGGTTGGCGGTGGAGCAGACGGCGAGGGTGCCATCGGCTTTTTTGCAGAGCCATGCCCAGCCGGAACCGAAACGGGTTGCGCCGGCTTTGGCGAAGGCTTCTTTGAAGGCATCGAAGGAGCCGAAGGCTTTGTCGATGGCAGCGGCGAGTTCACCCGATGGCGCTTTGGCGCCGCCGGGAGCGATGACCTTCCAGAAAAAGCTGTGATTCAAATGACCGCCGCCGTTGTTACGAACCGCACCGCGGATGTCTTCTGGAACGGCACCGAGGTTGGTAATCAGCTCGAGAGCTGATTTCGCTTCAAGGTCGGCTTTTCCAGCGATCGCCGCATTGAGGTTGGTGATATAAGCTTGATGATGTCTGCCGTGATGGATTTCCATCGTGAGAGCATCAATGTGTGGCTCAAGCGCGTTCAGTGCGTAGCCAAGTTCAGGTAATGTGTGTGCCATAATATTTAAAAAAGGTGAATGGAAGTTTGAGTTGTCGCGCCTGCCTGAGGCAAGCATGATTGCGGCAACGCCTTACATCAACGCCAGCAACCGCAACCCCGCAAGCAGAAATCTCTCATGCCACCCGAACTCTCGACCCTCCTGCCCCTGATTCTCACCGGACTCGCCACGTTTTTGGCGGGCTGGGCCATCGCGCAGCTCACCGCAACCCGGAAAAGCACCCGTCTCACCGATCTTCTCAAAAACGAGGAACGGCGGGTTACCGAGCTGGAGACCCGGCTCGATGCGGAACGAAAATCCGCCGCTGAAAAACAAATCCTGCTCGAACGTGCGGAATCCCGCCTCTCCGACACGTTCAAAGCCCTTTCAGCAGATGCACTCAAAGGAGCATCCGAACAATTTCTCCACCTCGCAAAATCCACCCTCGCCTCCCAAACGGAGGAAGCAAAAGGCGAAATCGAAAAACGTAAAATCGCCATCGAAACCTTGGTCAAACCGGTTGCGGATTCCCTTGGAAAATTTGAGCTGCGGATCGGTGAAATTGAAAAAATCCGCGAAGGCGCATACTCCGAGCTCAAAGAGCAAGTCCGTGCGCTCGGCGAAGGTCAGCTCGGCTTACAAAAAGAAACCGCTTCCTTGGTCAAGGCGTTGCGTCAACCCACCGGACGCGGTCAATGGGGAGAAATGCAGCTCCGCCGCGTCGTCGAGCTCGCGGGAATGCAAGAGCATTGTGACTTCACTCTTCAAACCACAACCATAACCGACGAAGGTAAGCGCTTGCGTCCCGATCTCATCATCAAGCTACCCGGGGGGAAAACCATCGTGGTCGATTCAAAAACCCCGATGGACGCTTATCTCAATGCGCACGAAGCCTCAGATGAAATGGAGCGCGAGCGTTTTCTCGGTCAACACGCACAACAAGTCCGGACCCATATCAAGCAACTCTCATCCAAAAGATATACCGAGCAATTTGAAGACAGCCCTGAATTCACCGTGCTGTTTCTTCCCAGCGAATCGTTTTTCTCCGCCGCTCTTCATTCCGATCCCGGCCTGATCGAAGGTGGCGTCAACGAAGGCGTAATCCTCGCCACTCCCACCACCTTGATCGCCCTGCTCAAAGCCGTCGCTTACGGCTGGAGACAGGAAGCCCTCGCTCTCAACGCTAAGGAAATTTCCGCTCTCGGCCGCACGATGCACGAGCGGCTTGGAAAACTCGCCGACCATTTTTCCAAACTCGGCGGATCGCTCAACAACGCCGTCGATCATTACAACAAAGCGATCGGCTCTTTCGAAACCCGCGTGATGACCACCGCCCGCAAATTCGAAGATCTCAAAGCCGCCCCCGAGGGCGTCTCCCTGCCCAATATCGAAATCATCGATCAAAACACTCGGCCCCTGCTCATCACACCGAGCGTTAGCTCCAAACCCACGGATGACTTTGACTTTCTGGACGTCCCTGAGGAATCCTCAAAAAACGCCGCAAGCGATCTGAGAAGTGAAATCTAACATTCACTCTTCACTCTTCCTACACCCTCACACGCTCGACATCCGCACCTAACATGAGCAACTTCTCATCGATATGTTCGTAGCCGCGATCGATATGATACAGGCGGGAAATTTCAGTAGTCCCTTTGGCGCGTAGCGCAGCGAGAACCAGAGCAGCGGAAGCGCGAAGATCGGAAGCCATGACCGGAGCTGCGGAGAGTTTTTCAACACCCCGGACAATCGCAGTTCCCTGATCCAATTTGATATCGGCGCCCATCCTTTTCAGCTCGGCACAATGCATGAAGCGTTGTGGAAAAATACTGTCTTTTACCACGCTGATTCCGGGAGTCGTGACCAACAGTGCCGTCATCTGGGCCTGCATGTCCGTTGGATAACCCGGGTAGGGAGAGGTGTTCAGATCAACTCCTTGCAGCGCCTCACCGCGCTCGACGAAACATGAGGTTCCTTCTTCGTTGAACTCCACTTTGTGTCCGGATTTGATGATGGCCTCGGTGATCGCTCTCAAATGCTCGCGATTGACGCGATTCAACCGAACTCCCTCACCCGCCAAAGCGGCCGCAGCCATAAACGTGCCCGCTTCGATCCGATCCGGAATCACGGTATGCTCGACTCCTTTCAGTTCCTTCACACCCTCGATGACGATCCGACGAGTACCAGCTCCGGTAATCTTCGCCCCCATGCCGTTGAGGAAATTCGCAAGATCCAATACCTCGGGCTCAGCCGCGGCGGATTCGATCACGGTGATGCCCTCGGCCAAGGTCGCCGCCATCATCACGTTGTCCGTGCCGAGTACGGTCGGTCCGCTTTCGCCACGCAAATTGATTTCCGCACCACGCAAACCATCGGGCGCGGTGAGGATGATATTTCCACCTTCGAATTCAATCTTCGCGCCAAGCGCTTCCATTCCCTTAAGGTGAAGATCAACCGGTCTGTCGCCGATCACGCACCCACCCGGCAACGAAACCACCGCACGTCCTTTTCTTGCAAGCAAGGGACCCATCACGCAAATCGATGCGCGCATGCGGCGCACCAATTCATAAGGCGCCTCATCAGATATGTCCGCACACGAAATCCGCACGGTTCCGGAAGATCTTTCCACCTCCGCACCGAGTGCGCTGAGAATCTGAATCATATAGTTCGTATCTGAAACATCCGGCACGCGGCGAATGATGCAGTCTTCTCCTGTTAGAATCGTTGCGGCAAGAATCGGCAGCGATGCGTTTTTGGATCCGGAAATATTGATTGAGCCCTTGATGACAGAGCCTCCGTGGACGACAAGTTTATCCATTTCGATGTGTGACTTTATTGATGTTGCGCGAATGGAAACCGGGCGATCCCGCCAAGATCCTTGCGAATCCCGATTTCCGTGAAGCCGGACTTTTCCAAACAGAAGCGCACCTGTGAAGCCTGATCGTAACCAATCTCAAGCGCCAACCAGCCACCGGGCTTGAGGAAACTCAATGCGTCCGGGATGAAGCGCCTGAGCAAATCCATTCCCTCAGGCCCGGAAAACAGCGCAAGCGCCGGATCATGGGCAAGCTCGCGAGCCATGGTTTCGGCCTCGCCTTCGGGCACATAAGGCAGGTTGGCCACAATGAGATCAAAGCTTCCTGTCACATCATTGAACAAATCACTGCGTAAAATCTCCACATTTCCCAAACCCAACTTGTGGGCGTTCTCGCGCGTCAACTCCAACGCGCTTTCGGAAATATCAACCAAGGTCACATGACTGCCTGGCTTTTCAGCCGCAAGAGAAAGTCCGATTACTCCCGATCCACAGCCGACATCCAAAATCTGCAAATTTTCACCCGTCAGCTGTTTGAGAATCATTTCCACAAGTTCCTCGGTCTCAGGTCTTGGAATCAGACCACGTCCATCACAAAGAAAATCACGACCATGAAATGACACCTCGCCCAGCAGATGTTGCAGTGGAATGCCCTCGCCACGCTTTTTCAATATCTCACGCAGCGGCGCCAGAGTCGCCTCTTCCAAGGGGCGGTCAAACTGAGTGTAAAGCTGCATCCGCGAGCATTCCAGAACCTTGGCAAGCAAGTGCTCCATATTTCGCCGCGCGTCTTCAATCCCCCGCTTTTCGAGATAACCTGCTCCACCATTGATTGTTTCGAGAACCGACTTCATTCGCCACACCGCTTATGAGGCATCTTTTCGCTCCGCGCAAAGGCGGAAAGTCATCCAAATTGCGGTTTTGAGGTTGCGGTGAGCGGTGAGCTTGCTAACCGAGTGCATCACTTCCGCACTTTCCATTACAGGACTCGGCACGCTCTCGGCCCTTGGCCATGATGTTGCATCGCATCTCATGGCCATTTCCTCCGGCGTTTCGGGGATTCAACCCCTTGGAAAACTTCTCGGAAACGAAAGCCCGCACGCCCACCTCCATGGCGCATGGATCCAGCCGAGGGAGCTTCTCAATCACCGCAAGTGGAGTCCCGTGACCATGGCCGCTCTCCATGTTGCGAATCAAGCGGCGGCGGAGGCCGGCTGGAGCAAGGATGAACTTGCAGGTGCCGCGCTGGTCGTTGGCACAAGCCGCGGCAACGCTGCAGGCTGGCTGGGCGAATGGCCAAACAGACGCCCGTTCAAGTTAATGGCGGCAAGCAATACGATTCACAGCGAACCTGCCACCGCCATCTCCATCGAGCTCGGCATCCACGGTCCGAACCATGTTGTCGCAAGTGGTTGCTCAGCAGGGCTCGATGCGCTTGGAATCGCGAAACTTCTTATCGATTCCGGCCAAGCCGAGCGCGCACTGGTGGTGGCGGTCGATCTTCCGTTGGTCCCGCTCTTGCTCGATAATTACGCAGCCTCTGGCCTGCTCGGAAGCGCTGCGATTCTCAACCCTCTCTCGCCGGAAAGCGATGGATTCCTCCCGGGTGAAGGCGCGGCTGCGATCGCGCTGAGCTCAACCCCGGCCGGAAAATTACGCCTCTCGTTTTTTGCCAACAATTCCGACGGCTCCGACCCCGTGGGAATTCCAAAGGACGGCGGAAGAACTTCTGAGCTTTTGAAAAAAGCGATCGCCGTTTGCGGAAAGCCTACTGCGGTTTGCCCCCACGCCACCGGAACCCAAACCCAAGCGCGTGCCGAAAAACATTTCCTGAACTCCGCCGCACTCGGATCCCGCCCCACACTTCATTTGCTCAAACCCTATATCGGTCACACGGTCGGGGCGAGTGGGCTTCTTGAAAGCGCGATCCTGTTAGCCTTCATGAGAAAAGAAATTCTCCCGCAGAATTTACACGGCACATCCGGATTGGGCGAACTTTCCGCACCCTACCAATCCATATCTCCAACCGGCCCCGTGTTCAAACTTGCCCACGGGATGGGCGGACACAATACTTTGGCTGTCTTTCACACAATCTCATGAACGAAAAGCTCCGCATCGAAATTTCTCTGGACGATCAGACTTTGCGCGTGATCGCTGGCGGATCGACCCTGAAAACATTCGCCATATCCTCCAGCTCGAAAGGCATGGGTTTCCTCGAAGGCAGCTACCGCACACCCACCGGAAATTTCGAAATCTGTGAAAAAATCGGCGACGGTTCCCCGCCAAGAACCATTTTCAAATCAAGAAGGCCGGCTGGAATCTGGAATTCAAATATCTCCTGCAACGACGATCTCATACTCACACGCATTCTCCGGCTCACCGGCAAGGACCCGGAAAACCAAAACACCTTTGATCGGTTTATCTACATCCATGGCACCAACCATGAGGAAAAGATCGGCAGCACCGCCAGCCATGGCTGCATTCGGATGCGGAACGAGGAAATCATCGAACTCTTCGATATGATACACAATCAAACCGAAGTTATTATCCATCCCATGCGAGAGACCAAAAATAAACTATTGTTCCTGGATTGTGATTCCACACTCAGCTCGATCGAAGGAATCGATGAATTGGCGCGACTCTCCGATCCGGCTGTTTTTGACGAAGTCGTGAAACTCACCAACGCCGCAATGAACGGGGATATTCCGCTGGATGCAGTTTTCAAAAAGCGCATGGAGATCATTCGTCCCAGCCTCGGCATGGCCCGCGAAGTGAGCCGATACTATATCGATCACATCGTGGAGGGAGCGCAAAAACTCATTCAACACGCGCGCCAGCAGGGCTGGACTCCGGTGATTCTGTCCGGTGGTTTCGAGCCCGTCATCCGGCCATTTGCGGATCAACTTAGCATCGAGCATGTCGAGGCCGTGCCGCTTTATTTCGATGCGTCAGGCAACTATGCTGGCTACGGTGAAAATTACCCGACCACACGTAACTTGGGAAAAAACGAAATCATTCGGCAATGGAAAGCCGCGATGCTTCCGGAGAAAGTATTGATGATTGGCGATGGCACATCGGATCTTGAGACCAAACCGGATGTCGATTTGATGATCGGCTTCGGCGGTGTGGTGACACGCGACAAAGTGAAGCATGGCGCGGAAGCTTGGATCACTCGACTGGATGATTTGTTATTATTTGAAAAGTTATCATCATATTAATCATTCGTTGCGATGATAATATAATATTGTTACTTGCATATGACTTACACATACCTAACATTCCAATAACAATGAGCACAAAAAAAGCAATTCGCGGCAAGCGCTACAGCGCTGAGGAAAAAACCAAGATCATCGCATTCGTGAATGAGCATAACGCCAAGAACAAACGCGGCGGGCAACTCACAGCGGCAAAAAAATTCGGTATATCACAACTCACCATCGCCACATGGCTTAAGAAATCGGGAGGTAAATCCACTGGTAAGGCTGCTGCGAAAGGCGCCAAAAAAACAACTGCCAAATCCACAAGCAAAGCTGTCACCACCAAGGGCAGCATGGAGAAAAAATTGAACAGCTTGCTTTCCCTCGGCAAGGAGATGGAAAAGCTCGAGCGTGATCTGAAAGCCAAACGCGCCCAGTTCGATTCCATCAAGGCATCGCTCTGATCCATCGCTTCAAAAATCACAAGCCGCCATCCATTTCGGATTGCGGCTTTTTTCTTGCTGTGGATAGGCATTTTCCCTACTTGCTATTCTGTATTTTCAGTATATTATGAAAAATATGAACGCCAGCAGTGACAGGTTAAAAGAATCCAAGGAAGAATTCATCGCGCAATGGGGCGCACTTGGAACCCAATGGGGAATCAACCGCACCATGGCTCAGATCCATGCTTTGTTGATGATCTCACCCCAGTCGATGTGCACGGATGAGGTCATGGAGGAACTGGAAATCAGCCGGGGCAATGCCCATACGAACCTTAAGGAATTGGTCGCATGGGGACTGGTGAGAATGGTGGTAATCAAAGGCGATCGCCGCGACTACTACGAAGCCGAAAAAGACGTATGGCAAATTTTTCGAATCATCGCTCGTGAGCGCAAACGCCGCGAGATCGAGCCCGCGCTGGCACTGCTGAGCAAGTGTGCCGAGGAGACCAAAGGACTCAAGGGAGAAGATGCAAGGGCGTTCCATAAACAAGTCAGCGAGCTTCAGGATTTTGTCGGCATGGCTTCTCATTTGTCAGATCGCGTTGCCGCGATGAAACACAGCTTCGCGCTGCAAATCGCTTCAAAATTACTCGGCTAAACCAGCCATTTGTTATGAACACGACAGTAGTCATCATCGGCGCCAACGGATTTCTCGGCCGCTATCTTTGCCGTCACTTTACAAGAAACGGCCGCGAGGTCGTCGCGATCGCCAGAAACCGCAAGGGCTGGAGCGGCGACGGCATGTTTTTAAAATGGGACGGGAAAACCATCGGACCCTGGGCCTACGCTCTTGAAGGAGCTGAATTGGTGATCAATCTTTCCGGGCGCAGTGTGAACTGCCGCTACAACGCAAAGAATCGCGAGGATATACTTGCGAGTCGGGTGAAATCCACCCAAGTCATTGGCAAGGCTATCGCCGCATGCCGTGTTCCTCCGAAATTATGGATCAACTCGAGCACCGCGACTTGGTATCGCCATGCTGAAGATAAAGCACAAAACGAATGGCATGGCACGGCGGGCAAAGGATTCTCTTGTGATGTTGCATCTGCTTGGGAAGACGCTTTTTTCTCAGCTAAAGTGCCGGCAGAAACACGCAAAGTGGCGATGCGTATCGGGATGGTTTTAGCTAATGAGCCAGAAACTGTTTACGATGTGCTGACCGATCTAACAAAGAAAACTCTTGGGGGAACCATGGGGAAAGGCACTCAACGGATCAGTTGGATCCACATGGAAGATTTACTCAGAGCGGTGGATTTTGTGATGCGCGATCCTTTCATCGAAGGATTAATCAACGTGACTGCGCCCAACTTCCCCACCAACCGCGAGTTGATGAAATGCTTCCGTGAAACGATGGGGATGCCTTTTGGACTTCCTGCAACTGAGTGGATGCTGAAAATCGGTGCGTTTTTCATGAAATCGGAAACGGAGTTGATCCTGAAAAGCCGGTGGGCGGATCCTCTGAGACTGCGTGAAGCGGGTTTTCGTTGGCGCTACCCAAAAGCCGCCGAAGCCATCGAAGATCTCGAAACCCGCCAGGGGCTTGCAGGATTTTTTAAGGACTACGAACGCCGCAGTACCGGTGCTAGAGCGTGGCTACCGGCTGCGACGAGGTAGGAAAGCGTGCCGCCTCTCAAAGGACCGCGCGACTCCAGTCGCGCTTCATTCCGCTATGATCCAAAGCGCGAGTGGACTCGCGCTGTCCATACTCCTGCATAACAAAAAAACGCCCGGACTCACGAAGAGACCGGGCGTTTATTAGATATGAATGAATTACTTGGAGCTCGATATGAGGCTCGCTTGGCTTGCACCTTTTTTGATCTTGGTGTGCTTGATCCAGCTCATGGTGGAGCGAAGTTTCTCACCCACTTTTTCAATCTGGTGGTTCGCGCCTTCTTTACGAAGCACGTTGAACTTCTTGTAGCCGCCTTCGTATTCAGCGATCCACTCTTTGGCAAACTTGCCGTTCTCGATTTCTTTGAGTTGCTGCTTCATGCGCTTCTTGACGGAAGCATCGATGATTTTCGGCCCAACGGACACATCACCCCACTCGGCGGTTTCGGAGATGGAGAAACGCATGCCGGCGATGCCTTGCTCATTCATGAGGTCGACGATGAGCTTAAGCTCATGAAGGCACTCGAAGTAAGCCATCTCAGGCTGGTATCCAGCTTCGACAAGAACTTCAAAACCCGCTTTGACGAGTGCCGAAGCGCCACCGCAGAGAACGACTTGCTCACCGAAGAGGTCGGTCACGGTTTCTTCACGGAAATTGGTTTCAAAAATACCCGCGCGACCACTGCCGATACCGGTGGCCCATGCAAGAGCGGTTTCTTTAGCTTTGCCAGTCACATCTTGATGAATGGCGATGAGACCTGGAACGCCTTTTCCAGCGACAAATTGCGAGCGAACCGTGTGACCTGGGCCTTTTGGTGCGACGAGAATCACATCAATGTTTTTAGGGAGTTTGATAGTCTTGAAGTGAACGGCGAAGCCGTGCGAGAACAGCAGGGTTTTGCCCTTGGTGATGTTTGGCGCGATGTCCTTGTTGTAAACCGCAGGGATGACGGTATCAGGAGTTGCGACGAAAATAACGTCGGCAGCTTTCACAGCATCCGCAGTGTCCATCACTTCAAAGCCAAGCTTCTTAGCGACTTCACGGGATTTGGATTTCTTGTATAGGCCGATGATGACCTTGAATCCGCTGTCCTTGAGGTTGAGCGCGTGTGCGTGGCCTTGTGAGCCGAAGCCAATCACGGCGAGCGTCTTTTTCTTAAGCGATTTGAGATTCGCGTCTTTGTTTGTATAAATCTTCGCAGCCATACCTAATCGATTTGTGATTTCGTTTTTACCGACGGATTGCCACCAAGGCACCGCAGGGGCGCACAAATTGCCCATCCCTCCGCGCGGGGTCAAGCCTCCACTTGCAGCAATGTATTGTAAGATGACGAAACCCTGTCGAAATGATGCGACTGAAACATGAAATCCGAATTGGTCGAACTGATAAGTGACGAATTGCGCGCGCGTCTGGAACGTTTGGCAAAAGCGGCCATCGCTGCCCATGAAGCCGCAACCGATCCAGGTTCAAAGGCCGAGAGCAAATACGACACGCGTAGCCTGGAAGAATCATATCTGGCCACGGGGCAGGCGCGTCAGGTCAAAGAACTGAGAGCGACCCTGATGGCTTTTGAAAACCTGCGGCTTGAGGATTTTTCCCTAAACGACCCCGTGGATGCCGGCGCACTGGTCACACTGCACAAACTTGGCCACCAACAAAAAATCCTATTTCTCCTCGCTCCGGCAGCTGGTGGACTAGAAATCCTTTACGAAAATCAAGAGGTGACTTTGCTCAGCCCAGAAAGTCCGCTTTACGCGAAACTGATGGGTAAAATGCTCGGAGAGCAGATTGAAGCACCTGACTTCGAAATCATCGCCATCTGCTAGCCGCTGTTACAAACCCGCTACTTCGAGCGCAAGCGCCGCCGCTCCAATTGTGCCCGCCTCGTGGCCGAAATTGGCTGGTAAAATCGCGAGATGGTCTTTGAAGGGACCCGAGAGCTGTTGCAGGAGATGCTCGCGCAAGGGCTTGAAGAGCAACTCACCCGCACGGGCCACACCGCCACCGATGATCAAAGCTTCCGGATTCAACAACCAACACGCATTCATCATGGAAGTCGCCAGCATACGGCCCGTAATGTCCCAGCGCTGAAGTGCGATTTTATCCCCATGCTGCGCCGCTTCCGCAAGCGCGGCAGGCGAGCAGTCTTCAATATCTTTGGAAATTCCCGCGGCCAGATAGGCCTGCTGCGCATCACGAGCGATTTCCCGGTTACCGATATAATCTTCGAGCGCACCTAAATTTCCGTAGTGACCGCGGCGACCCTGAAAATCGATCGATGTCTGGCCGATTTCACCCGCACCGTAATTCGCACCGCGTACCATTTGACCGTTCACAATCACACCTCCGCCCACACCCGTCCCCAGAGAAACACAAACCAGATCCTTGAAACCTCTGCCCGCACCCAACTTCCATTCAGCATACGCCATACAGTTCGCGTCATTATCCGCCACCACAGGCAATTCCAACTTCGCCTCGAGTATCCCTTTCAGCGCCACATTCTGCCAACCTCTTACGTTGGTCAGATTGAATACCGTGCCCTTTTCAAAATGAACGAAGCCCGGCATCCCAACTCCAACCGCCGCGATTTCCGAGTGCCTCAGACGAAGATCCTCAACCGTGCGCACCATCAGCGCGATCAGCGGTTCCGGTCCGTCAAAATCCTGTGTCGCGATCGGTGGCGCCAAATCAATGATTTCTGAACCACGCACCACCCCAGTTTTCACGCTAGTACCACCGAAATCGATGCCGATTGCCAAGGAATGTTCACTCATTACCGCGCTCTGCCTAAAGAGCATTGGGGAAAATATCTAGGTTAATCCTAGATATTTTTAACCACGAAAATCACGAATTACACGAAAGTGGGATGAATTATGGAACCATCCACGCCGCAGGATTTGATGACTGAAGCATGATGGGTTTAGTTCTGATTTTTTCGTGCTTTTGGTGTATTTCGTGGTTGAAAATCAAACACTGAATACTCTCCCAGCAACGAGCCGCAATCCCTCTAATGTGAGATCCAGATCCACTGCGAAAATTTCCGATAATCCGTGAGCTGCGAATGTCGCTCCTCCTCCCGTAGCAATTACTGTAATTTCACCGCCGATTTCCGAGACAATCTCATGTAAAATTTCCCGAATCATCCCCCGATGTCCGGCAACTACCCCGATCCGCAGAGCTTCCAGGGTGGTTTTGCCAATGGCTGATTCGTATCTTTCAGGCTTAACCCGTGGTAACTGCGCCGTTTTGGACGCGAGATAGTCCGTCATGCAGTCCATCCCGGGAGCGATCACCCCTCCCGCAAAATTTCCTTTCGCCGTCATGACACTGAAAGTGACGGCCGTTCCAAAATCGATGGCGATTCCGGGAGCATAATATCGTTCTTTCAAGGCAACGACATTCGCCAACCGGTCATGCCCCACTTGCTCCGGACGATCGATCTCAAATCCATACCCCAGAGGGCTTTCATGGGTCAGTCTGTGGTAGGCGGCATGATTTTCAAAAAACCTCCTCAGCACATCCTCTTTTTCAGGAACCACCGACGCAACAGCCACTGCCGAAAAATCCAAACCCCCAGCCAAGGCCTGAAGTGAAGGTGCCTCCAGATCCTGCGTTGGCACCACGGCGGACCATTCCATCAAACCCCGGGCATTTCCCAGGCGGAACTTGGTGCGCGTATTCGAGTTATCGATCAAAAGCCAAGCCATGATGTTTCCCAGTTGGAGGATTTAAATACGGTTTCATTGCCACTTCCAAGCACGGGCAACGGCTTTGAGCTTTTGATTTTCAGCGCACCACCGTTCATTTCGAGATTTATTTCGCCTTTAAGCGCCTCTGTCTCCAACCAGAATTTAAACCAAATTTCGGTAAAGCCCTTTTCCGGCGTTCCAGCGAAGCTCGAATCCGCAGGCTCATGTTTCACCCCATCTGCCGTGACCAGACGCACCGGCTGCTTGAGATCGTGATCCTTTTTCCCGTTTTTTTTTAAATGAGCCTCAAGCCAGACATATCCCTTATCCTGCTTCAAACGAATTGCCTGAATTTCAAAACGCGCTTTGGGATCAGGCGAGGATTCATAGCTTCCCATGATCAACATCCCTAAAAATAACGTGGAAACCACCAGGCCCACCGCCAAAAAAAACCGTAACCCCTGACGTTTCATGTCCTATCCTTAGCGAAAGTTTCCCCCTCCGCCAATCAAAAGGATGCAAATGATACCAGCCAACCGCAATAGGCGGACAGGAATGTCCGCCCTCCTCATTGCTCTTTCCCGCAAATGAAAACGGGCGAGCCGTTGCCAGCTCGCCCGTTTGGTGAAACCCCTATTTGGGAGAATTAGTGACCATCGCTGTATGCAGGTGAGCCGTGCTCGGCAACGTCGAGGCCCTCGGCTTCTTCTTGAGCACTGACTCGAACTCCCATGATCAGTTTGATCACAAAGAAGAGGATGAAGGAAGTGACGAAGGCAAAGACGGAGATTGAGAGTGTACCAATCAACTGAGCTTTGAGATCGCCAGTTCCGAAGATGGCAACCGCAAGAGTACCGAAGATACCGCAAACACCGTGCACCGAAACCGCACCAACTGGATCGTCGATCTTGATTTTATCGAAAAACAGCACGGAGCAAACCACGAGAACACCGGAGATGAGACCGACGACAACTGCCATCCATGGGCTGATCACATCGGCACCAGCAGTGATACCGACAAGTCCTGCAAGGATACCATTCAATGCCATGGAAAGATCAGGCTTCTTGAGAAGAACCCATGAAGCGAAGATCGCCGCAATACCCCCACCAAAGCCTGAGACGGCTGTGGTTACGAATACACGAGAAACGGATTCTGGATTAGCACTCAGAACCGAACCACCGTTAAAACCAAACCATCCAACGAAAAGCATGAAAACACCGATGTTCGCAAGGGGAAGATTGTGGGGAAGGATAGGTTTAACACCATCTTTGGTGAATTTACCAAGACGCGGACCAAGAACGATGATGGCAGCAAGGGCAGCGAAACCACCGAAAGCATGAACCAGTGAGGATCCAGCAAAGTCGAGGAAGCCAATGGTGTTCAACCAGCCGTATCCCCATTTCCACGAACCAGTGATTGGATAAAGGAAGGTAACCAGAATGGTTGCATAGATCATGAAACTAGAGAGCTTCACGCGCTCAGCAACTGCACCGGAAACGATGGTCGCCGCAGTAGCAGCAAACATAGCTTGGAAAATAAAGTCCGCCCAAACCGTATAACCGGGGTTATACGCACTGGTTACAGCTGCGGTACGAGCTGTCTCATCCGCAAAACCATTCATAAGTGGACTGCCCATAGCGAAGAAATCCATTGATTTACCAGCCTCGAAACCAGGATACATCGCGTTAAAACCCCAAGCCATATAGCCCAGAGCACCAATACAAACGATGAAAACGTTCTTAAACAGGATGTTTACAGTGTTTTTCTTTTGGCAAAGACCGGATTCTACAGAGCAGAAACCAAGGTGCATGATAAACACCAAAGCAGCTGAAAGAAGGATCCACAGGTTATTAACTGTGAACATGACCGCCTCAGGAGTTAACATGAAGGCTTCGTAGGTTCCCTCTGCCGGAGCCTCAGCAGCAGTAGCTGGTTCAGCCGTAGTAGCTGGTTCAGCCAATTCGGTTGTTACAGGTGGCGCCTCTTCCTGACCGAGGACGGTCGAGGGCATGAGAGGCATGGCGAAACAAGCCATCGCCGCTAGGGCAAGAGCTCGCAATGTTGTTGGATGTCTTCTTATCATATGAGTCAGGGTTGTCGGATGTTGAGCTGTTATTGCGGATTGAGCTGCATTTCATACAGCAGTTTCATTGCTAAGCAATGGCCGTGCCAAAAATGCAGCTACCGGATTTCATCCATATTTTATCAATGAAAAACGATGCTGTTTAGGGACCGGAAATTGAATATCATCAAAAAAGAGGGCGATAAACCCTCCAAAAGACCTGCTGTTGGCCGGCAAATCGGATGACACTTTTATCTGGACAGATCCTACGGATTGATTAAATACCCCTTGCAACGGTTTGCCAGAAGTTTCTCCTTGGTACGCAGAATGCTAAGTTCTGTTCGCCATGTCTGTTCCATCACGGATCAGTTTGGGATGAATAAAGCAATCGAAACCAACAACAACAAAACTATGCAAAACTACTACAAAACTATTGGCGCCCTCGTCGTAGCTTCCGCTTTCGCGGCAGGCAACGCTTCGGCAGAAATCGAATCCGAAATCCACGCTGGATATACTAATGAGTATCTCTTTCGCGGAATTGATCTCGGATCAAACCTCGTCGAAGCAGGTGTTGACGTCTCAACTGAATACAACGGCCTTGGCCTGAGTGCAGGTGCTTGGTACGGCTCATTTGACGCGCCTACCGGTATTCCGCAAATCGGTGGTGCTTACAGCACATCAGAACTTGATCTCTATGCTGAAGTTTCCAAAGACCTTGGTTTCCTCACTGCAGCAGTCGGCTACATCGCTTACATCAACGACGACACGACTGCCAAAAACCTTCGTTTGTTGGTTGACGACGCCCAAGAAGTTTACTTCTCGGTTGCTAAGTCCTTGTATGGTATCGACTACTCCCTTACTTACTTCTGGGATATCGAAACTGACAATGATGGCTATGCAGAACTCGCTGGAAGCAAAGGCTTCGAGCTGAGCCCATGTCTCACCCTCAACACCGGTGCAGCTCTTGGTTACCTTGCTGAGCAAGGCCAAGTTGGTCACTTGACTGCAAAAGTCTCTCTCGACTATGCATACAGCGAAACAGCGACCATCTCGCCTTTCGTTGCGCATTCTTGGTCGCTTGGAGATGATAACGATACCGCTTATGCTAACACCGGTAACGAGTTCGTCGCAGGCACCATGCTTTCCGTCAGCTTCTAATTTGAAGTTTACGTAAACTGATTCACTCAAGAGCGGTTGCTTCGGCAGCCGCTCTTTTTTTGTTTAGGCTTGAACGTCGGGAAATTAACCGAAAACTGCAGCCATGTTCCTTGGTTTCGATTCCTCCACTCAATCCCTCAGCGCGATCCTTCTTGATGCGGATCACGGCAAAATCATTGCCGAGGCATCGGTAAATTTCGGCATCGAACTGCCGCAATATGCAGCACCCAGCGGCTTCATCCCCGGTGGAGTTCATGGAGAAGTCCATGCCGATCCGATGATGTGGTTGGAAGCGCTTGATTTGGTTTTAGGAAAGCTGGCTGCGAAAATTGATTTATCGAAAGTTGCGATGATCGCGGGCTCAGGCCAACAACATGGATCGGTTTATGTGAATGGGTCATTTGATGCCATGATCGCCGATCTCGATCCATCATCCTCTCTCAAAGCACAGCTCTCCAACACGCTCACCCGCGCCACTTCGCCCATCTGGATGGATACCTCCACAGGCTCGGAATGCAAAGAGATTGCGGATGCGATGGGTGGTGAAGCTGAAGTCTGTTCGCGCTCGGGCTCGGTAGCCATCGAGCGCTTCACCGGTCCGCAAATCCGGAAATTTTTCAAGCAATCTCCCGAATCCTACACCGCAACCTGTCATGTTCATCTGGTGAGTTCGTTCATGGCATCGGTGCTGGCCGGCAAATCCCTGCCCATCGATTTTGGTGATGGAGCGGGCATGAATCTTCTCAATCTGAAAAGCCTGAAATGGGACGAGGATTTGATGAATGCGACGGCATCGAAGCTCTCCGATAAATTATTGCCCGCAGCTTCTTGCCTGAAACCACTGGCAACGATCAGCTCCTATTTTGTGAATAAATACGGATTTTCCAAAAGCTGCCAGATTTGCCCATTCACCGGAGACAACCCTGCTTCGCTTGTCGGCATGGGTGCCACAACTCCCGGCCAAGTTGTTATTTCTCTTGGCACTAGTGATACGTTTTTCGCGGCGATGACCGACCCGAAGACGGATCCACAAGGATTCGGTCACGTATTTGGAAATCCAGCGGGTGGTTTCATGTCTCTCATTTGCTTCCGCAACGGATCCCTTGCCCGCGAGGCATTACGCGATGAGCTTGGCGTGGACTGGAGTGCATTTGACCAAGCGAATCTTTCCGCATCGAAAGCTTCTGCAGGAAAAAATCTAACTCTGCCATTCTACGCAGCAGAGATCACGCCTCGCCACGACTTCGAGAAACCCGTCACTGAATTTTCAGAAGATCCGACCGACTCGCTCCGCATTCGCTCTCTGCTGGAGGGCCAGTTCCTCAACATGCGCTTGCATTCGCAATGGATGGAAATCGCACCCCAACGCATTCTCCTCACAGGCGGCGCATCCAAAAATAACGGCATCGCCCAAATTGTTGCCGACGTATTTCAGGCACCGGTCGAGCGTTTAGAAGTCGCAAATTCCGCCGCCCTTGGCGCCGCTCTCATCGCCGCCACTGCCGCTGGAAATAACCTCGTGAATCTCCAATCCGTTTTCTGTAAACCCTCACCGAACTCAAGGATCGAACCCGATACAAATTCAGCATCCGATTATGCATCGGCACTGAATCAGTTCAAAAGATTGCTGGACTCACAGATCTGAGTCTTTATTCAAATCCACACATCATTATGCAGTTCAAAGACCAAATCGTTGTCGTCACCGGAGCCGGAAGAGGTATCGGCCAAGAAATCGCCAGAGCCTTTGCCGCCGAGGGCGCCAGAGTCGCCCTGATCAGCCGCAGCGAATCGAGCTGCGGAAGCGCGGCTGAAGAGATCAATCAAGCTTTCCCGGCGTCCTGCTCGGCCTACGCGGTGGATGTTTCCGACCATGATGCCGTCCAGGAGGTCGCCAAACGCATCGGCGATGAGATCGGCGCCGTATCGATCCTGGTCAACAACGCCGGCATCACCCGGGATGGTTTACTCATGCGGATGAAAGAGGACGACTGGGACACCGTTCTCGATACCAATCTCAAAGGCGCTTTCAATACCGTCAAAGCATTCATGCGCCCCTTGATGAAAGCCGAGCACTCACGCATCATCAACATCGCTTCCGTGATCGGTTTGATCGGAAATGCCGGCCAGGCAAATTACTCCGCAAGCAAGGCCGGCCTCATCGGTTTCACCAAAGCCGTGGCACGCGAGCTCGCCGGCCGGGCTGTGACTTGCAATGCGATTGCCCCCGGCTTCATCACCACCGACATGACCGACGAGCTTCCGGAAAATGTGAAAGAAGCCGTCATCGCAAAGATCCCTCTCGCGAGCTTCGGAACCACCTTGGACATTTCCAAAGCTGTATTATTCATCGCCAGCCGCGATGCACGTTATATTACCGGCCAAGTTTTGGCCGTCGATGGCGGCATGACGATGTGACCCTCACGGGCGCTCGATAACCTTATCCGTACTCATGAACCTCTTCCTCCTTCGTCACGGTAAGGCCGAGGATCGGAATGCGTTAAACCCAGACGACTTTTCCCGCGCGCTCTTGGAAAAAGGCCATCAACAAGCACGTAACGCCGCTCGCATTTTGTCGAGTGCCGCCATGCTGCCGAACGTTGTTTTGTGCAGCCCCCTTGTCCGCGCCAGAGAAACCGCGGAATCCTTCACTCAAGCCGCCAAGATACCGGGGCCTA